>WQSX01000004.1 GCA_009787625.1 Oscillospiraceae bacterium
GAACGGTTGTTGCCGTGGTTCGTGCCGGATTCTTGCAAGGCAAAAAAAGTAAGGCCTCTCGGTTGAACGGGAGGTCTTGTCCGTCCGCATTTGACGCTTACAAAAAAAGCAAAAAAAAATTGCGCGACCCGGAATCTTAGGCATAAGCAATCGTAGATTAACACTCTAATCCAATAGATTTGTTAAATCTCGTGACCCATGTAATATTTTATCCGCAATTTCATAAAGTATCCTCAAAGCCATCCCAGAATTCTTCTTCGCTTAGCCATACAGTGTTCGGGTCATTGGCGATAGCCTCCCTTTGCGCCAACTCACGATTTATATATTGCTGATGCAAAAACGTCTCGTATTCTCTGTACGCTTCAGTGCCTATAATAACAGCGGCTTCGCGTCCATTTTGTGTAATTATCACTTGGTTTCCCTCATTTGCCAAGTCAAGAATTTCGTTGTAGTTATTTCGCAAGTCGCGCACGGGGCGAGCGTATGTGTTCATCATAATGACCATTCCTTTCGAAAATCTTTAGGCATAAATACATCGTAGCACAATACGGCTACGATTGCAAGAATATTTTTCATTGACATTCCACGCAACTCGTGGTAGTATTTCACAATAAAATCTTACGAAAGGCGCAGGGGTTATGCAAAAATATATGCATTTTAATCTTAATGATACCAACGTCATGTCTGTACTTCCGACAGGGAATTACAGGCTTAGCCCTTGTTTGCTTTATTTGAAATAGGATCTATCATACATTATCAAATTAAGTAAAAAGACGGCTAAGGATATTCAAAACCTTAGTCGTTTTTATTTTTGAAAAGTGAGGTAAACTAAAGTGAAAGAATCAATGAAAATCGTCAGAGAATTTTACAATCAAAGCGTTGAGGTCGAATGGAATCGCATTGACGGCAGACCTGAGTTTCTTTTGACATGCCGTATGCTTGACCGCTACATCAAAAGCGGTGATAAAGTGCTCGACATTGGCGGCGGACCGGGGCGGTACACCTTTTATCTTGCGGAAAAAGGCTGTGATGTTACGCTTTTTGACTTATCCGAAGAAAATATCAACTATGCAAAAAATCGCTCGGCGGATTTAGACTTACCTATTGAAACAGTTTGCGGAGATGCACGAGAGGTTGATAAGCATATAAATGAGCAGTATGACCATGTCCTGCTTATGGGTCCGCTTTATCACTTGCTTGAAGAGAGCGATAGAGTTATGACAGTAAACGCGGCGCTGAAGTTACTAAAACCCGGAGGTATGCTTTTTGCAGTTTTCATCAGTATGAACGGTGGGTTGGTATTTATGCTTAGAGAAGCACCTGAGCAATTTGCTGAGCCGCATGAAGAAAGATTTCTTGTACCGCTGGTTGAGGGAAAAAACTTTGGAGGCACTGCGTTCACAGAGGCGTTCTTCATTAATCAACACAACGTGTTGCCGTTCATGGAGCAGTTCAATCTGAAAAAGCTTCACCTGTTCGGGCAAGAGGGCATACTCGCACCAAACGAAGAAAATTTCATGCAGCAGACTCCAGAAGTCAAAGAGGCACTTTTGAGCATATCCGAAAAATTATATGAAAAGCCCGAATACTTGAGTTGGGCAGAGCACTTGGTGTATGTGGGGCGAAAACTGTAGCTTGTTATTTTTGATTGCAAACGGATTAAGACAGGGAACGGCAGAGTTCTCTGTCTTACCAGTCTCTAATCTCTAATCTTCCAAATCTTCGCGCAAACGAGCCGGAATATCCCGACCTCAATTCATGCATTGTCCCAACTCAGATGTTTTTTCCATACCTCCTCAGCGGGAATTACCCTTCCCGCTCTTATATCGGCAAGACCTTTCTCGATTTCAATATCAAGTTCATCTTTTGTGAGCTTTGACATATTCAGTGGTTCTTTAGTCTCATACATCGCCTGCAATTTCGTCAAAAACTCAAGAGCCATTGCAACCTTTTCATCAGGTAAATCCTGAATAATTTCTACGGCCTCAGCCTTTAGTTTTGTCATAGTTCCATCACAACCTTTCCCGGAAGCCTAGCTATAGCATACAACATTCTTTATGATTTAGCAATATAAACATGATTTTGAGTTGTCTCCATTTTTTCGTATTGTTGTATAGACCCCCGCCTGAGATGGGCAATTTGTTCCGCATTTTTGCGAGCCATCGGGATCTACACCGCTGTTCTCGCAAAAATGACTCCACAAACCGCCCATCCCAGGCTACCCTGTGCATTTTAACTTCGTATCAGCCCCTACTCGCTCACTAACCCATAAGCTGAAATCTTGCGGATTCTTCCTGCTATCAGCATTGAAACCGCGTATGCCAGTGCAACGAGTCCGACCGATACCATCACTACCCATGCTACAGGGACAGGCATGTCTGCCTGTGATATTCCCATGCCTCGAACTATTGCGATGAACATGGGGTTAAAGCCAAAGTAGCCGTTAATTGCGCCGATTATTGCACCAAATATGATTGGTGGGCTGAGGCTCAGTGTAATTTGACTCATAAGCTGTATAGTCGTGAAGCCTATAGCCTTTTGTATGCCCAGTTCGCGCTTTCTGCGGATAATTATGGTCTTGATTATTAAATACAAAACTAAAACTACAACAGCGGCGACCACCACCATTATTACAATGTTCACGGCGGCAAAAATGTCGCCCATTGCACCCATTTGACCTTCAAACTGTGCCTGCAAATGAATCACGTTTGCTATAATATCTCCATGTAATGACAAAATCGACTCTTTAAATGCTTCTGCATCTGCACCCGGGGCCAGATAAATATAAAACTCATCAAGCACAAACTCAGGCACGATTTGCTGTTTCCCTTGATAGCTTATCATTCCGAAAAAGTTGTTCATGCTCTGCACAATGCCGGTTATTATAAAATCTTGCTCAAAGTATTCACTACTGATTGTCACCCAATCGCCTACACTTTTCTCCAAAAGTTCAATAGAGCCCGTATCAAAGACCACTTCGCTACTCAATATAGGGAGGCGCCCTTCAATTATCGGATTTCCTGTCAAATAATCAAAATTCTCTACGACCAGAAAAGGAACTCTGAGTCCTTCGACCGATAGCTCCGAAGTCATAGGAATTAGCGAATGACCAAAGGCTCTTTCTACATGGGGGTGTTCACTGAGTATTTCCCTAAATTCCGCTTCATGTTCCGGGTCACTTACCATGACATAGACATCCGGAATCTCTCCAAACAAGCCCATAAACGCAGCAGTATTTACGTTCACGTTGTAATGTAAACTCAGACCTGAAACTGATGCAAAAGTCACCGCAGCAACGATGAGGCATACCATCACGGCTTGTTTTTTATTTTTGAAAAGTTGCTTGAAAGCAATGAGCATATTAAGTGCGCCACGGCTTTTATCCAGCGGAAGATGATTTTTTGTAAAATTATGGGTGGTTAATCCACCTCGCAAAGCAATAAGCGGGTGCAATTTATTTATCCGCCTTGAGGTTATAAATATGAATAGCAATACAATTGCCATAACGGAAATAAGTGTAATTATGAGCATAGCAACGTCAAATGCAGGATTCCAAGGTATGCCGTGCATTGGCTCAAAAATACTTGTCACCACCGGAAGTAATATTTGTGAAACAAAAACTCCCAACACCCCGCCGAGCAATGCAACTAAACCAAACTGTAAAATGATTGAAGAGATAATTTGATAATTGCGGTAACCCATTGCCTTTAACACACCGATGTTCACCATGCTCTCCTCAATATCATTGTTAATGCGAAAACGTATAACAATAGCCGCTACTACGAGCAAAATGAAAGAAAACACTACAACCATTATCGCCGCAATTGTGGGTACCATAGCAACATTACCTCGCACGCCACTAATCGACCTTGAAGTAACACCTCCCACTGATGTATAAAATTCAAAGACGAGGCTATTCCATCCTTCAGTCATATGCGCTGAAATCATCATAGCTCTATTATATGGAAGTTCGCTTAACATGGCTGAAAACACTTCGTCTGATACAAAAAAACGCCAAATGCTGTCAATACTACTTCCAAAGTAAAGATCCTTTACACTTCCTGCAATGGTAAATGTGAAATTTTCACCTTCAAATTCAATTTCAAAAGCATCTCCAATACTAAAGCCCCTGCCTAGAAACATGAAATGAGGAATATAGATAGCATCGCCTTCAAGTGGGAGTGCTTCCCCAACCATCACCGGTCTATTCATATTTAGCTCATCACTTATATTTGAGACAAGTATCAAAGCGAATAAAGTATCGTCACCAAAAACAACATCTCCCTGTCCTGCCACCACGGGTTGAGTTTCAACTTCCGTCACGTTTTGGAAGTTTCTCACAAACTCCACCTCCTCTTCATTTCTCTCACTCTCCAAAGTGACGGCTAAAAACTGCGGAACATTCAATTCTTCTGCGAGTTCGTCAAAGAAAGTTCCGACACCGAAAAGTAGCACCAAACCCACGTTTAGCAGTAACGCCGAGATAATTACCAGCAAGAGCATACCCGCCGTTTGGCTTTTTGCTTTACGAATATTTGCTGCAGTCAATATCCAAATATTTTTCACGTCACCACCCCATTTCCGCAAGGAAATCTTTGAGTTTTGCTTGTCTTTCGGCGTTTTCACTTTGATATTCTCCTAAAATGCACTCTCCGACAACGCCGCCATCACGAAAATGCAGCACTCGACTACCACGAAGCGCAGAGCGTATATCGTGTGTCACCATTACAATACTCTGCCCCAAGGAGTTGACCTCAGTGAGTGCGTCCAGCACAGCTTGCCCGCTTGTCGAGTTGAGAGAACCTGTAGGCTCGTCGGCAAAAACAATTTTCGGATTATTTATCAAAGCACGGGCAACCCCCGCTCTCTGCCCTTCTCCACCCGATACCTGGGTTGGAAATTTGCGCCATATGGTTTCTTTGATATCCAGGCTCTTCAGAAGTTCCCTCGCTCGCACAGCCACTTCCTTGCGATTTTTGCTCACAAGAAGTCCGCAAGCCATTATGTTATCCATAATACTCATGTTATCGAGCAAATGAGTTTGTTGAAACACAAATCCGCAGTTATCCCTGCGAAACACAGCGAGTTTGTCATTCGACAAGTCGCTGATGTCCTTGCCGGAAAAGCTGACCGTTCCAAGGGTAGGCTTATCCATTCCCGAAAGTGCGTACAATAGCGTGGACTTCCCCGCTCCTGACGGGCCCATGATAACGGTGAAATCTCCTGCGTAAATGTCTAGGTCAAGATTTTTTAAAACATGCTGTTGCTGACCTCCGCTGGAAAAAGTCTTGCACAGCTTTTTTGTTGCTAAAATAGTGTTTTTCATATTGTTGCTCCTAAAGTCAAATAAGATTGTTCTTCCTTATGAACAACCTTATTATATATGCCTGAACCTTAATTGTCTTTAACTGAACCTTAACTAACCTTAAATCGTTTGCTTTTTAGTGGTATCTTCTCACTCTTTCGGCTTTAATAAATTTTGCCAGTCACGCCCTGCATACAAAACTCGTTCAACATTGACTTCTCGCACATCCGGAGGCGACTCATTAACAGAATAGAAAACTAAGTAGTTTTTTACAGGCAATATTCTGTAGCCAAGATTTGCCAAAAAAGCATCACCGACAAGTGGTTGCCTTTTTGGCATAATTTCGAGATTTGACATGGCTTTATAGAGAATATCAACCATGTTCTCGGCTGTCATTGGAGCCATAAGCTGAGTGGATATGTAAAGAGAGATTTCATTTATATCTTGCTCTGCAGGTTCAGAGAGATACACGTTGTACTTGTCCATCATCCCGCTCCTTTGCCTGTTTGCGCAAATCTTGCATGGCTTCATCCAAAGGACGTTTTCGACCTTCGTTGATTGCAGCACGACCTTCGGCAAGCTGCTGATATAACTCCAATTTACCATTTAACACTTCATACAAATCAATGCTCATAACAGCCAAATCGCCCTGTCCGTTTTTTGTGATAAAAACAGGCTCTTGGTGCTTGTGGCAAAAAGTTGAAATATCGTTGTAATTATTTCGCAGGTCTGTGCTTGATTTAATTGCAGGCATTTCATCAACTCCTTTTCTAAAGAAATTATACCTTAATTTCTTTAGTTTGTAAATAGCTAATTCGTTTGCTTGTGAGTTTTCAATCTCGCTTCATGCAAATTTCAATGTCAAAACTATCATAAAGCCATTGTCGCAGTTTTCAGGGTAAATTCCGCCTTGCATTTGTTCCATGAAATATTTTGATAAGTATAGCCCCAGGCCATAGCCGTCTGTTTTTTCTATGTTTTTCCCTCTATAGAACTTTCCCGTGATAAGCGGTAGTTCCTTTTCGGATACACCTGCTCCAAAATCTTGGATTTCTATAAATAGATGTTCTTCATCAATAATTGAGTTTACTACGATATCCGTGCCTGCGTATTTGTAGGAGTTTTTTATTATGTTGTCAAACACCTGCTGTAGCCGTAAGCCATCTGCCTTTATAATGCAGTCGGGAATCGAAAATGGCTTTATGCGCTTTTCATAATCTGCTTGAATAATAAGCTCACTAACTTCGACACTGGAAATTTCTGCCGGAGTTACTTTCAGTTCTTGCAGTTCTTCAAGCGTTGAGTGAAACAAATCGGTTATGAGTGTGTCTATTTGCTCTAGCTTTTTATTCGCCGCATCCAGCAGGTTTATCTCATTTTCACTCTGCGCTTTTAACCTTAAAATATCTATAGCCGACCTGACGGACGCAACAGGGGTTGTTACATCGTGGGCAAGTGAAGCCACGAGTTCCTTTTTGCTCCTGTCGGCTTTGATTTCATTTTCTTTCGCCGTGCGAAGTTCCTCACGCATTAAATCAAAACTTTCGGTAAATGCACCGAAAATATTATCTCTGTCCATGGTGAGCGGCACGTCCAAATTACCCGCAGCCACACTCCCCGCAAAACTTTGTAAGTTGCGAAACGGTGTTAGAATTTTGTGTTTATAGTACAGGTAGAGCAAAATGCCAATTAAAATGAAGCTCAAAATAAGCGCCAGCATAAAAATTTGCAAAACCAACTCTCGGTTTCGCCTTGCCGTGTCCGCTTCTTCAAAGACTTGCATTAAAAATTCAGCTTGTTGAGTAACCGCCTCCTGTACAGAGTCGCTTTCAAGCGCAGTATGCACAGCGTGGTGTATTGCAACCACGTCAGGCATTAAAGGTTCGTGGCTAAAAACAAAAAAAGTCGCAACAATGCCAACCAGAGCCAAGGCTATGTATATAACCAAGATTTTTTTCAATATTTCACCTCAAAATTCACAAAGGTAGCAGATGATGGGCTGTTTGCGAAATATTTTTTCGAGAACAGCGGTGTAGATCCCGATGGCTCGAAAAAATATTTCGTAAATAGTCCATCGTCTGCGGGAATCGAGCCGCAATCCTCTGAATAATGAGCATAACTGTAGGGGATTGCGGGTCACGCCCGCAATGACGAGCTAACCGTGGGGATTGCGGTGCTGAATGACAAGAGTTAATGTGACTCAAACACATAACCTACACCTCGCTCGGTTTTTATAAAGCGAGGGTTGCTTGGGTTTTCCTCGATTTTTTCTCGCAGGCGACGCACATGGACGTTAAGTGTGTTTTCATCGGAAAACGCATCTTCCCACACTATCCTAAAGAGCTCATCTTTTGAAACAACGCAATTTCGGTTCTTGACAAGATGAGCAAGGAGCTTATACTCCATCGCCTTCAATTGTATTTTTTCACCACGTATCAGCACGCTTTTTTCAGCGAAATTTATACAAAAATCTCCATCGGCAAAAAGACTCTCATCTGCTGAATTTGTCCGGTATCGCTTTAGCACAGCATTGACTTTTGCGAGCAAAACAGCGAGAGAATACGGCTTTTTGATATAATCGTCACCGCCGATATTCAAAGCAAGCAAAACATCATCGTCACTCTTTCGCGCACTGATAAACAAAATCGGCGCATTGATGGTTTTTCGCAGAAGATTGCAAAGGTCAAACCCTGAAGTTTCACCCAAATTTATATCGAGCAATATCAAATCTGCCTCGTTATCACGGAAAAACTCCAAACAAGACTTCTCATCAGCCACCCAAGCGGTTTTTACGCCCAGAGTATTGAAGTAATCACGAGTACTTTCAGATAACATGACCTCATCATCAACTATCAAGCAATCAAATTTCACAGCCTGCACCACCTTTGATAAGCATTGTATCAAATAATGAGCAATTTAACAACATGTGTCTTATAATCAACACTTCCGATGTTCTGTAACTTGACTAATGTCTTTCAATTGGTTAGAATCAGCTTTTAAAAGTGTTAACCAAACTATTCAAAGTGTCTGCATTCCCTGATTTCAGGGAACACGGTGAAATTCAATGTCAACTACAGCATCAAATCCTAAAAAATTCAAAATAACTGACCTGCCTGATTACACTCGCGGCGAAGAATTATTTAATATGATAACTCACATCACAGGCGGTGGTCTTGGAATTGTGGCACTCTTGGCATGTGTTATTGTCGCAGGGCTTCACCACAATGTTTGGGGAATCGTGAGTGGGATTATATACGGAATTTCTGTGATTATCTTGTTCACCGTGTCCAGTGTTTACCATGGGCTTCATGTTGGTTTGCCCAAACGGGTTTTCAGAGTCTTAGACCACTGCATGATTTATCTATTAATTGCAGGGACTTATACACCCGTCGTGCTTGGGCAGTTTCGCGTTGTATACCCTTTTGACGCTTGGTTGATTTTTGGCGTTATATGGGGGCTTGCGGCACTGGGAATCACTCTCACCGCAATTGACCGTAAGAAATATTCAAAGTTTGCAATGGTCTGCTATCTCGGCATGGGGTGGGCCGCAATGTTTCGGGTTACTCGGCTCATTGAGGTTCTCGGCGTGGCGTTTTTTGTGCTGATAATAGCTGGTGGTGTTTTGTACACTGTTGGCGTTGTCTTTTATGCACTGGGCAGGAAGAAAAAGTATATGCACTCGGTGTTTCATCTGTTTGTAAATGCGGCATCTGTCTTGCACTCAATAGCAATTGCGGCTTTCGTAATGCCGATTTAAGCGGGCTTGACCCGCAATCCCCCACGGATATGCTCATTATTCATGGGATTGCGGCTCGGAGGCCGCAATGACGTGATACGTGTGAACAGAACCCTAAATATGCCTAATATTTGCATTAAAAAAAATACTAACTATACCACCTTGGGTACTATACTAATAATCGCCGTTAGTGTAGTATTATTGACGAGCGTGCCGAAATCGTTCCCCTGCCCTGTTTGGCACACTAAAACATGACCCTTATAGCAGGGTCAAGACGGAGAGGTATGCAAATGAGGAATATTATAGGAAAAAATGGTGGTGCAGGGAGCCTTAGCCGCCTACTGGCGTTGGTGCTGTGCCTTATGCTGGCATTGGGGGCGATGTCTTTACTTCCGGCAGGTAATGTGCTGGCTGTCAGTGGCGACCCGTGTGTTTGGTGTATTGAGTTCAATGATTGCTCTGCTTGCGGCACCCCTGATTGCGTGCGGCATGTGCTTGGAGACTGCGAAAACGCCGATTGTGTCGGGGTGATAAGATTAACCATTCCGACACCAATAGTTGGTGCTGCGCAAAGTGCCTTCAACGTAACCATAGTTGGGGATTTCGGACCTGATTTTTCTGTCGTGGTTGGAGCCGGAACCAGATGGGATCCTGTCCGCGATAATTTCCAAGATGAGAATTATACCAAAATTGTATACCTCAGGATAGATGATGGAGGTTTTTTCCCCGATGAACCGGAGCCCATAATGGTGCTGGTAAATGGAGCAGAGACTGAGTTTGAACGCTACAATCCGACCGACATTATCAGAGCCTCTATTCCGTTTGATACGCTGGAAGAAGGAGCAACCACTTTCACAGTCACATTCGATGCGAATTATGGGAATTTTAGTGGCTTTCCAACCTATGATTTATTCAATGTACCTGCCGGCACAAGAATAGATCCACCACAAAACCCGACCGGAGCAGGAGGGTATTACTTCCACGGTTGGTACACAACTCAGAATGCGGCAGAAGGAACTGCGGCAAGTTTCCCGATAGGAATAACAAGGGACACAACGTTCTTTGCGCGATGGGAAACTTTTGATACTGCGATTGAGCGTATAGACATAACTCCTACAAACATCACTATTTCGCCGGGTCAAGAACACCGCTTTGAAGCAGAAGTATTCGGTGGAGAGAATCCACATCAAGGCATTAGATGGACAGTCAGCGGAACCACTTGCCCTGAAACAGTCATTTTTAGCGGTAATAGCGGAATACTAGTCGCCGGACCGAATGAAACGGGGACGGTCACAGTAGAAGCCACATCTCTAATCGATGAGAACATAAGCGGCGAAGCACTTGTAGAGGTGGAGGATCCCGAAGAAAATCTTGTACAGCCACCCGTACAGGTGCCCGGAGCAGAATATGGGTGGTATCCCGGAGCAGTGCCCGGTGTTGCACCTGTTGCACACGAAGTTCCGCAGACAGGCATCACCGGTAGAATGATTCTTCCGATTGTACTTGGCACACTTGGTGTTGCATTGATTGCGGGAACGGAAATCCTGCGCAGATACAAGAAAAAACACAAAAACAATAGCCTGTAGGAATGAAGCTGATATTGTAAGGGGCTGTAGATATCGAGCAACCAGAGTTCCGTTTCGATGTTATCGCTCTTCTAAAACATCCTTGAGCACACTTAAGCAATCACGCGCACTGGCGAATTCGAAGTTCTCGATTTGCCTGATTAAAACCGCCGCTTCAGGGATTGCGCGAAGTTCATCGAGCAAACTTATACTCTCGGCATTATTGTCTGCAAGCATTTGCTCAAGTTTGTCAAGCAACGCCAATATATTCTCTTTGTCCCAATCAGCGGAAACATCTGTTTGCTCCGGCCTGCCAATGCTTTCAATAACTCGCGCCAACTCATTTTCCATAGTGGTTAATTGCTCGTCGGTCGGAGTTTCGCCGTTTGCCAGAATGTTCTCAATCTGCTGTGCGATATCAGACAGTGCGGTTTCATATATCAATCCGGCGGTGCCTTTGAGCGTATGCGCCAAGCGATGAGCCGTTTCTATGTCTCCCGAACTTATCGAATTCTTTATTTCGCCAACTTTGCCTCTGTGCCTTCTTGCAAAATCTATCCGCAATCTGCTCTGCACTTTTTCGCTGTTTTGGTACTCACTGATATCATTTTGGGTCACAGCTTTTTTAGCCTCTTCGATTGTCTCTTGCGACTGTTTATCAACGATAAATTTATGCAAAATTGTATTAAGCTGCGTCGTCTGAACCGGTTTTGAAATAAATCCGTCAAAACCGTTTTTGATAAATTCATCTGCCTGACCAATCAGTGCATTTGCCGTGAGCGCAACTATCGGCTCATTATATCCCATATCACGCAGTTTTTGCATTGTCTCTGTACCATTCATGCCGGGCATCATCTGATCCATAAAGATGATGTCATATTTATTGTCGCTTTTAATTTTTTCAATCGCCTCGTATCCGCTTTCACAAGTCTCGGCATTGATGCTGAAAAAAGCAAGCAAGCCCTTTACTACGTAGAGATTTGCATCCACATCGTCAACAATGAGAACCTTACCATAGGGCATAGGTTCCGGCGTAAACTTGAACCACTTCTCGACTGAAGTCGAACTCATTTCAAGACGCTGTAAACTTTGGGCAGTTTCTGAGCCTATGACCTCTGTTCCTGCACTGCCCTGAGGTATGCGAACCGACACAGTCGTGCCTTTACCGACCTCACTTTTCACATCAATTTCTGCACCCATAAACTGCGTCAGACTGTATACAATCGGCATACCTAATCCGGTGCCGATAATGGAACCTTTACTCCCGTGAAAGCGCGTGAAGTCGCCGAACAATGCACTTAACTGCTCAGGTGTCATTCCCAATCCTGTGTCTTGGATTGTTATGGTTAGCGTCGTTTTATCGTCATTCACTCTTTCAGCTCCGAGTGACAACGTGACTGTGCCGGATTCTGTGTATTTAAATGCGTTGGATAAAATATTGTTTACAATCTGCTTAATGCGCAGTGCATCGCCTATAAGGCAGATGGGCAGATTTTCATCCACATCAAGCGCAAAAGCGGCACTTTTATGCTCCAAATGTGCTATGTAGGGGGCAACCGCATCGCTGATTAAAGTTGCAACTTCGTATTCCTCGCTCAGGAGTTCCAGTTTCCCGGCTTCGATTTTTGAGAGGTCAAGTATATCGTTCACAATGCCGAGGAGCACATTAGAGGAATCGTATATTTTCGCAAACGATTCTTCCGTTTCGGGCGGATGATTCAAGCTTTGTAACTGAATTTCAGAAATGCCCATGACAGACGTGATCGGGGTGCGTATCTCATGACTCATGCGGGCAAGGAAGCGGGTTTTTGCATGGTTACTTGCTTCTGCGTGTTTCATCGATTCTCTCTTGCGCAGCATATTGAATAGGAATAACGATAAAATAAGAATGCCTCCAAGTGAAACCACCGTGCCGACAAACCAAGGACGCTGCGCCTGAAGCACTCTGACCGTGAAGTCAAATGTTTTGCCGGTCCAAAAATCCGAAATCGGCTCAGTATCAATGATAGAGAGAGATTTATCAATAATAGAGGAAAGCAGCGGCATATTTTCGTTAATGGCAAAGGACACATCATAGCTATTGTCGAAGACGATATTTGTCCTGAATCCGGGGCGTTCCAAAAGGCGGTTCGCCCGAAGAACTTGACGGACACTCAAGAAAATCAAGTCTATTTCGCCATTTTCCAGGGCATCTAAAGGTTCATCCATATTTGGAAATCGCTTAACACTTAAATGCTGCGGAAACATTTCGCTGAAAACCGTGTCATAGATGGTGTTTTCCATCAAACCTACACACATATAAAGAAGTTCATTGATGCCGACAATTGGCATGTAGCCGTAGGACACCAAGGTGAATCTACCTGTGAAAAAACTGTCGGTAAACAGAAACTGAAAAGGCAACACATCTTCTTGCATCACCGCGCGGAAAGGACCGGTACCCAAGTAAACCTCCCCCTCGTGCAATAACTGATGAACATAGCCAAGATGCGATAAATCCGGGTGGGCAATTTCAAACCGCATACCTGTAATGGTTTCGATTTTTCGCAGAACATCAATGGCTATGCCTTGGAATTCACCTTCCCATTCGTTAAAAAAACTGATGGGATAAGCGGCATCGTGTACCGCTATCGGTATTACGGGATTGTCTGTGATAAATTTCCGCTCCTCTTCGGTAAGCAACAAAGAAATCCTGTGACGAGCAGCGTCTTCCATGCCATCGGCATAAAGCCTGGACAGAATAGCCATGCCGCCGTTATCCAGAATTTTTTGCACAGCATCTACAATTGGTATAAAATCGGGGTTCAGCGCAGAAAATGTTGCATACCCAAACACAAACGGAAAAAAAGGCTCTACCCGAAAGCCGGGAAAATTAACGGAAGTGGTAAAAACACCGTCGCCTATGTATGCGTCCGCCTCACCAAGCAAAAGAAGTTCGGCGGCTTCTTCATGGGTATCCACATGGGTGTATGAAAAGTTAGTGAGCAGACCCTCGCTTCTAAGGACAGAATGCAGAGCTGAATTTCTTATAAACAGTATGTGCAATTCGCGTTCCCGCTCGATTTCCGAAAGCGGCCGGCTACCGGGCGCACGCGCAATGGCAACCGAGCGCTTGGATATAGGGTCTGTCATTGCATATCTCTCTTCAAGCAATGGGATACGCGGAAACTGCCCCGTGAAATGCACTGTATCGCTTTCAAAACTGTTCATTAAATCAACTATAGTATCATAAATAACGGGGATAAACGGTATGCCGAATAATTCGGTAAGCCAATCACTCATCCTTGCGGAAAACCCTGCTATCTCCCCATCTATCGTATAAAATGCTTCATCGTTCTGAATCATTCCGTACAGAAAATAGTCGTATCGCATCCTTAGCTGCTCAATTGCCTGTATCTGTTCTTGCGTTATGCCGGGAATGTCCCGGTAAGAGTCAATCCATATCTCCTGGTCCGATTGTTCTGAACACCCGGAAATAAAAACCACAACGGCAATAAAAATTGGCAACAAAGCATATCTTGCAGTTGTGAGAGCGTTTTTATATCTCTTGGTTTGCGCCATGGTCACCTCCATTTAGGCTAAAATTCTTGCATCCTTCCTTGCTTCTCTTTTCATGACTCACTGTTGCCTCGGCTAATATTGCCGTAGGGATAGAAACCTCTTTCACGCAATTCAGGACCAAAATCATATAAATATGTGAGTTATATCTACTTGGAGCAATAAGAAGTATATAATAATATCACTAATAATGCAATCTATAATTTTGCATATGCTCACTTTTCGGTTGTTTATTCTCACTCAATAACTCGTTACAATATGAGTGGGGTGATACTGATGACTTGTAAGCACGAAAATCAATACCTACAGTTGGGGCTCAATATTGCGTACTACCGAAAACTTCGAGGACTGACACAAATTCAATTGGCGGAGATTGTCGGCATTAGCCGCACTCACATGTCAAACATTGAAGCTCCGGGTACCGAAAAATCAGTATCTTTGGATGTGTTGTTCTGCTTAGCGAATGCCCTCAGAGTTGATTCGGGAAAACTGCTTGAAATCAGGGAATAGTCCGGTGCAAGCATAGAGTCCGCAGGAACACAGGAGCAAGACAGAGGAATCGTCCCCCTGTCTTGTTGCCATCGTCCTCTACATTATTTCGATTTTGTCGTCCTTGGCGGTTATCGTTATTGAGTCGCCCTCTTTTATTTTGCCCTCTAACATCCGCTCGGCTACTGTGTCCTCTACTGCGCTTTGGATCGCTCTGCGAAGTGGCCTTGCCCCGTAGATGGGGTCGTCGCCTTTTTTTGCCAGGAAATCTACCGCTAAATCGTCAACCGTCATGTCGATTCCGACTTTTTTCATGCGACCTTTTACTGTTTCGAGCATTTTTCCGCAGATTTCTTTTATGTGCTCACTGCTCAGTTTGTGGAAAACAATCGTCTCGTCAATCCTGTTTAGGAACTCAGGCTTAAACAGGCGTTTCACCTCATCCATCACAGCCTCGCGAATTTGCTCGTGGTCGCTCTCGGAGCTATCGTCATCTGCTGAAAATCCAAGCTTTGTGCGGCCGTCTGTTATATTGCGCGCTCCGGCATTTGAGGTCATTACTATAATAGTGTTTTTGAAGTCAACTCTTCTACCTTGTGAATCTGTGAGCGTACCATCCTCCATAACTTGGAGCAAGATGTTAAACACATCTTCGTGAGCCTTTTCGATTTCGTCAAACAGCAGTACCGAGTAGGGTCTGCGGCGGACTTTTTCTGTGAGATTTCCGCCCTCTTCGTAGCCCACATAACCCGGTGGTGAGCCAATCATTTTAGAAGTCGTGTGCTTATCCATGTATTCAGACATATCTATGCGAAGCATGGCGTTTTCATCACCAAACATCGCTTCGGCAAGAGCCTTGCAAAGTTCAGTCTTACCAACACCCGTCGGACCCAGGAACAAAAACGAACCAATCGGGCGTTTCGGGTCTTTCAGCCCTACCCTGCCACGTCTGAGAGCCTTTGCGATTGCAGTGACAGCATCGTCTTGACCTACCACACGATTGTGGAGCGTATCTTCCATTTTCAGTAGCCGCTCACTCTCGTCTTGTGTGATGCTCGTTACAGGAATGCCTGTCCAGTCTGAGACGATTATCGCAATATCTTCCGCCTCAACGTTTTTAGTGTTGCCGCTTTTGGACTTATCCCAACTCTCACGTGCCACCTTGATATTTTCGTTTAGTTCACGCTCACGGTCACGGACACTTGCGGCAAGCTCAAAGTTTTGGTCGCGTATAGCCTTTTCTTTTTCCTTGCTCAGCTCAACCTTTGAAGTTTCCAGTTCTTTTATGTAGTCGGGAACTCTCAGCTTTTCAAGCCTTACACGTGATGATGCCTCATCAATGAGGTCAACCGCCTTATCGGGGAGAAATCTGTCGTTTATGTATCGACTTGAAAGATTTACAGCAACCTCTAAAGCCTCATCTGTAATCTTTAACTTGTGGTGTTGCTCATATTTGTCACGTAGCCCTTTTAGAATTTCGATAGAGTCCTCAGGCGACGGCTCTTCTACAACTACAGGCTGGAATCTGCGCTCCAGTGCGGCATCTTTTTCGATGTGCTTTCTGTATTCGTTGAGAGTTGTTGCACCAATTATCTGCATTTCGCCCCTACCCAGCAGAGGTTTAATGATATTTGCCGCATCTATTGCGCCCTCGGCGGCACCTGCTCCGATAATTGTGTGAAGCTCATCAATAAATAAAATCACATTGCCTGATTTTTGAACTTCGTCAATCGCTGTTTTTATGCGCTCTTCAAAGTCACCGCGGTATTTTGTTCCCGCCAGCATTCCACTTAAATCAAGTGTAACAATGCGCTTGTCAAGCAGTGTTTCGGGAGCTTCGCCTGCAACTATGCTCTGCGCAAGCCCTTCGGCTATTGCTGTTTTGCCAACACCCGGCTCACCGATGAGTACGGGGTTATTTTTTGTGCGCCTTGATAGAATCTGAATGACCCTACCAATCTCCGACTCCCTGCCAATCACGGGGTCAAGGGCATCTTCTGCCGCCGCCGTTGTTAAGTCACGGCTGAACTTATCCAGCATTTTTGTTTCGCTGTCTTTTGTTTTGCCGACATTTGCAGTAACAGTCATCGGGCGAAAAACATTACTGCCGAGAGCCTTTACAAAATCTGAGAACAATTTTTCATTGTCAAGACCTGTCATGTAGATTACACTCGCCGCATCGCTTTCACTGTCGCGCAGTAATCCGAGCAGCAGATGTTCCGGTCCCGCTTGCGGGTAGCCCCTATTCATCGCTTCAAGCCTTGACATATCTGCAATTCGTCTGGCACGGTCTGTAAAGCCTTTCGGTAATTTCTCTGTCTGCTCACCGGCGCCCTTGCGTTTTAGTATTAGGTCATAGATAATATCCTTGTCTAATCCTGATTCAATCAGAAACTTGTTTGCCTGTCCCGGTCCCGGACTGTCATGCGATAGCGCATAGAGCATATGCTCACTGCCAATTTGCTCATGTCCTAACTCAACGGCCAACTGCTGTGCTATATCAAAGACTTTTATCGAACGTTCAGAGAACCCTGTGTAATTTTCACCGAACCTCATTGGTATCTCCTTTCATCACGGCTTTAAGCTCCTTGATTTGGTCGCGCAGCTCTGCCGCTCTCTCGAATTCCTCTTTTTCAATAGCAACTCGCAGCTCAACATTCAGCTCACGCAATTTACTCATATTTTCATCTACTTCGACATTTTTTCTCGTATTGATACCCGAATATCTATGCCCCGGATGTGCTCTGTTTGCATTGGGGGTGTTAGTGTGGAGTCCGCCTGTATGCGGACCGCCCGGATTTGCCGGGTACATATTGGGGTTTACTTTAAACGGCAACATATTATCTGCGCTCACAACCGGAATTGCCATGGGCATAAATCCACTAACTCTGCCCGGCCCGCTAAAGGGGGTGCGCATTGGTTGCATCGGGAGCATTTCGTTGAAAAATGAACCAAGGTCAAATATAGATTCTATATCATATCCCGATTGCATAGCGCATTCTGAGCATAGGTTTGTCTCTGTTACTGAGCCGTTTACATTTGATGAATAGTGAAAATTCACTTCATTTTCTCCACAATTTTGACATTTCATTGTTTGTTCCTCCAATTAATTTAATTTTAAACCGAATGCATTAGCATTTGTTTTAGAATGCTTGCTCGCAGTTCGTCTCGTTCCATAGGTCTTGCCGATTTCAGCGCTCTTGTGCTGATTGCGGCGAGTATCAGACCTGCTTTTTCATCGTTTATTGCTTTACTTTGTCGAAGATTTGCTATGAGTGCTGTTGCTGTGTTTGCATCGAGTGTGTCGCCGATTGCGTTGATTGTGTGCATTATGAGCAGTTTTGCCTCTACTGCAACACGCTTGATTCTGATGTAACCTCCACCGCCCCGCCTACTCTCTACTATGTAGCCATGTTCCGGTGAAAAACGTGTTGATATGACATAGTTTATCTGACTTGGCACACAGTTAAATCTGCCTGCAAGCTCAGAGCGTTGGAGTTCTACTGTTCCACCTGCTTCACTGAGCACTTCATCTATAAAACCTGCTATTACATCACTGACTCGCATGTATGCCTCCTTTGCGCTTTGTTTTCTTTTGCGTTTAACTTACTATAATGGTTTTCGTCTTTTCTGTGTTAAACTTGAGCTTTAATTTGACTTTGACTATCTTTGACCTTAAATGCATGATACCACTTCAGCACGTGTGCCGCAACCCGCATTTTGACCATCTTTGACCTTTGAGACAAAAGCTAGAGCAAGATATCTTGCTCTAGCTTTTGTTTTCGTACTTTTTCGCCGTTTTTCGCAGATTCTCCTACGCTACACTTCCTTTTTTGTTCTTCGATATGACATCAAAAGTCACTGCCGCCAGAAGAACAAGCCCGTTGATGACATTTTGCCAGTTTATATTGACTCCGGGAAGCATCGTCATACCTATGTTTAAGACACCCATCAACACAGCTCCAATTACAACTCTGCCAACTTTGCCTGTACCGCCTGAAGCAGAGGCTCCACCTATAAAACATGCGGCTATAGCACTCAGTTCAAAGCCTTGCCCTGCCATCGTTGAGGCTTGGTTGAAACGTGCGGCGACAACCAATGCGGCAAGTCCGGCAAGAAAGCCGTTGTTGGCATAGGCGAAAAACAGCATACGTTTGGTATTGATACCCGAAAGGCGGGCGGCTTTGGCATTGCCACCCATAGCATACAGATGTCTGCCCCATATAGTGTTTTGAGTAAAATAGCTATAGACCAGAAATACAATACCGATTAGAACGAGTACTGCGGGCATTCCGTTGTGTCTTCCCAACTGATGAAACAGAAATATGATTGCGGCACAGATGATTACAGGATAAAGCATCTCTTGTATGACATTTCCGACATTGTAACCCTTATTTTTTCTTTTGATGTACGAAATAATCTTTACAGTCAGAAAAATTACACTGATGGCTATACCGATGACAAGTGTTGACATAAACACCATTTCGGAAGTCGGCTCCGAGAGCCAATGTGCGGGGAGGAAGCTGTTGAACAGATTTCTGAATTCTTCAGGGAACGGCCCTATGTTCATGCCATTCATAAGGATGAGCGCGAGACCTCGGAATACAAGCATTCCTGAGAGCGTAACAATAAACGCCGGAATGCCGATTATTGCAATCCAAAACGCCTGCCACGAACCAATCAGAACTCCAATTGCAAGGCACATCAAAATTGCAACGTATGGGTGGATTCCCCAATCAACAATAAATATTCCGGCAAAAGCGCCCACAAGTATAACTATGCTCCCCACCGAAAGGTCAATGTTCCCCCCTGTGATTATGCAAAGAAGCATACCAATAGCCAAAATGACTATGTAGCCGTTTTGAATAATGAGGTTATTCAAGTTATGGGGCATAAACATCGATATCCCACTCGGAAGCAAGAAGTCAAAAATCAGCATTGCTAACAGCAATACAATGAGTAATGCATACTTTCCTAAAACATTTCCCAAAAAATGGGTAGCCGGCGTAAGTTTCGAGGTGACGTTCGCTTGATTGTTTGATGAACCACTCATATTATAATAGTTCCCCCTTAGTTAGTTTCTCGGGAAGCCTGAAGAATCATCATCATAATGACTTCCTGACTGGCCTCTTCCCTATCTAATTCACCTATCATTTTGCCTTCGTTCATTACATATATTCTATCACACATGCCGAGTACCTCCGGCATTTCACTGGAAATCATAACAACAGACTTCCCTTGAGCAATGAGTTCGTTTATAAGTGTGTATATTTCATATTTTGCGCCAACATCAATTCCTCGTGTCGGCTCATCCAGTATAAGTATATCAGGCTCGGCAAACATCCACTTTGCAAGAAGCACTTTTTGCTGATTTCCTCCTGAAAGAGTGCCAACTAACTGTTCGATACCTGTAGCACGAACACCAAAGCGTTTGCTAAATTCATTTGCCAGATTCCGCTCAAGGTCTTGGTCTAAATGAAAGCCGTGTGCGGCGATGCGCAAAGTGTTTGCAAGGGTAATATTCATTCGAATTTCATTTGAAAGCACAAGCCCCAAAACTTTGCGATCTTCGGTTACATAGGCTAATTTATGTGCTATAGCATCTTTGACATTCCTGAGTTGTGCAGGTCTGCCGTCTATTTTGAGCTTACCTGAAATATTGGCACCGTAACTATGACCAAAAATGCTCATGGCAAGCTCAGTTCGTCCCGACCCCATAAGTCCGCTTATACCGACGACTTCGCCACGGCGCACATTAAAATTCACACCATCACATACTTTGTTCTGTCTGTAAAGCGGATGATATGCTGTCCAGTTTTCGACTTCAAGGCAAATATCGCCAATCTCACGCTTCTCACGCTTGGGGTAATAGTCATTTAGCTCTCTGCCAACCATTCCTCGTGCGATTCGATATTCGTCTACCGCATCTTCGCCTTTAATAAGGGTTTCAATGACTGCACCATCTCGTATAATGGTGATTTTGTCAGCCACTTGCTCGACTTCTTTTAACTTGTGCGAAATTAAAATACAAGTCATGCCTTCACTTTTAAATTTGAGCAAAAGATTCAGCAAATTTTGAGAATCATCTTCGTTTAAAGAGGCTGTCGGCTCGTCTAAAATAAGTAGCCGGACGTTTTTCGCAAGTGCCTTGACAATTTCAACAAGTTGCTGTTTTCCGACTCCAATATCCTGAATCAGTGTGTAGGGAGATTCTTCCAAACCTACAAGGCTTAGAAATTCTCCCGCACGAGCATATGTTTCGTTCCAGTCTATTTTAGAACTTTTGCCGCATTCATTGCCCAGAAACATATTTTCACCTATGCTCATATAGGGGTTGAGGGTCAGTTCTTGATGAATAATAACTATGCCTTTTTTTTCGCTGTCTTTGATTTTGCCAAATCGGCATTCCTCCCCATCAAAAACAATCTTACCCTCATAGCTACCGTGTGCAAACACTCCGCTGAGAACATTCATCAGCGTGGATTTGCCTGCTCCGTTTTCGCCAACCAGGGCATGTATTGTGCCCGGGTAAACCTCTAAATTCACATCATCGAGAGCCTTTACACCCGGGAAGTTCTTTGTTATGTTCTCCATACGGAGCAAGGGAGCCTCCATCAATATGCATTTCCTTTCGGCAGTTTATAGACACGTGGGAGAATCCTTTGGGGGCGGCAAAAGCGCCCACAAAGGATTCATGATTTTAGTTGGTTTTAGCGAGTGAGTTGCTCTCTTGTGTAATAGCCACTATCAATTAGTAACTCAACATAGTTGTCAGTGGTTGCTACGATTGGTTCACTCAGGTTTGTAGGAATGTATCCTGTGCCGTTGTGGTACTCATCGAGATTGTTTACAGGAACTGTTGTGCCGTTAATAATAGCGGTTACCATTTGAACTACGTTATCTGCAAGCACGCGAGTGTCTTTGAAAACAGACATTGCTTGAGTTCCGTCAATCATGTTCAAAACAGAGATAATATCACAGTCTTGTCCTGTAATCAGCGGGAAGTTGTCTGCTGTCCAACCTGCATTTAGCAGAGCAGTTGTAACGCCTTGAGCTGTTGAATCATTAGAACACATAACAGCGTGAAGCGGATGACCACCCGGTGTGAGGTTGTTCATGGCAATCAGTGTTTCCATACGAGATTGAGCTTCTGCTGTAGACCAGCCCGGTGTAGCTACTTCCATAATATCAATTTGTCCTGATGGAACAACGATTGTGCCATCATCAACGAATGGTTGCAGTACACTCATAGCACCCGGGAAGAAGAAGAAGATGTTGTTGTCGCCGGGGTCGCCTGTGAAAAACTCAATGTAGAAAGGACCGGGTTGGTTTGGAAGGTCAAGTGCATCTCTGAGGAATTCGCCTTGCATTTGTCCTACGCGGAAGTTGTCAAAAGTTGCATAGTATGTTACCGCAGTTGTACCCATGATTAGGCGGTCATATGCAATAACAGGGATTCCTGCTGTTTCTGCTTGCCCTAAAACTTCTGTCAGCGAGCCACCATCGACAGCTGCAATGACGAGCACATCAACGCCTAAGCCAATCATGCTTTCGATTTGGTTAATTTGTGTAGGAACGTCGTTTCCTGCGAATTGAAGATTTACTTCAAAGCCTTGTGCTTCAAGTTGAAGTCTCAGGTTTTCTCCGTCTTGATTCCAGCGTTGCAGATCCATTGTTGGCATTGATACACCGATTGTTGGCGTGTCGTTGCCGCCACCACCATTGTCATCACATGCCGTGAGTGTCAGGGTGAGCCCTACGGCCAATGTTACCACTAATAGAATTGCCAAAATTTTTCTCATTAATTTTCCCTCCGATTATTTTGTTTTTTATTGAAGTTATTTGAACTTCAATTTATGATATATATATTATCGCAAATTTACCAAATTTGTCAACGCTTTTTGCAAATTTATTAACATTTTTTTGCGAAATTATGAAATTTAATCGTAATTTTCCTCATTTTCCTCAAATTCATACTCATCGGAATCGTCAGATTCATACTCATCTTCGTCCTCGTCATGCTCGTCCTCGTCCGAAATGTCTGAGTTGTCATCACTGTTTTCGTCTTGCGGTTTGGGAATCCCCTCATCATCGGTATATGCCTCTGCATCAAAAAGTCCGTCTTTTTTACTTTTGAAATACTCGCGAGCGGTTACAATTCCAATAGCAATAACAGCCAATGAAAAGCCTGCGGCAGTTAGATACAAAACTGTTGGGCTGGTATCTTCGGCAAGTTCAGAGTTGGGGTCGAGCATTGGCATTATGACAAAAAACACTATAAATCCAAGAGCGATAGCACGAAACGTTAGCCGTGTTTTTGCCGCCTGCGCCTTTTGCCCTGCTGTCCGTGGTCCTTGTTTAAAAAAATTCAATTGCTTTATTTCCTCTCTTCTTATTGATGCGGTGGGGGTGGTTGCTGCGGATACTGCGGCACTTGCTGATACTGCGGCACTTGCTGATACTGCTGTTGTTGCGAATACTGTGGATAATACCCTGAATATGGGACAAAGCCTTCAAACTCTGAGGGGTGTATTGTGCCGTTAGAAACAGCTATGTTTCTGAGCTCTATGAAATAACCCGCCATTGTTGTGTAGAAATACGGGCCGACAAAAAATATTCCCAAAATACCCAGAGTCAAGATATTTAAAATGTGCCAGCCCAGGAAACTCAGCCACATAACAAATATTTCACCTCTGTAACCCCTAGTCATACGCTTTGAAAGGTTTAGTGCGTTTGTTGCCGTGACATTTGGGTGAACTGCCAAAATATGTGACGACATGCAGTAGGCTAGGAATTTTATAGTAAATGGTATAAATACAATACCCACAGATGCAAAAGTCGCTAGTTGCATACCTATTACTGCCCCCTCAAAATTAAAGAAAGCAAACGTAGAGATAGTTACTATTAATATGATTACATATACAGCGGGAGCTGCCACTAATGACCATAGGTAGAGCCACAAAAACTGCCACCAATAGCCGCCAAGTTTACGGCCATAGTTGATTTTCAAATCATTATATGGCTCATGGTGATTTATAGGTTGTCCGTAGAAAACTTTGATGAACAGACCCTTGAGGTTGATATTTAGTATCGGAAACAAAAAGTACGTAACCCCTATGCCCAGAAGCCATACAACGAGAAAACCTATGCCGGTAAACGCAAAGACTCCCATAACTGCATAAGATCCCGTAAAGACAGCCACATACATTGGTATCATTGTGGCGATTGCCAAAACACTCACTGCAACGAGCGGCAGAAACGCCAAAAACATCCCGAGTACCGCAGATTTTCTCTGCGCCCTAAATGCCTGCTTTGCATATTCCTTAATTTCCTGACGTGATTTCATCATAATAATGACCACACCTTTCTTACTTTACGAAGTACAAAACGACTTATCGAATTTCCCTGCATTCTAAATAGTACCGCTTATCGCGGGCGTGACCTACGGAGAAGCTTTTTCTTGGGAACACTCCCCTCTTTGCCACGGTTTCAAAGAAGTCTGATTTTTCCATTGAGGGTAAAAGCAGCCCCACTGTGCCTTCTTGTTTTGCGAGGTTTTCTGTTGTATCGTCTCCGTGGATATAGTCGATAGTGCCTGAGTTACGCTCTACATATTTATCCACGAAATCTTGCATAACTGCATACAGATCGCCAATGCAATCAGCGGTTATACCTATTTCTCCGCTATCTGAGCTTGTAACCCATTTTATTGCATAATTGTTACCCGTTGGCATGGCTTTTGTAAATTCTTCGATAAATTTACTTGCGTCTATGTTGAATATTACTCTGTGAATGGCCTCAAAATCTATCGCAGAATCGTAAACATTACTCATCTCCAGGAGTGCCTTGCTCGCAGGGTGGTTTTTTCTCTCGCTCTCGCTGATGTTTTGCTTTATCTCGTCCCAATAGACTTTTGCCGCGGCAAGCGAGTGATTTCCATCGCCCATAATCATCAGCATGTCGCTCTTTTCATGAAGTGCGCTCAGTGCTTTTAATACATTTTGAGCATTTTCGCCTGTCACTTGTTTGCCTGCGATATGTCCGCCACCTTCCATAAGTGGAAAATCGTAGAGTGTCGGCAGAGTACCTACAATCTTTGTAAGCGGCTCTATTACCGTTTCGTTTTTATCGTCTATGAATGTGATGATGTGCGGTAATTCAAGAGGTGCAATCTTGCGTACTGCTACACGTGCCGGCAGGCGGTCAAGCACTGTGCCCTCGCTGGCGCGAATTGCAGAGGGTGCGCCTGTAAAGTCGTATTCTTCTAAATCAACCGCTCCTACTATCCCCTTTCGCACCCGCCCGTCGGGCTGAGTCCGCTCAATATAAATCAGAGAATCTTTTATTATTTCAAAAACGTCTGTGCTTAAATACTCCTGCATGGTGTCGCATATTTTCTTAGTTTCCGTTTTTTCGTCAACTTCTTCCAGATATGCCTCCGGGATAATGAGTTTTAGCGTTGATGGCTTATCTCCCACTTGCTTTTCTACTCGCTCCCAATAATCTTTCTCAGATGTAAACTGGTCGCATGCCACGACTGCCCATTTTTCCATTTCCTGCGCTGATAGTTTTGGTAGTAAGATGTCGGTTGGTGTAAAGATTTGATTTTTCAATGTAGTTCTCCTCAATGTCTTGGTTGCGGGCGACCGGGGACGGCCGCCCCTACAGTATAGCCTCCAGCGAACTTTTAAGTGCCTTGATGTACTCCGGGGTGGTGCCGCAGCAACCACCCAGTATTTTTGCTCCCATTTTTGCATAGGGTAACATTTGCTCGGCAAATTGCTCTGCTCCTGTGTGGTATGCTCCGCTTTCACCGTCGGGTAGTCCTGCGTTTGGTTTTATGATTATCGGTAACTTTGTTTGTTTAAAAAGTTCTTTCGCCGTTTCTTCCATTGCCGGTGGTTCTAAGCTGCAATTTAGCCCTATTGCCGATGCACCCAGTTCTTCGGCTAGTTTTACAAAATCTTCAACGGTAACACCCATGAATGTGCGCCCGGCTTTTTCAAACGTCATAGTCACGAGCATAGGTAGCTTCGTGTTTTCTTTCACGGCTGTCATTGCCTCTTTTAGCTCGTGAATGTCACTCATTGTTTCGATGGCGGCAAAATCCGCTCCCGCCCTCTCCCCTGCTACAGCCATTTCTTTGAAAATATCGTATGCATCTTCAGGTTCCAGATCGCCGTAAGGCTCCAATAAATGCCCCGTAGAACCTATGTCAAGCGCTACTTTCGCTCTACCCGCACTCGCCCTTTTTGCGATTTCAACTGCGGCCGTAATTATCTCTTCGGGTGTATAGCCCGTCTCTTTTAGGTTTAATCTGTTTGAGCCGAATGTGTTTGTGCAGATGATGTCACTGCCGGCATCTACATACATTTTATGTATGTTTTCTACGGCTTCAGGGGTTGTTATGTTCATCAGATCGGGTTTCTCGCCCGGCTCTAAGCCTGCCTTTTGGAGCATTGTGCCCATTGCACCATCGTAGAGCAGGTATTTTTTTTGTGAATCAAACAGCATTGTAAAAACCTCGCATTTATGATATTCTAATGGGTAACTAAAGCTATTCTATCATAGGAAGGTACTAAAATGGAAGAACTTTCAAAGAATTTTATTGAAGCATTTGTTGAAGAAGATATAGCTCCCGGTGGGCAGTTTGAGGGAAAAACTGTTCGCACACGTCTGCCGCCTGAACCAAACGGATATCCCCATATCGGACATGCGATGGCATTTTCCATCAGCATGAACATCGCCGAGCAGTTCGGTGGGCTTTGTAATCTCCGTTTTGACGATACCAACCCGGATACCGAAGAGGACGAGTTTGTCGAAGCTATTTGTGAAGATGTAAAGTGGCTGGGGCTTGATTGGGGCGACAGGTTGTTCTTCGGAAGTGATTATTTTGAGAGAACATATGAGCTCGCCGTTGGGCTTATAAAAAAAGGGCTTGCATATATATGCGAAATGTCTCCCGAAGAATTCAAGCAAAACCGTGGTGGCATCGGAGTTCCCGCAACTTCTCCACACAGAGACAGGCCTATCGAAGAAAGTCTCGATTTATTTGAGCGTATGAAAAACAAGGAATTCCCGGAAGGTGCCATGACACTTAGGGCAAAAATAGACCTTGAAAGCGGTAATTTCAACATGCGCGACCCTGTTATTTACCGCATAAAACATGCGCACCACCACCGTCAAGGTGATAAATGGTGCATCTATCCAATGTATGATTTTGCGCATCCCATACAAGACGCGCTTGAGGATATCACTCACTCGTTTTGCTCGCTTGAGTATAAAGAGCATAGACCGCTCTATAATTGGGTTTTGGAGAACACCGACGTTCCAAGTAATCCTCGGCAAATAGAGTTTGGCAGGCGAAGCCTTGACCATACAGTTATGTCAAAGCGAAAGCTACGGAAACTGGTCGAGGACGGACATGTGAGCGGTTGGGACGACCCAAGGCTCCCCACCATAAGAGGCCTTCGCCGCCGCGGTTACACACCACAGTCTATAAATGACTTTTGCAAAAGAATCAGCGTCGGTCTAACGTCAAACACCATAGAATACTCTCTGCTGGAGCACTGCCTGCGCGAAGATTTAAACTCCCATGCACAGCGTGCGATGGTTGTACTCAGACCTGTCCGTCTGATTATCACAAACTATCCTGAAGGCAAATCCGAAACGCTGAAGGTTGAAAACAACCCCAATGACGAAGCAGCGGGCGAGCGTGATGTCGCTTTCTCACGTGAGGTTTGGGTCGAAAGCGATGACTTTATGATTGACCCACCTAAAAAATATAACAGGCTTTTTGTGGGCAATGAGGTAAGACTAAAAGGTGCATATATTGTAAAATGCACAGGTTACGAAACGGACGCAAACGGCAATGTGACTGTCGTAACAGCGGAATACGACCCCGAAACGAGAGGCGGCACAACACCCGACGGGCGCAAGGTGCGCGGTACAATTCACTGGGCTGATGCTCAAACTGCTGTAGACTGCGAAGTAAGGCTCTATGACAGACTCTTTACCGACCCTGAGCCCGACGCATCAGGTAAGGATTTCCTTGAGCTCATTAACCCTGATTCACTCGAAATTTTAAGCAGATGTAAGGCGGAAAAATTGTTGGAAAATGCAGAAGCACCACAGGATTTCCAGTTCCTGCGGCTCGGATATTTTTCCGTGGATAATAAAGACTCAAAGCCGGGCAACCTAGTGTTTAACAGAGCAACATCACTCAAAGATGGGTTTAAGCCGGCGGGTTAGTGAGTAATTCAAGCACCGAGGCAGCAGATTATGGGCAGTTTGTGGAGTCTTTTTTCGAGAACAGCGGTGTAGATCCCGATGGCTCGAAAAAAGCGGAACAAATTGTCCATAATCTGCGGGAGCAGTGCGAGGTTTGCGGGACGATTGCCATCGTCCCCTACTTTTTTATTAGAAATGGCAATTTAAATCGGAAGAAGTTTGATATTCTGCCGAACACTCGTACTATCCATGGACGCTTTTTCATGTTTGGGTCTGTGCGTACAAGCAGTGTTTCCAGTGAGTTTACTATGCTGTCTAACAGCAAGAGCCTACGTGTTGTTTCGCGTTGGAACTTTTCGAGCTGGTTTGTTGTATCACGGCGGAATCCGTCCATGCGTTTTTCTGTGTCTGCATGGAGATGTATGAAGTCGCTGCTTGTTTTATTTAACTGCTCCAGCGTCTCGCGCTGAAATGTGTCGAGACGTTTTTCCGTGTCTGCGCCCAGCTTTACGAACTTTTTATTTACTTCATCAATGGAATCGTGCACGACCTTTTGTTGTTTTATGGCAAACTCAGCCTGCTCACCTGTCTTTTTTTCATGCAGAGTAAGCCGCTCATCGTGACCGGAGATCATTTTGTTAGTATTGTCGAGTGTGTATGTTGTGGTCTTGATTACATTTTTTAGGTCGTCAATATTTTTGATGATTATATCTTGCTCGTTGACGAGTTTGAGCATATCAGAACGGTAGTGCTGAAATGACTCCATCATTCTACTGTGGGCATCATCAACTTCAATTTGCTTACGCCTGATGTATTGCTCTGTTGACTCTAATGCTTTGACAGCGTTGTCTTGACGCTTCAAAATGTCAACCAGCATGTTATCTTGATCTTGCATCTCCACGGCGAGTCGAGTAAAAAACCCAATCAGGGCTTGGTCTCGCTCTAATTTTTTAGGTTGCTCCGACAAAACTTCACCTCATTGCTAATTTTTATGACCATTCATTGCTGATTTTAGTTTAAGGTTGTTTTGAGTGCCTGTGCCAACTGGTCGGGGCATGATGTATTCTTGTGTCCGCAAGTGATTCCCTCCAGTTGCTCAATCACTTTTGAAACTTCTTGCCCTTGAACGAGTTTGGACAGCCCGAATAAATTTCCGGGACAACCGCCCGCAATTTCGACATTTTTAACGATGCCGTTTTCTACCTCTATATCAAACTTGTTGCTACATACGCCTCTGGGAACATAACTAATTTTCATTGTAACCTCTCTAATATTTGCCAAATTTATTTATATGCTTAAATACCTCACCTGAGTATACTCCAAAGTTTATTAAAATTCAATCCTTAGAGTATTAAAATTTTTCTTTACTTTTTGCATTTTTGCTGTTAAAATCAGATAAATTTAAAGATGAAAGGTGGTGAGAGGCTTGAGGCAATTTGGTTTACGTTACATATTAGATGTTTTCTTAGGAAGCGATGTA
This sequence comes from Oscillospiraceae bacterium, assembly GCA_009787625.1. Lineage (GTDB taxonomy): Bacteria > Bacillota > Clostridia > Oscillospirales > Oscillospiraceae > WRMH01. The sequence continues at coordinate 29,361 of WQSX01000004.1, forward strand.
GTACGTAGATTCACATTCAAAACAATGGGTGCATGGGATAGTTGCGCCCTTTTGGCGGTTTCTAACCACCAGCTCGCAATGGAATCAGCTTATGCATGGGAGCAGTCTGCCCATTTTGAAAGAGTTAATTGTTTTGAGTGCTTATCACCACATGATAAAGTAGCATAATTTTGCTCCTTTTATATCTGGTGTCCTGTGCAGTCAAAACAGTCTGCACAGGATTTTTTTTGTTGTCCAAATTTATAGTGCTCGTTATCCGCAGATAATGGACAATTTGCTCCGCTTTTTTTCGAGCCATCGGGATCTACACCGCTGTTCTCGCAAAAAAGACTCCGCAAACAGCCCATTATCTGCTAGTGCGGTGAATAATACATAAAATACGATGAGTTTTTAACATGATAGATATATCAGTACATGAATTGAATAAGTACTACGGCGCGAACCATGTCCTCAAGGGGATTAGTTTTGAAATTTACAAAGGTGAAAAAGTCGGATTGCTGGGGAGAAACGGTTCAGGCAAGACTACCTTATTTAAGGTGATTAGCGAAGATGAACCATATGAAAGCGGTGATATTACGGTGTTCAACGGTGGGTTTAACGAGTGGCTCGGTGGGTGAATTATGGGGGGGGGTAGCTTTACTTATCCTCACCCCTGTGTACAAACCTGCTGCAATTCTCATGAATCTTGTTCCTCGCCAAATAGCAAAGAAATATAATCTCTTCTAGCATAAATCACACGGATAATATATATATCGTTTCCGTCAATACGGTAAAATACAATATATTTTCCACTTACAAGAAAGCGATAATCAACGTCAACATCGGCTATTGATGACAGTTTCGCACCAAGTTCAGCATGCTCTCGGAGCAAACCAATTTTTCTGATAATCTTTGCAATTGTGCTTTTCGCCGCTTTCGGACTTGTCAGCTCGTCGGTGATATATTTTTCTATCATAGCAAGATCAGTTGACGATTCGTGGGAATAGTTAATATTATTCATTTTCAATTCCAAACCGAGCTTTTATTTCGTCAGCAGATAGCCAACCTTTCTCGCGACCGCTCTTTTCACCTTTTTCCAGTTCTCCGAGTAGCCTTATGGTGGCTTGAATTCTCTCATACTCACTCAAATCCAAAATCGCATAACGGCCTCTCCCGTTTTTTGTTAAAAACACAGGTTCACCAACTGCAATTTCTTTTAATACTTCGTTATAGTTTCGTAAATCTGATACCGGCATTATATTCGGCATAGTAAAATCCCCCTTTCGCTGTCATTAGTTTATCATTATTTTTCTTAAAATTCAACAGCAGTCTTCCTTGTTGCAAAAGGCAAGAAAATATAACATTGCTTTACCGGCACTATGCTAACAAAACAATGTCTCTGCTCCCCTCGCTTCTTTATGCTAAAATACCATTGCCATTAGGCTGGAAGTTACTTGTCGGTGGGTGACCCTTGCTTTTTAACTTACACAGTTATGTTAACGCCGCTGCCTGACTGTGAGTCTGTCGCTCTTATTGCGTTTATTCTTTCCATCAATTGACTCACCAACTCCATATCGCCCTCTCTTTGACTGCGGAATATGGAATCTCTCCACTCCTGAACATTATTATATACCCGAACTTCGCGAGTTTCGGGGTTAAAGCTGAATTGACCTATACTCTGACCGGGCGCAACATTTGGGATAAGTCCTGCCTCGTGGCGGGCACGGCGCATTGCAGTAATCTCAGGAGGCGTAATTCCCACCCTGCCACGAGGATTATGCCTTTCTTGCGGTGCATAGCGGCCAATAGCTTCTCTAATTTCACCCATCAATAAATCTTCTTCTGAGAGAGAACCAAAGTTAGTACCGGGGGTCGGAAGTTGTCGCAGATCTTGCCCTGCAAGCCTTTCAACCTTTGATGCTATACTCATAAGAGATTCTCTTGACATATTGTTGATTATGCTACTCATACTGTTTCTTACATTCATCGTGATGCCCTCCTTGACTTCCCAATTATTATCTTAACATTGATAGCGCTGCTATCAAATATTTCTGTGCATAACACACCCTATTTCGATTATCGGAAGAAATACATCAAAACTTTAGCGTTTTTTGTCCGCTTTTTTTATCAGATTTGAAATAATTTACATAAAACATTCTTTTCATTTACGAATTGAGCATAGTTTGATATACTTAGTAGGCTTAATAGTTTCTATTTTATCATAAAAAGGAATGGATTGTTATGGCTAAACTTTATTTTCGATATGGAGCAATGAACTCAGGTAAAACTGCAAACTTACTTATGGTTGCGGATAATTACATCAATCAGGAAAAAAATGTTATTATCTTAAAGCCTGATAAGGATACGCGGTGGGGAATGGCGGGAGAGGTCAAATCTCGTGCTATTGTAACATCTCAGCCTGCGGCTTTAATCAATGATTCGCTCAATTTGCAGAAATTCATCGCCGAACAGCTTGAAGTAATCAAAATTGCCGCAATCTTGGTCGAGGAAGCTCAGTTTTTAACAAAAGAACAGGTGCGGCAACTCGCAATGGTTGTTGATGAAAAAAATATCCCCGTTCTCTGCTATGGACTGCGGTGTTCATATCTCGACGGTGAACTTTTTGAAGGAAGTGCCGCTCTTATGTATTGGGCTGACACCATTGAAGAGATAAAAAATGTTTGCCAATATTGCACAAGCAAAGCTACTAAAAATCTGCTCCGCATAAATGGCACTCCACAATATAGCGGCTCTTTTGTCGTTATGGGAGACGTGTCCGGCGACAATGAGGTGGTTTTTACACCTGTCTGCCGCAGGCATTATCTTAATCCGCCAAAAGCGTGAGTTAAGAAAACGCACAAAGGTAGCAGGTGATGTGCAGTTTGCGGAGTCTTTTTTCGAGAACAGCGGTGTAGATCCCGATGGCTCGAAAAAAGCGGAGCAAATTGCATATCACCTGCGAGAACAAGGCATTTGTGAAAGTCCGTGTAACAAATCACCCGGCCCTACGGGGCCACCCTCTTTACTAAAGAGGGCAGGGGGTAGAACGAAATGGAGTAATAAACATGTGGGAAAAGTATAAGCATATCATACCTCATATTGCAGTTGGCAGTGGAGTTATTGAAACAGTGCCTGAGTGGATTTTGAGTAATGGCTACAAGTCTGTGATGACGGTCTGTGACCTGACGACCTATGATGTCGCAGGCAAAAGAGTTATCGAAATGTTAAAAAATGCCGGAATTGCAGTGCGCGAATGTATGTTAAACGAGTATGAGCCATTGCCGAATGAAAATACTATTGGCATTGTGACAACAGAGTTTTCCCGCGAAATAGACCTTATTCTCGGCATTGGTTCGGGAACAATAAACGATATCTGCACATTTGTGGGTGAAAAAGTTTCGTGCCCTTCGGCGATTGTTGCAACTGCGCCCTCTATGGACGGTTACGCTGCCATCGGAAGCGCCATACTCTCACACGGTGTTAAAATAACACCTCTCTCACAGTGTGCTACGGCAATTTTTTGCGATGTTGATATTTTAGCCGCCGCACCTATGCACCTCATAGCCGCCGGACTGGGTGACATGCTTGGAAAAATCACTGCGCTTGCGGATTGGCGATTGTCTCACATTCTCATGGGTGAGCCACTGCCTGAGGATATAGTGAATATTGTCACCTCAGCTCTGGATAAGATTATAGCCGGGGCGCCGCATGTTTTTGAGCGTGACCCGAATGTCATACAGAGTATCACAGAAGGATTGCTTTTGACGGGCATTGCCATAAGTTTGTACGGCGACAGCCGCCCCGCATCCGGCTGTGAGCATCATCTCTCTCATTTTTGGGAAATGCGCACACTTGCGCAAGGCAGAAAGCCTGCACTGCATGGAACAAAGGTCGGGATAGCAACAGTTGCAGTTCTTGCAATGTGGAAAGAGTTTCTTAAAACTGCCGATACCGTGCCTAACAAAATACCATATATAGATGAAAAGTATGAGGAAAACATCCGCCGTCTCTACGGGCGGTCTGCGGAAACTATTTTGGGCACCGAAAACCCAAATCTCTCACTTTCGCATCTGCAAGAGAATTGGTGCGAAATTATTAAAATTGCCGAGTCACTCCCCGAACCTGAATTTGTCGCTGATATACTCAAAAATGCAGAGGCTCCCCTGCGATTATCGGAAATACTCCTTGACGAGCGCTCGCTAAAAGATAGCGTAATTTATTCACGCGACCGTAAGAAACTGTATACCTTGCTTCAACTTTTTGGCGACTTGGGTAAACTTGACTACTTTGCTGACTTTGCGGGGGAATATTTTACGCGAAACGCCCTAACCGGCGTGAAGTGTCTTGTCCTCGATATGGACGGCACTATTTACCTGGGAGATAAAATATTTCCATACACGCTGTCTGTACTGGAAAAGCTGAGAGAACTCGGTATGGACTATATATTCTACACAAATAACTCATCACAAAATTCGGCGAATTATCTGGAAAAACTGGGGCGCATGGGGATTGACGTTTCGCCTGACAAACTTTTGATGTCAACTCATGTTCTGCTTGACTACCTCAAAGCAAAGCAAGCCCATATGAGTAGCACTAATAAAGTGAGCAAAGCCTTTGTCTGCGGCACAAAAGCGCTTTTGGACGATTTTGCAAATGCGGGATATGTTCTCGTTGATGAAAATCCTGATTTTGTGGTTCTTGGTTTTGATAAGGATATGGACTATGAGCGACTTACAAAGCTCTGCGATTTTGTCCGTGACGGTCTTCCCTATTATGGTGTTCACATGGATTATAACTGCCCTATTGAAGGCGGTTATATCCCGGACTGCGGCTCGCTCGCCGCCGCTGCTCAGGCTTCTACGGGTGTCACTCCTGAGTTTTTCGGCAAGCCCTCCCTATACACTTTGGAGTATATTATAAAGAAAACCGGATACTCTGTAAGCGAGCTATGTTTTGTCGGTGATAGGCTCTACACTGATATTGCCGTGACGACAGGAACTAAGGCACGCTCGGTGCTCGTACTCTCGGGCGAAACCAAGCGTGGAGACTTAGAAAATTCTGCATTTGTTCCCGATGTTATTGCTGAAGATTTAACTAAGTTTGTCGTATGCCTGACTTAATAAAAACAACTCTTTCTAAACTATTCTTGAATAAATAACATATTAATTATTACTAATTTGTAAAATGTGACAAAATCGTGACATTTTCTCTTGACTTTAGTGTAACTATAATGTATTATTGCTGAAGGTATAGTATTATTCAAATGTTTGTATTTTGATAATTAATAGCCTAAGTTAAGCAAAGACATAAATCATAAAATGAATATGGAGTGAAAAAAGCATGAAAAACATGAAAGTATCAGCAAAACTTTTGGTCAGTTTCGTTCTCGTAATTATCCTGACAGCCGCCGTTGGAATTGTCGGTATAGTTGGTATGCAACAAATTGCCGCAGCAAGTACCGAAATGTACAGCCAACAACTGCAACCCATGACTACTATGGGTTATGCATCGGAGTATTTCCAGCGCATCAGAGTCCAAATGAGAAATGTCGCACTCAACTCAGGCAACCAAGCCGCTATCGACAACTTTGAAGCAGAACTTATAGATCGTAAGCAAAACTTCTTGATTTTCTTCAATGATTTCAGGCAGTATCTGCACTCACCCGAAGCGCTCCAAGCTGCCAGCGAAATCGATACTGCTTACTCAACCATTTTCGCTCCCGGCGCACTTGAAATGGTGCAAGCTGCACGAGAAGATGCTGACACAGCAACCATGATGGAAATTCTCGGCAGAACAACAGCCGCCGGCGATCAAATTGCTAACAACATCAGCTCTATACTTGGAGTGCGTGTCGGTCAAGCTGCTGATTTGGAACAAACGAATGTAGATTTGAGCGGTATGATGCTTATAGTTATCATCGCAGTGCTCGTATTTGCAGTAGCTGTTGCACTGGTACTTGCGTTCTACATCTCAGGACTTATCAGCAAGCCGCTTGTCACCCTCGCTCAGTTCTTCAGCAAAGCAGGCGGAACAGGTGATATCGAACTCAGCCCTGAAGACAAAGCTGTTATCGGTAAGTACGGTCAAAATAAAGACGAAATCGGTTTGGCAATCAACGGTGCCGCATCATTTGTTCAGCGAGTAACTGTTATCGCAGGTGAACTCGAAACAGTCGCCGGCGGTGACCTCAGAAGTGACCTGGTTCCTCTCTCTGCAAGAGACACAATGGGTAATTCTCTCGTCACAATGATGAAAAACCTTAACAATATGTTTAACGAAATAAACAACGCTTCCGGACAAGTTTCTGCCGGTAGTAAGCAAATTTCCGACGGAGCTCAGTCACTTGCCCAAGGTAGTACAGAGCAAGCCGCATCAGTCCAACAGCTCAGCGCATCAATCTCCGACATTGCCGCAAAAACTAAAGAAAATGCAGATATGGCAAGCCGCGCAGCAACACTTGCAACTACAATTAAAACAAGTGCAGAAAAAGGCAGCGGTCAAATGGATGAAATGATGTCAGCAGTAAAAGACATTAACGAATCCAGCCAAAACATCGGAAAAGTTATTAAGTCAATCGACGACATCGCATTCCAAACAAACATCCTCGCTCTCAATGCCGCTGTTGAAGCCGCAAGAGCAGGTCAGCATGGTAAAGGCTTTGCAGTTGTCGCGGAAGAAGTACGTAACCTCGCCGCAAAGAGTTCAGAGGCCGCAAAAGATACGGAAGCACTCATTGCAGACTCTATCTCTAAAGCAGAGCAAGGCTCACGCATCGCAGATGAAACTGCTGAGAGCCTCCGTGAAATCGTATCAGGTATTGATGAGAGCACAAAACTTGTCGGCGACATCGCACGCTCATCAGAAGAGCAAACAGTCGGCATAGACCAAGTCAACAGTGGTGTTGACCAAGTGGCGCAAGTTGTTCAGCAAAACAGCGCAACCGCAGAAGAATCTGCCGCCGCCTCTGAGGAAATGAGCGGACAAAGCATAATGCTTGAAGAACTCATCTCACGTTTCAAGTTAAAAGATGCAAACAACTCATCATTCAGCCTACCTGCCGCAGCATCCGCACCAAGTGCTCCTGCTGAGCTCCCCTCACCTTCTGCTGATGCAGACCTGGGAGATTTCGGTAAATACTAAGAAAAACTATACAATTTACAAGGGCTGTAGCACTGCGCTACAGCCCTTGTTTGTTTGTCGATAACCGGAACCCTTGTCATTCTGCGCGCAGTCGCAGAATGACGTGAGATACTGAAACTTTTGTGTTGGTTACCTTAGCAAATACTGTCTGAGAACTTGTATGACTTTCGCTACATCAAGCGGCTTACCAAGATGTGCATTCATACCCGCTTTCTCACATTCCTCAATGTCCTCTCTGAACACATTTGCTGTCATTGCAATTATCGGAAGCGTTTTGATGTTTTTAATATCAAGCTCTCTGATTTGCCTTGTTGCCTCAAGCCCGTCCATATGAGGCATTTGAATGTCCATAAAAACAATATCATATTTATCAGGATTTTCTTTTATCAAATTGACGGCTTCCCTACCGTTCTCAGCGCAGTCTATTTTAATACCTGAGCCACTGAGCAGAGCTATTAGAATTTCGCGGTTGATTTCAACATCTTCAGCGAACAGCATTGATTTTTCAGAAAACTCCCCGTCCTTAATCTCATCGGGGGCTGTTATGACATTGCTTTGGTTCACATCGGGGTTAGGCATGGAATGCAGGTTTTTTGTACTCCGCCTGACTTTGATTGTAAATATGACTTTAGTGCCAAGACCTTCTTCTGATTCAATTGATATCTGCCCACCCATAAGGGAAACAATTCTCTTTGAAATCACAAGTCCGAGACCTGTTCCTCCAAATTCACGGTTTGTGCCGCTGCTCGCCTGCTCAAAAGCACTAAATAGTTTCTTTGCCTGCTCATTAGAAATCCCTATTCCGGTATCCGACACTTCTACACGAACTTTACATGTATCACCTTTCTCTGACACAAGACTCGCATCAAGGTTTATGCGACCTCCCTCAGGGGTGAATTTTACGGCATTTGATAGGAGATTGGTAAGAACCTGCGCAAGTCGTTGGTCATCTCCTATCACAAAACGCGGCAACTTTTTATCAATATTAAACGTGAGTGTCTGTTGCTTTTCCTCTCTGCGGAAACTTACGATGGAAATTGCCCTCTCTACCATATGCTCAAAATTATATTCAATCGGGAACAGTTCCAGTTTGTTTGCTTCTATCTTTGCCATATCGAGCACATCGGAAATAACTCCAAGCAGGTGTGATGATGCCTCTTCAATTTTTCTGAGTGCAAGGTTCTTATCAGCTGTGTTTCTTGCTTTTTTGCCCAAGGTTGTCATTCCAAAAATGGCGTTGAGAGGTGTCCGCATCTCATGGCTCATGTTAGATAGAAACTCAGATTTTGCCCTACTTGCGGCATACGCTTGATCCAGTGCGTTTTCCAGTTGCTCTGATGTCTCTTTTAAATCTTTTGTCATTTCGTTTCTGACAAGTGCGTTTGCGAGCATCTTACTCACTGAGCGCAATATTATTTCCTCATGCTCTGTAAAAGTTCTCTCATTTACGCAATCATCAAAACCAATGATTCCCCAAAATTTATCCTCTAAGAAAATCGGAACTACCAAAATAGATATAATGCCCTGTGGAGCCAGTGCCGCCTTTTCGGGGGCATCCATATTTTTGACAAGACCGTTGACACACTTGCCATATGGCAGTATGTCAAGCCATGACGGAACAGACTCATCAAGGGCAATGTTCATCGTATATTGGTTGCCCTGCTGAGGCTCTACGTCCTCCGACCACTCGTAAACTTGCGATGTAAACATTCTGTCATCTACGAGATAGTTTTTCCAAATGTACATTCTATCGACCCTTACGGCATGGGCAATCATACCCATTGCCATGTGCAGGTCTACTTCAAACTCACCGAAACTTGATTTTGGCTCAAGAAGGACAGAGGAAACTTGATTTACTACATTTAATAGTCTGTCTTTGTGCTCATTTTCAGTCGCATCATTGAGCATAACTACTTTACAGAGGGCGTCACCATATTTATCACTCTCTATAGAGAGTGTCATCTCGCATGTTCTGATTCCCTGTTTGGTTTCGACAGTTACAAAATCATAGGTTTTACTTTTGGAGAAAAACTCCTGCTCCGGCACTAAGCCGTCGTTACGTAAAATTTTTGATATATTCTCACCTACTACGCTTTTGCCCATATCATAAAACGCATCAAACGCTTTGTTTGCAAGCCCGATAGTGTTTTCGTGGTCAAGTACGAGGGTTGGAATTATCGAGTACCTGAAAATGTAGCCCGATACGTTGGGAATTGTTATGCTAAAGGTCTGATTAATTCTAACCGAAGCGAATATTGCAATTGAGGGTATTAAAATCAAGGTTGAACCCAGCGGCATTGCTGTGCCGCCGGTGAAGGTCGGTATTATGTATTCAAATGCGAGTGCAGGAGGAGAAATCAAGAGTATAAGAAAAAAGATTCTTCCGGCATGAGTTTTGTAGCGTTTAAGCCCACTTTCAAGCCACCACCGCAAATGCAGTATAAATATAGCAGCAACTAAAACAGACATATACAGAAACATAGTCCATGCAAATATGTTGTTATTATAGTTAAATTGACTGCCGTAATCTGTAAAAACTTTCTCTATGTCACCAAAGATGATAAACTTTCCCGCAATAAGCAAACTAAATAACGGTGAAACTTTAATTGCCAAATTTGAAACTTTGGTTTTAATTTTGACCATATTTGTGAGAAAAGTTAGCCAGCATGGGAAGAACATGTATCCGGCAATAAAACCCATCGACCAAAAAAACTTAAACAGAGCTTCGTCTTCAGAAATCGTCATAAATCCGAATAGAATTGCATAAACTGCCAGACAAATTACTGTTTTGATATAATCTTTTTGCGACTTTGACTTCGTAAATAACCTGTACGTAGAAACCATTAGATAAATATAAATAAAGAAAACAACAAAGAATAATGATGCAACAAAATAAACCGAACTTAACGATATAAACATATAAATGACCATCCAAAAAAAGATTGCGCCCTGCTATAAAAATATTATAGCAGAAAACAATCCTTTTTCAACAATCAACAAATTATTTTACAAACAATTAATAGTCGCCATTTTCGTCGTCGCCAACTTCATCTATTTCAAGTTCAATTTCATATCTGCAATCAGGGCAAACAACTAACTCGTTTTCAATGTCAGCTTCGTCAAGTTCAATTTCTGTGCCGCAATTCGGACATGTTATGTCATATAGGAATTCGACCTCTTCTTCGTGTGCTCCGCAGCCGCCACAGCCTTTTGCACCTTCTTCATCATAATAGTCGTCTTCATCGTCTAAATCGTCCAAATCGTCTAAATAGTCCTCGTCGTCATGAGCCCCGCTCTCAAGGTCTTCAATCAATTCTTCCAATGCTTCTTCAACATTTGCCAAGTCATCGGAAAGCTCATCGAGTTCCTCTCCAATATCAAGTGCGTTGTCGGTTAAATCTTCGATTTCATCAGCCATGTCTGTAATTGTGTCAATCATTATGCGAATGACTTTTCCGAGATCTCTATCCTCGATATCCATGCCCTCTACGAGCCCTCTAAGATACGAAACTTTTTCCTTAATAGTCATGTTCTATCCTCCCTTAATTTTTTGTGCGTTCCATATATTCACCGGATCTGGTGTCAATGCGTATTCTTTCACCTTCTTCAATAAAAAGCGGCACTTTGACCTCTGCACCGGTTTCTACGGTCGCGGGCTTGAGAACATTTGTCGCTGTGTCGCCTTTGAATCCCGGGTCAGTTTCTGTAACAACGAGATCAACAAAATTTGGTGGGTCTACATTAAAAACCTTTCCTTTATATGAATGAACATTGCATACTGTATTTTCCTTGACAAACTTAAAGTTATCGGAGAGCAAGTCTGTTCCGATAGGTTCAAGTTCGTAAGTTTCTTGATCCATGAAATAGAAAAGCTCGCCGTCGGTGTAGCTGTATTCCATGTCGCGCCGCTCTACAAATGCATTTTCAAATTTGTCGGTTGGGTTAAAAGATGTTTCAACCACAGCTCCCGTGATAACATTTTTCACTTTTGTTCGTACAAATGCTGCACCTTTTCCGGGTTTGACATGTTGGAATTCAACCACTTGCATGACTTTTCCATCCCATTCAAAGGTTACTCCATTTCTAAAATCACCTGCAGAAATCATTATTTATACTTCCTTTTTTGTTGTTTCGTGTATTGTTTCGTATATTGCATATTTTAACTTATTTTTGAGACAAGTGCAAGAAAAATCATATAACAATTAATTCCTTTGGCAATTTTGTTATATTTTCACAGCCATCTTCTGTAATATAGAGTACATCTTCTATCCTAACGCCAAAACGTCCGGGCAGGTAGATTCCCGGCTCGGCTGAAATTACTGCACCTGCGGGGAGTATGTCTTTTGACAATGGTGATGCTTTAAGCGTTTCGTGTACTTCAAGCCCGATTGAGTGTCCAAATCCATGCTCAAAGTAATCACCGTAACCTGCTTCTTTTATCACGTCTCTGGCGGCGGCGTCCACATCAACACCTTTTGCACCTGCGATAATGGCGGCAATACCTTCTTTTTGTGCTTTAAGCACTGTTTCATAAACTTTAATCATTTCATCATCAGGCTTGCCTATGCATAAAGTCCGTGTTGTATCACTGCACCAACCGTCAAGATTTACGCCGAAGTCGATAGTGAGAAATCCTTTTGAAATTTTCTCATTGCCGGGAGTGCCGTGCGGGCGACTGGATTTTGCACCTGATACAACGATTGGGTCAAACGATTTATCGTCAGCACCGTTTTTAAGTGAGCGGTAGATAATCTCTGCCGCAATTTCCTTTTCGGTGACATCTGTACTGATTAGCGGCAAAATTTCATTAAAAACTTTCTCCGCAAGGCGTTGGGCTTTAATCATTTGGTCGATGTCATTGCGAGATTTTACGTTGCGTATTTCATCGATTTTTTTCTGTGCGGCAATTAGCTCCACTCCAAACTTTTCGACCCAGTCTTTATGGGTGGAAAACGGTATGTGTGTATCTTCAAATCCGACTGATTTTACATTGTTTTCTTTGAGAATAGAATCTATTATGTCGGTATATGTATTTCCGCTTGAAAGCTCTACAACATTTGCTTCTTTAACTGACTGCTGTGCCACCTCTAAATATCTAAAATCGATGATGAACCACGCATCTTTTTCTGTCACGATTAACGCTCCTGCGCTTGATTTGAAACCTGTTGCAAAGAGTCTGTTGATTTGGTTTGTTATGAGTAGCGCATCACAGCCCAGTTCAGGTATAACGTTTTTAAGTCTTTTAATGTTGTTCATCTTGGTGGCTCTCCTTAAATGTAATAGATTTTAGTCGATTGCGAGCACGAGTTTCGCAATTGCCTATAAATATAGATTTGTTCAATGTTTGTTTTTGCACAGCAATCTTATTGGTACTTCAAAATAGTAGCGTAGAGCTAGGAATATATTTGTGAATCCTTTAGGGCGCACTAAGATTGGTGTAACTCCTGCGAGATTCGCACTGAGTACGTCTGTAAATGTCTGGTCTCCAACAAGTGCCGATTCACTCGGCTCAAAACCACTCTCCCGCATTGCTTTTTTCAATGGCCGCGGAGAGGGTTTCCCCGCTTTCATGATAAAGCCAATGTCCAGTGCTTTAGCGAAACCTTCAACACGGTCGGTGCGTGTGCTGTTTGAAATGATAAAAGGTTTTATCTCACTCACTTTTAGTTTTTCAAACCATTTCAGCACAGGCTCGCTCGGCTCATTTTCGTTATATGCCGCAATGGTGTTATCGAGGTCGAGCATGAGAAATCTAATCCCCTGCTCGGCCAGAAGCTCCATTTCGATGTCTGTGAGGTCTTTAAATGAGTGTTTTGCTATAAAGCAAATCTTACCTTTACTCATAGAGCGGATATTTATCGCATAACTTGTCTACTTCGCCGCGGATATAGTCGGCTTTTGCATCGAAATCAGATGCGGCATAGTAGATGAGCTCTGCCACTTTTTTCATTTCCTCTTCCCCGAAACCACGTGTTGTAACAGCAGGTGTGCCGATTCTGATACCGCTGGTGATTTTTGCAGGCTGTGGGTCGTTTGGAATCTTGTTTTTATTTGTTGCAATATGCACACGGTCGAGATTTACTTCCATGTCCATGCCTGTAGTGTCAAATTTGCGCAGGTCAACAAGCATCAAATGATTATCTGTGCCGCCTGATACGAGGTCAAATCCTCTACTGACCAGTTCGCTTGCAAGAGTTTTGGCGTTGGCAAGTGTCTTTTTCTGATACTCTTTAAATTCAGGTTTTAGCGCCTCGCCAAAGGCAATTGCCTTAGCCGCAATGATGTGCATGAGCGGGCCACCTTGTGAGCCGGGGAAAACTGCTGAATTCATCTTTTTGGCTATCTCTTCATTATTTGTCATCATAATGCCGCCGCGTGTTCCGCGAAGGGTTTTATGTGTTGTGCTTGTAGTGATATCGGCATACGGTACAGGGTCAGGGTGCTCCCCGGCTGCAACAAGTCCGCAGATATGAGCCATGTCAACAAGCAAATACGCTCCAACTTCTTTTGCAATTTCGGAAAACTTCTTAAAATCAATTTTTCGAGGGTAGGCTGAGGCACCTGCTATTATCATTTTCGGTTTTGACTCTTTGGCTACTTTTAGGACTTCATCGTAGTCAATCATTTGTGTGTTCAGGTCAACACCGTAGTCTACTACGTTGTAGTATTTGCCGGAAAAGTTTGCTTTACTGCCGTGTGTGAGGTGTCCGCCGTGGTCGAGGTTCATGCCTAGGATTGTGTCGCCCGGTTTGCATAGAACCATAAATGCAGAAAAGTTTGCAGATGCGCCTGAATGTGATTGCACATTTACATATTTTGCGCCGAAAAGCTTTTTTGCTCGCTCTATTGCGATGTTTTCAAGAACATCAACTTCTTCACAGCCGCCGTAATATCGCTTGCCGGGATAACCTTCTGCGTATTTATTTGTGAGTATTGACCCCGCTGCCATCAAAACTGCTTGACTCACAATATTTTCAGACGCTATCAGCTCTATATGCCTGCGCTGGCGGGCATACTCACGTTCTATGGCACGACCGACTTCCTCATCTCGCTCCAAAATATAAGACATCATCTCGTTTATCATTGGTATTCCTCCGTTTTGGTAAATCTTCAACCATTTAAGTTATGTTAATTATGTTTAGTTTCACTACGTACATTTTCAAGTATAGCACACTCTTTCAAAATGTGCTATACTAATTTTCAATACTGATATACAAAGGAAAGGGCTTGTCATTTTTATGTTTAAAAAGAAGCAGATAAACGAGATTATCAACCTCTTAAAGGAGAGTTATCCTGAGCCCATTTGTGCTCTTGAGTATAAAAAGGATTATGAACTACTCTTTGCCACAAGGCTTGCGGCGCAATGCACTGACGCCCGTGTAAACACTGTTACACCAATTTTATTTGAGCGGTTTCCAACGCTTCAATCGCTTGCTGAGGCAGATGTGACAGAAGTTGAAAAAATTGTCCATCCTTGCGGTTTTTTCAGAACAAAAGCGAAAGATATCGTAGATGCTTCCATTATGATTTTAACAAAGTTTGACGGCAAAGTTCCCGGCACCATGGAAGAACTTCTTATGCTTCCGGGTGTGGGGAGAAAGACGGCAAACCTCATTTTAGGGGACATTTTTAATAAGTCCGCTGTTGTTGTTGACACACATTGCATCAGGCTCACAAACCGCATTGGTTTTGTGAATGTCAAAGACCCCGTGAAAATTGAAATGGCTCTGAAAGAGGTGTTGCCACCCGAAGAGTCTTCAGATTTTTGCCACCGCCTTGTATTGCACGGACGTGCTGTCTGTACGGCAAGAAATCCGGCTTGCGGGAGGTGTACATTAGCAAGCTTATGCCGTCATGCAAGAAATTCCTTGTAATTACCGGTAAAGTGTGTTAAAATTCCATTCTAATTGAGAATTTAGTAAGGACGTGAGTGAATTTGCTATTTAGGCAGGATATGGAGCCGAGCTGTTCATATTGTCAATATGGGGTGAGTCTTGGGCTTGGTGAGGTTGTTTGCAGAAAATGCGGTATCATGTCTTCGCATGGTAAATGCAACTCCTTTCGTTATGACCCAACCAAGCGAGAGCCTGATTTTGCAGTGAGGCTAAACACCTCAGATCTAGACGAAGGCGATTTTGCGCTGACATAACCCCCCCTTAAAATTGCTCATATAGGCGATTAAGCGTTGTGAAGCAATACTATCTTTCGATAAATCCAACCTTTTTATACACTTTGCGGAGCGTCTTATTTGCGATATAAGACGCTTTTTCTGCGCCTTTTTTGTAGACTTCCTGCATATATGCTTTATCGGCAAGCAATCTTTCGGTTTCTTCACGGATTGGACGAAGAAGCTCAACAACAGCCTCGCCGACACATGGCTTAAATTCGCCATATCCCCTGCCGGAGAATTCTTTTTCTATTTCTTCAAAGCTCTTGCCTGTGGCGCACGAATAGATTTGCATGAGGTTTGAAATACCCGGTTTAGTTTCCTGATCAAAGCGCACTTCTGTTTCGCTGTCTGTAACCGCTCTTTTGAACGAGCGCATGATGTCTTCCGGTTTGTCCATGATGAGAATACATCCGCCATCGGCAATTTCTGATTTTGACATTTTCTTTGTGGGAGCTTGTAAATCCATGATTTTCGCACCAACTGTCGGAATGTATGGCTCAGGAATTTTAAACACATCACCGAATACGCCGTTAAAGCGCACAGCAATGTCGCGGGTCAGTTCAACATGTTGCTTTTGGTCTGCGCCGACAGGCACCAGGTCTGTTCCATAGAGCAAAATGTCCGCCGCTTGCAGGGTTGGATATGTGAATAGTCCTGCATTTATGTTCTCGGCATTTTTAGACGACTTGTCTTTAAATTGCGCCATACGGCTCAGTTCGCCGAACATAGTAAAGCAATTTAACACCCACGCGAGTTGGGCGTGTGCCAGCACATGGCTTTGAATAAACAGTGTGTTCTCGTCGGGGTCAATTCCACAGGCAATAAACTGTGCTATCTGCTCCAGTTGATTTTTCCTGAGTTGTGCGGGTACCTGACGGGTTGTAATCGCATGCATATCCACTGTCATGTACAGGCATTCGTATTCATTCGAGAGAGCCGCCCAGTTTCTAAACGCCCCCAAATATGACCCCAAAGTAGCCGACCCACTGGGCTGAATGCCCGATAAAATAATTTTCTTGTTTTCCATTTTTTCCTCCAATATACCATTATGCGCTATTTCCGCAGATGACGGGCAATTTGCTCCGCTTTTTTTCGAGCCATCGGGATCTACACCGCTGTTCTCGAAAAAAAGACTCCACAAACAGCCCATCATCTGCTAGACTCAGCAAATTTCTATTTTTTTACACCCAGTTCATTCGCCAGTTTTTCAAATGCTGGTAGTGAATTTTCTATTGTCTGCTTTGATACGCAGTATGCAATTCTTGCATAACCTGCACATGTGAATGCACTGCCGGGTACGACTAAAATATTATATTTCAGTGCGGCTTTGGCAAAATCCTTGTCATCTCCCGGAGTTTTTAGCCACAGATAAAATGCACCTTTGGGTTCTGAAATTTCGAAGCCTAAGTCTTTTAGGTTGTTATAGAGTAGTTTTCTGTTTGTGTCATATGCTTCGATATTGGTTTGCTCGTCTATACATTTTGCTACAACCCTTTGAATCAGAGCTGATGCATTGACAAAACCGAGTGTGCGTGTTGCAATGCTTGCCGCGTCAAAAATCAGCTCATAGTCATCTGCCTCACTCGGAACTACTATGTAGCCGATGCGCTGTCCGGGAAGCGAGAGTGACTTTGACCAAGAGTAGCAAACCAAAGTGTTTTTGTAATATTTTGTGATGTATGGAACCTCTGTGCCGTCATAGGCAAGCTCTCTGTATGGCTCGTCGGACACGATGTAGATTGGTGAGCCGTATACGTTTGATTTATCTGTCAGCAGTTTTGAAAGTTCCTTTATAGTGCTTTCTGAATACACTGCTCCGGTGGGATTGTTTGGAGAATTTATAATTACGGCTTTTGTCTTTTTTGTGATGGCTTGGCACATTGTCTCCATGTGAGGTTGAAAATCGACTCGGTTTGCGGGTACGGCAACGAGTTCTCCGTCATAATTGCCTACGTAATTGCCATATTCTACAAAATACGGTGAGATTACGACTACTTCATCGCCGGGGTTTAGGAGAGTTTTTAACACCACATTTAATCCACCTGCAGCTCCCGACGACATTATGATATTGCTCTCCGTGAATGCCGTGCCGTGCTTTTTGTTGAGTGATTTTGCGATTGTTTCTCTCACAGCCGGATAGCCTGCGTTATTCATGTAGCTGTGTAACGCAAGCGGTTCTTCTGTTTTAACTATGTCTATTATAGCCTCATTCACACTCGGTGGTGATGGTATGCTTGGATTACCGAGGCTGAAATCAAACACATTTTCACGCCCAAATTCTTTCGCAAGCCTGTTCCCCTCTTCAAACATGGCACGAATGACACTATTATTGTTAATTAGTTTTATCATTTTTTGGGAAATCATATAATGGACATTCCTTTCAAAATTTTTATTTATGCTATAACCACCATAAGGAATGGTCATTAACGTGCATCATTTGCGGTTCCCCGTAGGGGGAGCAAATCGCACATTCACGATGCGTTTGAAAAATTTCAAACGTGCCCCTTTTATTTTAATATGCTATATGATACACTCTTTTTTGTAAAAATACAACCAGGCAATTTTGAAAAGGAGACATATTGTGGGAATCAAAGAAACTCTTGAGTACATACACAGCGTACAGTGGTCGGGGAGTAAACTTGGCTTGGAGCGCACTGAAGAGCTTTTGCGGAGGCTCGGCAACCCTGAGAAAAAATTGAAATTTGTGCATGTTGCAGGCACAAACGGCAAAGGTTCAACTTCTGCCTGCATTGCAAATGTGCTTACAAAGGCGGGTTATAAAACAGGGCTGTATACCTCACCTTATATAGTTTGTTTTAATGAGCGTATGCAGATAGACGGTGAATACATCTCAGATGAGGATCTTGAGCACATGGTAAATGTTATACGACCTCATGCAGATGCTATGCCGGAAGCTCCCACTGAGTTTGAGATGATTACTGCGCTCGCCATGAACTATTTTCTGTATAAGAAATGCGATATCGTAGTGCTTGAAGTCGGTATGGGCGGGCGGCTCGACTCGACAAATGTCATCGAAACCCCTGAGCTCGCAGTTATCACGGCTATCGGATATGACCATGTTAAAGAACTCGGCCCGACAATCTCAGATATCGCCGGAGAGAAAGCGGGTATCATCAAAAACGGCGGAGATGTCTTAGTATACCGTGGTGAAAAGGCAGTTGAAGATGTGTTTGAGCGAGTTGCCGCCGAGCGTGGCGCGAAGCTCGACAAAGTTGATTTTTCAAGGATAAAAAGTGCCGAATTTTCTTTGGGTAGCACAACTTTAGATTTCTCACCATACGGCAAAATTAAGCTCGCACTCGCCGGGACATATCAGCCCAAAAACGCCGCAGTGGCAATCACTGCACTTGAAAAACTCCGCGAAAAAGGTTATAAAATTTCCGATGAAAATATAATCGACGGAATCGCCACAGTCAAGTGGCCCGGCAGATTTGAGATTTTAGGCACCGACCCCACATTCATACTAGATGCCGCACATAATCCGCAAGGCGCAGAGTCAGCTATGGAGAGCCTTTGCACTTACTTCGGCGACCGCAAGTTTATTTTTGTCGTCAGCGTAAGTGCCGATAAAGACCTCGACAAGATTCTATCAATAATCGCACCTTATGCAAAAACATTTTTCGCCGTGCGCCCCGACAATAAGCGTTCGATGGATGCAAAAAAACTCGCCGAAAAACTAGCTGAATACGGCGTCCCCACCATCGCCTGCGAAACGGTATCGCAAGGGATAAACAAGGCAATTGAGTATGCAGAGGAATCTGATGTCATCTGCGCACTGGGTTCACTTTTCTTCTCATCAGATGTTAAGACTTCATACTTGGAAAGGTAATGTGGAAACTCACATTTACATTGTCTTGTCAATGTGTTTCAACTATGGTATCATATATAAAGTAGTTTTATGTCACTGTTCACACCAAAGCTCGACCCCGCAGATGACAGACTATTTGTTCCGCTTTTTTGCGAGCCATCGGGATCTACACCGCTGTTCTCGCAAAAAAGACTCCACAAACAGTCCATCATCTGCTAATCTGAAGCAATAACGTTTTTTGCAATTGGCACTTCGAAAGGAATGATCATTTTTTATGTTTGATAATATGCGTGTTTGTGAACTTTTTGAGCCGGGGCGGTCTTTGGCTTGGGAGTATCTTAAAGAACTTGAGTGGCCTTGGGATGCTTTGAAGTCTGTTTCCGATTATATTGCTAAACTTGGTGCGGGGCTTGATTTGTCCGAATATACCGCCGTGGCTGATGATATTTGGATTCACAAAACTGCACGGGTTGCGCCGACTGCTTTTATTGGAGCTCGTACTATAATCGGGGCAAACACCGAAGTGCGTCACTGTGCTTTTATCCGCGGCAATGCACTTGTGGGTGAAAACGCTGTTGTGGGCAATTCTACAGAGCTTAAAAATGTCATTTTGTTCGACAGCGCTCAGGCTCCGCACTATAACTATGTGGGCGACTCGATTTTAGGGTATAAAGCTCATATGGGTGCGGGGGCGATAACCAGTAATGTCAAGGGCGATTCTTCTCTTGTGTCTGTGGCTTACGGCAATGAGCGTTTTAAAACTGAACTTAAAAAGTTTGGTGCTGTTTTAGGTGACTATGCTGAAATCGGTTGTAATGCGGTTCTCAATCCAGGTACTGTCATTGGCAAAAATTCAAATGTCTACCCGCTTTCAATGGTGCGTGGTTTCGTTCCTGCGGGGTCTATCTATAAAAAACAGGGAGAAATTGCAGAAAAGGTTTGACGTTTTAGGCTGTTAAGTGTAAAGTTAAAAGGTTGGCGATAATTGTGCAAATTGCAAATCAGGATAATCAAATAAAGTTTGACAAAATTTCTCATGCATATATTGCAGATGAATCTCTTGCTAAAATGCTCTCCTTGGCTGTTGTGTGCGAGGTTCGGGACAGGGGCAGACCATGCCTTGTGTGTAGTCATTGCGATAAGGCATTACGCGGTATTCATCCCGATATTACAAATATTTCAAAACCTGAAGACAAGCGAGATATTTTGGTTGACCAAGTGCGCGAGCTCAGAAGAGATGTATATATCTTACCCAATGAGGCATCGCAAAAGGCCTATGTTATACACGAGGCGGAAACTATGAACCACAGTGCGCAAAATGCACTTTTACAGGTACTCGAAGAGCCGCCACAACATGTTGTTTTTATCTTATGCACAAATAACCCCTCTGCGCTTTTACAAACTGTCCGGTCGCGGTCTATTATATTGAGTCGTAACGCTGAGGAAAATAATACTGATTTCTCTGAGAACGAACGCGGCGAAGAACTCAGTCCGGCTTCTGCTTTTTTGATTGCTCTGAGCCGTGATGATGTTGCGTTGATGAGATGTATGTTTCAGATTGAAAAGCTCGATAGGCTTGCACTTGCCTCATTCCTTACGGAAGTGCGCGAACAGATTGTTCTATCATTTAAGGAAAACCTTACTTTAGAAAGTGTGCATAACTCAGCAAGCGAAAAGAATTCCTTGAATTTTCTTGTTCATGTTGAGAAACTTTTGTCAAAGGCTGAGAATATGCTTCGTTTAAATGTAAATGCAGGTCATATCGCAGGTATGATTTGTGCAGGAGTACTAGAGGCTAGGAATTAAATCATCTATAAGAAAAGAGGCTTAGATATTGGCACAAATAGTTAGTATAAAATTTAATGAATTTGGGAAGTCTTACTTTTTTGACCCTTTGAGTCTGCAAATTTCCGTAGGCGACAAGGTTGTCGTCGAAACTTCGAAAGGCCTTGAGTATGGTGAGTGTGTGCGTGGTGTTCACGATGTTGAAGATGATAATATCGTCTTGCCGCTTCGCCCTGTTGTGCGCATCGCCACTGAGACGGACAATAGCATTTCTGCAAAATGTAAGGAAAAAGAAGTCGAGGCTGCCGATTATTGTCGCCAAAAAATTGCCGGCTTAGGTCTTGAAATGAAGCTTGTAAACGTCGAGGTTGGTTTTGAGGGTAACAAAATTTTGTTTTTCTTCACCTCTGATGGACGTGTTGATTTTAGAGAGCTTGTGAAGGATCTCGCTGCAAAATTTCGAGTGCGCATTGAGCTTAGGCAGATTGGTGTGCGCGATGAAGCAAAAATGCTCGGTGGGTTAGGTGTCTGCGGCAAGCAATTTTGTTGCTCACAGTTTTTGACTGAGTTTCACCCTGTTTCAATTAAAATGGCAAAAACTCAAGGGCTGTCACTCAATCCTACTAAAATTTCCGGTGCGTGCGGCAGACTCATGTGTTGCTTAAAATATGAAGAAGAGGCATATAAGGATTTGGTGAAAAAAGCTCCAAAAGTGGGTGCTTTCGTTGAAACTCCGTATGGTAAGGGTTCGGTCATAAATGTAAACTTGCTACGGCAAAATGCCAAAATCCGCCTGGAAGACGGTTTCGATACAACACTAAAAACTTGCACATTTGATGAGCTGGATATTTTGGGCGGCAAGGGCCGCAGAGCCGAATATATCACTGCAAGAGACGAGGGCAGACTTGAGGAGGCGGGCTTTAAGCCTTCTCCTCCGCCACCACCTAAACACACTCCCGACCCCTATAATATAGATGCTTTAAATGACAGGAGTGCGGCTCCAAGGTCTCAGCATGGCAGATTTGATCAAAATGGTCAAAAAGGCACTGAACGCAGAACTCAGCCTAATAAGCATAGGGGCGACAATAAAGGTGAGCAAAGGCGCAGAGCGGATCAAGCCGATGATGTGTCAGGCCAGCTTCAACCCTTGGAAGGCACTAAACATAAGAGGCCCCACTACAGACGAAAGAAAAAGCGCAAAAATAACAATAATGACTCTTAACTTAATCCGGGGGGTACTCGATGTTTATTGGGAGACAGAGTGAACTTAGAGATCTTAATAGTATATATGCCAGCGGTAAGTTTGAATGCGTGATTTTACACGGCCGCTTACGTATGGGGAAAACTTCATTACTGCGCGAATTTATGCGCGATAAAAACTGCATCTACTTTGCGGCAAGCGAGACTAGTGATAGAGAAAATCTAGATGCCTTGATTAGCTGCGTTGAGGCTTATCCTTTCACGCCTGAAGATGAGCCCAAACTAAAAAATTATTACGAAGAGGTTCTGGAGCGGATTGTCAAAATATCTGCCGAGTCGCGTGTTGCTCTTATAATTGACGAATATCAGTATATGGTCAGTGCAAATAAGGACATTTCGAATCTTATTTGCAGATTCATCGACACTAAGCTGATTAATGGACAACTGATGCTTATTTTATGTGGATCATCTGACGCCGTAATGGAGAGCGAAACTTTAGGCTATTCCGGTATTTTTCACGGCCGCCGCACTTCACAACTAGAGCTTGAGCCTTTTTCATTTTTCGATGTAAAGAGGCATTACAGCAACTTTTCTCCGGAAGATGTCGCTATTATCTATGGTATCACCGGTGGTATACCCAAGTATCTCAATATGATGAACCCTGAGCTATCCGCTGAAGAAAACATAATGGAGACGTTTTTTAATCCCTCTTCCGAATTGTTTGAGGAGCCTGAAAACTTTTTGAGGCGCGAGGTTCGTGACCCGTCTTATTATAATGCGATTTTAAAAGCTATGGCAAAAGGGCTCAGGAAAAATTCCGAAATTGCTTCCGCTGTTGGCATTGAGACGAGTGCTTGTACGGCGTACCTTAAAAACTTAATTTCTTACGGCATCGTCAGCAAGCACACTCCTGTTTCTGAAAGGGCAGGCAAGAAAACCATCTACGAAATAGATGACAGCATGTTTTTGTTTTGGTACCGTTTTGTGCCTGATAATGTCTCGCTTATCCACTCAGGTCAGGTCAGCAAGCGTTGGCGAGATGTCGCTACTTCGATTCCTGCTTATATGGGAAGGGTTTTTGAGGACATCTGCCGACAATGGGTTGAGAAACGAAATTCTTCTGTCAAGTTCCCTGTACGCTTTGTTGAGGTCGGGCGATGGTGGGGCACGGATGTCATCTCCAAAAGTGACACCATTATTCCTATCGTCGCATATAGCGACGATGATGACCACGCCTTGTTTGGCGATGCTTTTTGGTCAAACGAGCCTGTAAACGCTGATGCTCTACGGTCGCTTGAAGAACGCAGCCGCCTGTTTCGCTTCTCTAATCGAATGCTGTTTTTATTCTCGCGCTCCGGGTTCACAGACGAGTGCGCAGAACTCGCCGTGAAAATTGGTGCGAATCTCGTCATGTTTGAATAGGTGCGTGACTGTCGCAGAGGTATGGCAATTTGCTACGCTTTTTGGCGAGCCATCGGGATCTACACCGCTGTTCTCGTCAAAAAGACTCCGCAAACTGCCATACCTCTGCTTTGATTTGAGCAGACTTGGAGGCGCCCTATCATCTTACATTTTTTCCGGTGCTGTTACCTTTAGTATGTCTAGGCTGTTTTTTATTACTTGCTTTGTTAGCTCTGCTAATTTTAGCCTTGCGTTTAGCAAATCTCTTTCTTCGCCTTTTATTCGGCAGGCACTGTAGAATTTGTGGAATCTTGCCGCCAGTTCTATTACGTATTTGTTTATGCGTGAAGTGTCAAATTCTCGGGCGGCTATTTCAACTTCTTCGGGAAGCATTGAAATTTGTTTGATTAGATCTCTCTCTGAATCTGTATTAAGGAGATTAGGGTTTATGCCGCTGAGCTTGTTTGGGGTGAAGCCTTCTTCTTCTAAGTTTTTTATTAGGCTGTTAATTCTTGCGTGGGCGTATTGAACGTAGTATACCGGGTTTTCACTATCCTGCCTTACGGCTAGGTCTAAATCGAACTCAAGGTGGCTGTCCGGTCTGGCGTTGAAGAAAAATCTACAGGCATCTGCGGATATTTCGTCGAGTAAGTCGCTTAGTGTCAGTGCCTTACCTGTGCGCTTTGAGACTTTTATCGGCTCTCCATTCCTTACAATCCTTACCATTTGCATAAGCAGAAAATGTAGTCGTTTTCCATCTAATCCCAAGGCTTCACTCATTTGAGTTGAGGTCATTGTCGCCATTAGCCGCCTTGCGTGCCCGTGGTGGTCTGCGCCCCAAATGTCTACAGCTATGTCAAACCCTCGCTCCAGTTTGTTTCTGTGATATGCTATGTCAGTGGCGTAGTATGTATAAAAGCCATTTGATTTCTTTAAAACTTCGTCTTTTTCTCCGCCGAGTTCTGTGTTTTTAAGCCAAAGTGCCCCATCTTTTTCGTAAAGTAATCCGGCTTTGTCTAAAACTTCTATTGTCGATGCGACATACCCGCTATCGTGCATTTTCTTTTCGCTGAACCATTCGTCGAAGTGGATTCCATATCTGATGAGATGCTCTTTTATTTTGGCGATATTGATGGGTAAGCCGAAGTCTATAAATTTTTGAATACGTTCACTTGCTGAAATAGTGCTTAACTTGTCTCCCTCTTGGTCATACAGTTTTTGTGCGAGTTCTTTGATGTCGTCTCCGTGATAACCGTCATCGGGAAATTCGTAGTTTTCTTCGCCTAAGCAGAGTTGCATATATCTTGCGTCAATTGACCTTCCAAACAGGTCCACTTGATTCCCTGTGTCGTTCAGAAGAAATTCACGCCATACGTCATAGCCTGCTTTCTCCAATACGGAAGCTAAAATATCTCCAAGTGCGCCGCCTCTTGCGTTGCCTATGGTCATTGGGCCTGTGGGGTTTGCTGAGACAAATTCAACCATAGCACGCTTTCCTTCGCCTATTGCAGAGCTTCCGTAGTTTTCACCCATGCTCTCCGCTGTGTTTAGAACTTCAGCATACCAGCTTTCGGCGAGAACAAAGTTTATGAATCCCGGCCCTGCAATTGAAAAAGAACTGAAATAGCTATCTGTTAAATCTATGTTTTCTGTCAGGAGGTTTGCTATATCTCTCGGGGGCATTTTTAGAGGCTTTGCCGCCGCCATGGCGTGAGTTGCAGCGTAATCGCCGTGAGATGTGTCACGCGGTATTTCAACTGAACCTGACAGCTTGTCCGGCGAAACTAAGAGCGTACTCTCAGGAACGCTTCCCGATGTACGCACTTTTTCATATGCCTTGTTTATAAGTTCATCTATTTGACTCTTTGCAGCTGTGATGAGATTCATTAATCTAACCTGCGCTTTCTTGCACGTTTTATTGTGGTGTGCGTGGTGTGCTTTTTATATTTATTTTAAATAGGTTTTGGCTTACTGCAACATTGTCAACCTCTATATCATATCGAATTTCAAGATTTCCGCCGTCTTTGCCTATATCTTTCGTGATACTGTGAGTATCTATGCCCATCATGATAGCACCATATGGTGTGTCATAGAGAAAGTGATGTTTTTCTTCCTCTTCAAAAATCATGTCTCCCGCCAACCCGTCTCCACGGCGCAAGATTATACGGTCCGGCTCAATGTCGAAAGTAGTGAGCATACCTTCAATACCTGTGAGAGAACTTTCAACATAACTAAAGCTTGAAAGATTGTCGGTATGACAATACTCCCCGTCTGTCATAAGCTCAAACGCATCATCCTCGTCTATTGAGAATACGGGTTGCCCCTTTATTGATATGAATACATTTTTTATGTCATTTTTATGTTTCATTTTGTGATTACCTCTCTATGTTGCTTTTTTTATTTTACTGTTACCCGTTCCTTGCTTTCCTT
The DNA here is from genome assembly GCA_009787625.1 of Oscillospiraceae bacterium. Lineage (GTDB taxonomy): Bacteria > Bacillota > Clostridia > Oscillospirales > Oscillospiraceae > WRMH01. Next base: position 55,295 of record WQSX01000004.1, read on the forward strand.
GTTTTCCTTACTTCATTCAAGAGAAATTTGCGTGGCACTCTCTCCAATGTCTGAACACAAAAATAGCGACGCTCGCTCTGAAAACCCGGTTATGCTATCTGTTACAAAGTATTTTATTTTGCCATTAGATTTTGCTTCATTAAGCATTTTTTTCTGATGAAGATCCCGCGCAACAACACTTGCGGTTTCAGCTCCGGAATCTATCAGCTTTACATTCTCCCCCATAAATCTTGAAATAATATCTATGAGTAGCGGATAATGCGTACAACCGAGAATTAACGTATCTATTCCCTCTTGTTTTATATTTCGTAAATATCGCTCCGTAGCTTTAATGGCAACTTCATTTTCTGCGTCCGCCCACCCCTCTTCAACCAGCGGCACAAATAATGGGCAGGCTTCCATATATACTTCAAACTCCGTTGATATCTCCGCCAGTGCTGATTTGTATGCCCCGCTTCGGATTGTTGCAGACGTCCCTATAATCCCTATTTTCCTGTTTTTTGTGGTCTGTGCCGCCACCTTGGCGGGGGTTTTAATAACTTCGTAAATCGGAACATCAAATGCTGCTGTGAGCTCATTTACAGCTACTGAGCAAACGGTGTTGCAGGCGACAACTATAGCTTTTATGTCTTGCTCCACCAGAAATGCGGCATCTTGCTTTGCATACTTTGTGATTGTCTCAACAGAGCGCGAGCCGTAAGGTACTCTTCCTGTATCACCGAGATAGACAATATCTTCGCTTGGCAGCAGCTCTATGAGCTTTTTTACCATTGTCAGTCCGCCAAGACCTGAGTCGAAAACACCGATTGGCCGATTGTCCATAAGAATGACCATTTCTTTCAAAATTTAAGCTGTAGCACTCATTCTCATACATAATAAGGCAATATACATTCTTTTTCAAGTCTATAATCACAAAATCTGCATTTTGCACTTGTTTTACTTGCTAAATTGTCACATTTTGTTTAAAATAGAAGTTTGAAAGGGCAGTTGGTAAGTAAGGCAATAAAATTTTCCGATTATATTGTCTTGAGTATTCGGAAAGGGTGGTCATTACATATGATAGAGGGTATTTTTGAAACCGCTGCATATATGCAAAACAGAGAACTCTCGTGGCTCAAATTTAATGAGCGCGTATTACTTGAGGCAAACCGTCCTGAAATGCCGTTGCTTGAAAGATTTAAGTTCATTTCTATCTTCACAAGCAATCTTGACGAATTCTATATGATACGAGTCGGTTCGTTCATGGACTCTATACTGCTTGGCAATGAACTCAACGATAACAAAACAGGCATGTCTGTGGTTGACCAGTTAAATGAAGTTTACAGGGCGACAGCACCGCTATATATCCTGCTCAATCATGCATATTCTCTGGTAAGGGCGGAACTCGCAGAAAAATCAGTGTGTTTAATGAGCATGAACAGGCTCACCCCGACTGAACTCAAAATCGCAAAAAAACATTTTGAGTATAATGTATTACCTATGCTTTCCCCCTCTATCATTGATACAAAGCACCCATTCCCGCATATCCCGAATAAGCAACTGCATATCGCTGTCACTCTTGAGAGGAAAAAGGGTAATTCATTTGGACTTGTCGCAGTGCCCTCAGAAGCAGATAGGCTCATTTTCCTTGACAGTAAGGAGAATAGAAGTCGTTTCATTTTGCTTGAGGACTTGATTTTATATTTTGCGGACATGGTATTTGGCGTCTATACAGTTATTGAAAAACATATTATTGCCGTCACTCGAAACTCAGATATCGGTACGGTTGAGGAATTTTTGGACGAGGATATCGACTTCCGTCAAGTAATGAAATCCTTACTCAAAAAACGTCAGCGCTTAGCTCCTGTCCGGCTGGAACTAATGACGCATACAAGCCCCGGTATGTTGGAGTTCTTATGTAACAAGCTGGGGCTGAAAGTTCCGCAGGTGTTTTACTCTAAAGCACCTTTGGATCTGTCATTTGTCTTTTCTCTGTCGAATCATTTCAGCAAGGAGACTGTCGAACCTTTACTTTGGCCCACGCACACCCCGGCTCTGACGTTGCCGGCATCAGCAAGGGCTGACATGCTGAAATATGTATCTGCAAAAGATGTTCTACTCTCCTACCCGTATGAGAGCATGTTGCCTTTTCTGACTCTTGTAAGACAGGCCGCCGAGAATCCATCAGTGCTTTCTATCAAAATTACCCTTTACCGCCTTGACGCTCAATCGAAACTGGCTGAGTCTTTAATACTTGCCGCTGAAAACGGTAAGGAAGTCATTGTTTTAATGGAACTTCGCGCTCGTTTTGATGAAAGCAACAACATTGAGTGGGCGAACCGCTTTGAGGAAGCCGGCTGTCGTGTTATTTACGGGCTTGTGGGGTATAAGTGCCACTCAAAGCTCTGTCTCATCACCCGTAAGGTCTCAGGCAAGCTACAATACATAACCCAAGTTGGAACCGGAAATTATAACGAAAAAACAGCAAAGCTCTACACCGATTTGGCTTTAATCACGGCCAATGAAGAGATTGGACGCGATACTGCCGCATTTTTCAGCAATATGCTCATAGAAAACTTAGATGGCGAATACACGCAAATGCTTGTTGCTCCGAACAGTTTTAAGCATAGAATCATTGAACTCATTGAAAGAGAGAGACTTAAAGCAATAAGCGGCAAGCAGGGGCGCATAAAACTAAAATGCAACTCTTTGACCGATAAGGAGATAATTGAAGCACTTGTATTGGCAGGTAGTGACGGCGTTGAAATTACAATGAACATACGAGGCATCTGTTGTCTTGTTCCGCATCTTCCGAATGTTTCGGATAATATTAATATATTTAGTATTGTCGGCAAGTTTTTGGAGCACACGAGAATTTACTGCTTTGGCGAAGGCGAAGATCAGAAATTATACATTGCGTCGGCGGATTTTATGACTCGCAATACACAGCGCAGAGTTGAAGTTGCCTGTCCAATTCTTGACCCGGATATAAAAAGTAAAATACTCGAAATGCTTGACGTCATGTTTGAAGATGATACCAACTCTTGGGAACTGCTTTCCGACGGCAGATATGTCTTACGCCCGAGAAAAGATGTCAATAATCCAAAAAGTTCACAAGAATTATTTACACAAGACGCTCAAAAGAGAGCTGCCGCAATAGAATATGAAGATAATAGTGCAAATAACGAAGGTAATTCCATAAATCCGCTAAAAAGAATTTTTAGGTCTATTACAGATAAATTTAATTTGTTTTGAGTTACATATTGACATCGCTCTTTCTTTAGTTTAGTATAAGTAAGGAATTTGTCTCGTTAGATGGCACAGAGTGTTGTGAGTCGTTTTATTCCTAAAGTTTTTCGAAAGGAATGGTCATTATTATGATGGAAATGGCTAAAGTTACAAGTAAAGGGCAAATTACAATCCCTATTTCAATCAGGCGTAAACTTGGAATCAATGAGGGTGATAAAATTCTCTTTATCAACAAAGAAGATGGTGTCCTCATAGTAAATCCTGATACGTTCCAGGGTGATTTGTCAGAGGAAACCGTAGCTGATAAGCCCAAGAGCGCAAAGAAAAAGGATAAAGCCCCTGTAAAGAAAGCTCCGGCCGCAGCCGCTATTGCCCCGCCGCAGCCTGCCGAGCCGGCTCCTGCTGTGGCTCCTCCTGTAGCTCCTGCTGTAGCGCCACAAGCTCACACTGAAGAGCCATCTCCAACCTACACCGAAGCTTCGGTAACTGAAGAGCTCGTCTATGAAGAGGAAAACCCTCAAGGTGGTTATGCTCCCATCGAATATGCCGCAGATGTTGATGATACAGCAGATAATTACTTATCGGCTACCGCAAATACAGCCCCGATTGCTTTTGATGAATCTGACGAAAAATCTGATATACATGCCGGTGGAGTTAACTTGAGCACACTACTCGATGATATCCGCTCAATTGGGTCAAAGATCTAAAAGATCTGGATTAAACTATCAAAAAAAGATGGACTGTTTAGATGCTCCATCTTTTTTCGTTTGACTAAGTTTTAATCTCACTTATTGCTGTTGTCTACTCAGCCATGTCTCCATATGTGATGAAATTATAGAAAATGGAGCCGGCCCTATATCCAGTATAAATCTGTGAAACTCCAAGAGTACAAAATCGTCTTGCAGACGGTCTTGCGCGTAGTGCAGCAGCTCATGCATTTCAATAAATCCCAGTGAATACGGAATAGTAAACAGCGGAATTCCCGTCACCATGCTGTATATGCTGTAAATAATTTCTGCATCGGCTACATTAAAATCTGCCATTACTTCAGCCACTCTACTATGATCCCACCCCATGAGATTCACCCCTAAATCTATATAGGACTGAACGAGTAAGTCATACAGTCTAACATTCCACATAAAATCCGCTAAGATTTGGTCAATACCCGCCCACGAGTAACTTAGCATTTCTACATAAGTTGCCCAGCCTTCTATGTAACCCAGGTTTGACAGCATGGTGCGGATTGGGTGCGGGTTTTGCTGACGAAAATACACAGCTTGGTACATATGTCCGGGATAACCTTCGTGTGCCATAACAGTAAACAAGAATAGTTCATCATTTATTTGCGGCGGGTTTATGTAGATTATATTATTATGAAAGTTGTCTATCGCCGGCATAAGGTAAAATGCAGGGCTCATGTGGTCTTGAAGGCTTTCATGGACTTCTAAAATGACATGAGATATAGGTTCGATTTCAGGAAAATCCTGTGCCATCATCTCTTTAAGCACAATCATAAAAGACTCTGCCGTACCATCACCGACACCGATGCTCACTCCGTCCTGAACAGCGGAAAAAATATCCGGGTCGCGAAGCACAATCGAAACAATATCGGCAAGCACTCTGTCTATCCACTCCTCGTAGAGCTGCATCAATTGCTCTGCTGTTCTGTCTGTTCCCGCACGTTGCCGGAGCATTGCGAGGGCGACATTTTCACCGCCCGGCATTGATGCGATGCCACTTGAATGGACTGCGCTTCCACGTAGTTCACGCATCGCCGAAAGTAGATTCTCATATGCGACAAGCACATTTGTTAATACCAACTCTTGGTTTCTTTGAATGTAGCTTTCACGCTCGGTATCCGTTAGCTCCTCATATGCGTTTATGCGGTCGTTAAACACTGTTATGAGCAGGTTATCTTCCCTATTTTCCAGAAAACTCTCCAAGTGTTCAATTACGCTGTTTGCGTTGGTGTAACTCATGAAAAATCCGCGTGCCGCACGCCCTCTCTCAAACGCAATGATGTCGTCAAAGTAACGGATTGTATCTTCCAGTAAATTAAGATACCTTTCAATATCGTCTATGGTGTAGAATGTAAACTCCGCAAGTAAAATCGGCAATTGAATTTGTATACCGCTCAGTGGCCGAATATACCCTGTGAAGAATATTGACTCATCTACACTGTCCATTATTTCATTAAGGTCAACATTCCTCTGCATTATGGCGTGTATAATCCGTTGATCCTCACGGAGCCGGTAATAGTCGAAAGATAAAAACGTCTCGGTTTCCGCCATGCTTCCTTGCCGTGATATTTCCAAATCTGCCAAATCGGGTGAAGTCACATCACCAAACGTCATTTCGGGCCGCTCTATTCCCATCAGTTCAGGATATGCGATAAAGAAATTCATAGAGAGGGCATCAGCAGTAACCCAATCTGCGAACAGCTCATCCAAAAATTGATCGAATCTGAGTGCCTCGGCTACTGCCTCAGGAGTCGGCTCCGCCTCGTCGGCCTCAAATGTTTGATCAAATCCATCGTCATAGCGATGATCTAAATCTTGACCTGTTTCCGAATCTTCAGAGAAAAGCATGTCACCAAATGCAAATATCAAAACAGAGCCAATAATAACAGCGATAATTGCACATATCGCTGTTATTATTATTGGTTTATTTGAGTAATTGGATTTCATGTTGATGGTAATGACCATTCCTTTCACTAATCTTACAAGGCAAAAAATGACCATGAAAAGGAATTGTCATTTTGCACATCAGCTCGCGGTTCCCCGCAGGGGGAGCGAGTGGTGTATAGCCCGCCCCTTAGATTAGGTTGTCTCTATAAGACCATAGTCGCCTTGTTTTCGTTTATATACAATGGAGAATGCGTCTTCTTTGTTTTGGTTTTTGAATATAAAGAACTCATGCTCAAGCAGGTTCATTTGAAGAACGGCTTCCTCTGGTGCCATTGGCTTCACCGGGAAAGATTTTGAGCGAACAATTTTAAACTCCTGCGAGTCCTCTTCATCAGTGGATTCGACAATTCCGAATGAACTTCTCTCTTTTTCAAGTGAGCCGCTTCTGAGTCTCTTTTCGAGCCTTGTTTTGTTTTTGCGTATTTGGCGTTCGATAGCCGCAACTGCTGAATCGATAGATGCGAACATATCGTTTGTTGTGTCTGTAACTCTGTAGAACATTCCGTTATTTTTAAGTGTTATTTCAATAATAAAGCGCCCGCGTTCAGTACCGAATGTAACGAATGCCTCTGATTCAGTTTTGAAGAATCTGTCAAGTTTTCCTATTTTTCGCTCTGCATAATCTTTGAGTTCGTCAGTGACTTTTACCTTTTTATCTGTAAAATTGAATTTCATACTGATGACCTTCCTTCCTTTCAGAAATCTTTAGGCACAAAACGACCATAAAAATTATGACCAATGATGTGCTTCTTTTGCGGCCTCCGCAAGGGAGCAAATCTCACCTCCCTTATTAGTCGAACTTTCTCAAACTAAGTGAATTAATGTTTTACTTATCTATGCGTCTTTTTCCAATTCTCACCTTAACGGGACTAGTGTCTCCGCTCACCGGCCTTTTCTCTTTTCTTACCGGCTTGACTCCTTTTTGTTGCTGAGCGTGAACCTCCTCACCGCTTTCGGCTTTTTGCTCTTCCAAGGCTTGATTTAACTGAGTGCGCAGCTCATCATTTTCGGAATTTAATTTATCAACTTCTGCACTCAGCCTATGGATTTCATCGTCGGCGCTTTCTTTTTCCCTATGCAACTCCTCGTACTTTGGGCGAAATTCGCTGATATAACTCTCTGCAGTTTCTTTTTGAGTGCGGAGATCGTCAATCGCTTTTTCTAAATCTTCACGGCTTTTTGTGTTTTCATTGTTCGCTGCTGTTAGCTTCTCCAGCTCGGCTTCCATCTCTTCACTTGCATCAAGAGCTTCGTTTCGCTCGGCAGCAAGCTTTGAGATGTATGCGACAACGTCATCTCTATTGAATCCTCCGATAAATCTTTTTCTGAAATACGTTACTTCTCCGGACATTAGTACCCCTCCTCGGTTGACTGATTTTCTCCCGGACTTCCCTCCTGCGATTGTTCATAATCATCATCGCCGGGCTGATTCTCGGGCTGCTCTTGTGGTGGCGGTTGTTCAGGTTGCTCTGTATAAGGTGGTGCATATGGCTCATCCGGTGTCATTGAGCCGTTTTCATTATTTTCTGCTCCATTTTCAGAATATTCGACTTCATACGGTTCGTCGGGTGCTTCGAGAGCTAAAATATCTTCCAGACGCAGCGGACCGTTTGCCACTACGGTGTCATCTCTGTCCCATACATATCCCATCTCTTCAAATTCGTCGTCGGTTCGCAAAAAAGCTACTTCAATTCCATATACTACACTCATTGCGACGTCAATGTGATAGAAATACCCTTCCAGCTCAACAATGTTCCATGCATGAATCCGTCCATTAAGATACCCTAAAACGACGCGATTGTCAAATCCTATTTCATCGCTGAATGCTTTAAACGCCATCGCAAATCCCTCACCTACTGCGTGGCCTCTCAAAAGTGCGCCATATGCAGTTACGGAAAAATTCTGCGTGCCGTGTACACTGATTGTTCCGGCTGTTCCTTCGTCAAATGCTGTTGATGCAACGAGAATCCTCACCAGTTCCAGGAGCTTTAAAGAATCTGTTTCGCCTGTAATTCTCTCTACGTTTGTCTCAATATGGTGTGAAAGCATTGCGCTATGCAGCATCATCATATCGGAGTCGAACATATAGCTGAATTGTATTAAGTAAATTCTGTCGTCGCCTATCTCCGGAAATTTTTCTACTGTCACAAATGGCAACATCACTATTGAGCCCGGATTTTGATAATATATTTGCCTTACCAGGGTGGAAATTTTCTCTTCTGAGAATTGTAATGTGCTTCTGAAGATTGCCTGACCTGTGTGATAGCTCATTAAACGAGTTAACTCATTTATCATATGCCGCTCTGATGGCACTGCGACGATAGCCTCAACTTCTTCAATTGTCCTGCTATATTCTATGGTTAAGTTGACTTCAAAATATGTAACTATTCTTGTTGCGTTGACTGTGATATTTGAAACCGCGTATGCTCCTATCGGGTGGTTTCTCATCACCTGAGCCGCTGCAAATTCAAGCTCCACTTGAATGTTTTCTGCGCCCAAATGGTGATAGATTATTTGTGCCTCCACTTCGTGCGCCACGATGAGATCAATAAGCACTTCTTCAAATTCATCAACAGCGGAAACTGATATTTGTTCTATCGGCTCTCTGACATATTGTGGGGCATCGTGCCGTTCTATAGACAGAAAATAGTCGTCAAGGATATTTGCACACCCAACTGTCAATGCTACTATTACAACTAAGAATAACAGTATGGTTGAAAGTCGTTTCAATGTCAAGTCTCCTCACGTAAATTTTCGAATATATATTACATTATAACAGATAATTTACATTTTACAAGCTAAGTTGCACTTCCCCCTTGTCCTCCGGTTTTAAGAGAGCTCCGGCTGCCGGGATTGCTCTGACTCTATATCTTTCGGGCGCTTGAATTGTTGTTTCACCGACGGGTGATGCATTTTCTACCTTTCGATTTTTTTTCAGGGATATAACCTGAACACCCTGTGTATTTCTGGTTGATTTTGGTGCCATCAGCGATGTGCTGTAGATAACCACCCTTCCGTCACTTGAAAATACCGCAACCTCTTTATCTTCCGAAAGCGGCATTATCACGCTTACCGGGGATCTATCGGAATATGCACCCGTGAGCTTTTTCCTATTGAGTTTCGTGGCGTAGCCCGCCAACTCCACTCTTGCCGCTTTGCCATTTTCAAAGAAGAAAATAATGTGGTCTTTATAATCACCGGGATCCAGTAGAAATATTGCATTTTCGCCATCATCCATCTCCAGAACTGTTGGCAGGTATGTTCCGAGGTTTGAGGCTTTAGAGTCTTCAAAATCGTGGACTTTTGCTTTGTATACCTGCTGTTTATCTGTAAATACAAGCAGTTCACTTTTATTTTGCGCTGTGAAGCTGATAAACGGGCCATCTGAGTCTTTGTACTTGTGCTCGCCGCCCATTCGAAGCGAGAGTGGGGTTATTTTTTTGAAATAGCCCTCTTTCGACATAAAGATGTTTACTTGGTAATCCTCTATGTGCTCTTCTACGTCGAATTCTTCTATTTCATCTTCGTAGATTATATCTGTGCGTCGCGGCTCCGAATATTTAGTAAGGACTTCCTTTATTTCCTTAACTATTATTGCATTTACACGGCGGTTTGAGCCTAAAATCGCCTCTAAATCGGCGATTTCTTTTTCTAAGTCGTCTGTCTCCTGTGTGCGCTTTAAGATGTGTTCACGATTGATGTTTCTGAGTCTGATTTCCGCTACATAATCTGCTTGCCGTTCGTCTATGCCGAAGCCTATCATCAGATTTGGCACGACTTCAGATTCTTCATCTGTCTCGCGGATAATTTTTATGGCTTTGTCTATATCGAGCAGGATTTTTTGAAGCCCTCTGAGTAAATGCAGTTTGTCTTTTTTCTTATTCAGTTCGCAGTGGACTCGTCTTTTGACACACTCTACTCTCCATGCAGTCCATTCTTCGAGAATTTCCCGCACGCCCATGACTCTCGGCACACCGGCTATCAATATGTTGAAGTTGCAGGAGAAACTATCCATCAGCGGTGTCTGCTTATACAGTTTTGCCATGAGTTTGTCCGGCTCAGTACCGCGCTTTAACTCTACTGTGAGTTTTAAGCCTGACAGATCGGTTTCGTCGCGCATGTCTGAGACTTCTTTTAGTTTACCTGCTTTTATCAGCTCCGCGACTTTATCTATTATTGCTTCAGCGGTCGTGGAATATGGGATTTCCGTGATTTCAATGAGATTTCCCTCTTTGACGTACTTCCACTTTGCACGGACTTTCACGCTTCCTCTACCCGTGTTGTATATCGACTCAAGCTCTGCGGCGTTATATATTAACTCCCCACCTGTTGGGAAGTCAGGTGCTTTTAGTGTATGGGTTAGGTCGCATTCGTTGTCGCCGATATATTCTATCGCCGTTTTGCACACTTCTTCAAGATTGAATCCGCAAACGTTACTCGCCATGCCTACAGCAATGCCCGTGTTTGCGCTTACAAGCACATTTGGGAATGTTGTCGGAAGCAAGGTTGGTTCTTGCATTGTACTGTCGTAGTTGTCTTGAAAGTCAACTGTTTCTTTGTCGATGTCTCTAAATATTTCGCCACAGATTTGCGATAACTTTGCTTCGGTGTATCTCGATGCGGCATATGCCATGTCGCGGGAATAGACTTTTCCGAAGTTTCCTTTTGAGTCTATAAACGGTGTCAGCAGAGCTCCATATCCTTTTGACAATCTTACCAGTGTGTCGTAAATCGGGCCGTCGCCGTGCGGATTCAGGCGCATTGTCTGCCCTACTATGTTTGCCGATTTTGTTCTCCCGCCTGTGAGTAGTCCCATTTTGTACATGGTGTACAGGAGTTTTCTGTGACTGGGCTTAAATCCGTCGATTTCGGGAATTGCCCTTGAGACTATAACGCTCATGGCATACGGCATGTAATTCAGTTCCAGCGTATCAGTAATAGACTGCTCTAACACCTCGGCTCGCAGCCCTTGTACGTTTGGGTCTGTTTTTTGCTTCTTTTTTGACATACTTTTGTTTATCCTCGATTGGATTTTTTGTTCCTTGCCGGTTGCCTGTTGCCGCAGGGGAAGGCAGTTAAAAATTTAAAAAAATTTCAGCCGCCTCTTTGCCACTATGTCTGTTTTATTTGGGGATATATATTCGACATTTCCGGTTGCCTCGTTTCTCATGTCGGTCATTTTTTTATATTTTTAACTGCCTTCCCCTGCTTTTTTCATTAATTACAACTACGACACGTCTGCCAGATCGAGATATTTGTGGCCGTTTTCTGCTATGAAGTCTTTTCTTCCGTTTAGGTTGTTGCCTAAAAATAAATCGAAAGTGTCTGCAGTGGCTGTTGCGTCTGCAGGCATTACTTTTATCAGCCGTCTGCTTTCGGGGTTCATGGTTGTGAGCCACATCATTTCAGGGTCATTTTCACCGAGCCCTTTTGAGCGGCTGATTGTGTATTTTGAGTCACCCAGTTTTTCAATTATTTCGTTTCTCTCTTTATCGGAGTAAGCGAAGTAAGATTTCCCTTTACTTGTAATCTCATAGAGCGGGGATTCGGCTATGTAGACATAACCTCCTTCAATGAGTGTGGGAACAAGGCGGTAGAGCATAGTGAGTATCAGTGTGCGGATTTGAAATCCGTCATAGTCTGCGTCTGTGCAGATTATTACTTTGTTCCAGCGTAGTGCGCTCAGGTCGAATGCGCTTAGGTCTTTCGTGTGTTTGTTTTGTATTTCTACTCCACAACCCAGCACTCTTATAATGTCTGTTATTATGTCGTTTGCAAAGATTTTTCCGTAGTCTGCTTTTAGGCAGTTTAGAATTTTTCCGCGCACGGGGATTACTCCTTGGAATTCTGCATCTCGGCTGAGTTTACAGGCTCCTAACGCTGAATCTCCCTCTACTATGTAGATTTCACGTTTATCCACGTCTTTACTGCGGCAGTCTACGAATTTTTGTACTCGGCTTGTTATGTCTACACCGCCTGAGAGTTTCTTTTTGATGTTTAGGCGTGTTTTTTCGGCTGTTTCGCGGCTTCGTTTGTTTATTAGGATTTGTTCTGCGATTTTGTCGGCTTCCGCCTTGTTTTCTATGAAGTAGACTTCAAGCCTGCTTCTTAGAAATTCGGTCATTGCCTCTTGGACGAACTTGTTTGTTATGGCTTTTTTTGTTTGGTTTTCGAATGATGCTTGGGTTGAGAAGCAGTTTGTCACTAATACTAAACAGTCTTGGATATCTGCAAATGTTATTTTGCTCTCATTTCCTTTGTATTTATTTGTTTTACGCAAATATGCGTCTATTTCCGCTACAAATGCGCTTCTTGTGGCTTTTTCGGGTGAGCCCCCGTGTTCCAGCCATGAGGAGTTGTGGTAGTATTCTGTTATGCTGACTTTGTTTGAAAAGCAAAATGCCGCTGAGAGTTTTACTTTATAGTCCGGCATGTCGGCTCGGTCTCTGCCTTTTCGCTCTACTTCAAAGAACACGGGCTCGGCAATGTTGTCATCTCCGACTATTTCCATGACATAATCTAAGATTCCGTTTCTGTATAGGAACTCGGTGGTTTCAAATCTGCCGCCCACTTGGTTTTTAAACTTAAACGTGACTCCGGCGTTGACTACTGCTTGTCTTTTTAAGATGTCTAGGAAAAATTCGGGTGGCACTGCTATGTCGGTGAAAACGTCAAGATCGGGTTTCCATCTGATTATTGTGCCTGTGCGTTTTTCTGTGTATGGCTCGTACTTTAGCTCCTTACCCTCTTCACCTACTACTTCGCCCTTTTCAAAGCGCAGTGTGTATTTTTTTCCGTCACGGAAGATTGTGACATCCATGAACTCAGATGAATATTGTGTGGCGCATGAACCAAGACCGTTTAACCCCAAGGAGAATTCGTAGTTGCTTCCCTCGTTGTTGAGGTATTTTCCCCCTGCGTAAAGCTCACAGAAAACAAGCTCCCAGTTGAATCTGCCTTCACTTTGGTTCCAGTCAACAGGACAGCCGCGCGCAAAGTCCTCTATCTCAAATGTGTTATCTTCAAAACGCGTGACGATTATTTGCTTGCCATAACCCTCGCGGGCTTCGTCGATTGAGTTTGAGAGAATTTCAAAAATCGCATGTTGGCAACCCTCTATGCCGTCTGAGCCGAATATAACGCCCGGACGTTTTCTGACTCTATCCGCACCTTTTAACGCACTGATAGAGTCGTTGCCGTATTCTCCGTTTTTAAGTTTGTCTTTCTCTTTACCTGCTGCGCTCATTTCATTTTCCTTGTCTTATAGTGGTCTGCAAAACCACTAGTTTGTGTGCATTCTTTCTCAATGTACATTATATAGTACTCGGAGTTTTTTTGCAAGGGTTAGAAAAATTAATCGTATATTTTGCGCCCTTGCCCGTCGGAAATGCCTGTCAGCCTATAAAAATAAGTGTTTACAACGTCACGCCACTCTTTTGCATTGCTCAGTTGGCGTAAAAGCCTATCGGCAACTGACGAAAAAACACACTCAGGTAAATGAGGGCGCAAAGAATCCCACGTTGAAATAAACTCTTCAACATGCTCCACAGCCTCAAAATGAGAATCATAAAAATGTTGCAACACTGTCTTGCCGCTTTTTAACTTGAAGGAATAGGGCAGACGATGGAAATAGAGTAACAGCTCCTCGGGGCAAGTCTCAATATTGCTGTAAAGTGCATTCAAATGAGGGTGATACTGTGCAGTATATCCGGTTCCCGCTTCGGTTCTGTCAACGCCGATTGCTTCATGATTTGCACGGTGATAAGTGCCCCATTTCATGAATTCATAACCTTCGGGGCTTGGTCCGTAGTGATGATTTATGTTGACCATCCACCCAAGTCCCAGATGCGAAGTATACATCTCATATACCTCGCGTGACCTGAGCATCATATCTAAAACAGGCTCATAAACAGCAGGATTTGAGCCGAATGTAAGCTTCACCCATTCGCCGAGAACCTCTCGCGCAGTGAGCGCAGGGTCAGATGCCATTCGGCCAAATGCATAGAGGTTCGCCTGTGCCAGAGTATGTCCGGTCCAGTTCGCATCAAGTCCGGTGTTTGCAACAGCAACGATAGCTTTTACCTTGTTTCCCATTAAATCGCGCATAGATTGACTGTCCGAAACAGGAGCATCTAAAATTTCCTGCCATTGCACAGCAGTGGCATAGAGGTCAACTTGTTGTCCGGTATACTCCTGCGTCACCTGAAATTCCAGTGCCTGCGAGGTGTGCTCCATAGCGCCAAGCAACGGTGAATTTGGCTCACGAACCTGAAAGTCAGACGGGCCGTGCTTGATTTGCAAGATAACATTATCCGCAAAAGAGCCATCGAGCGGATAGAAATGGTCATAGGCAGCCTTTGGACGGTCGGTTTTAGTGTCACGCCAGTCTTGAACGCAATTATACACAAAGCAACGCCAGTACACTTTTCCGCCGTGCTTTTTAAGGGCATTTGCAATGACATTGGCGCCATCCGCCTGAGTGCGCCCCAGCGCAGCCGGACCGTCGCGAAACTCGCTGTCGGCTTTGACAAGAAAGCCTGCGAGATCGGGAATATGCTTATAAACTGTCTCCGCTGCTGCTTTCCACCATTTAATGACATGCTCATCATACGGGTCATATGTTGTAAGCCCACCCAAAAGGCGCGGAGAAGTGAAGTCCACAGCGATAATAAACCTTATTCCAAATTCACGAAAAATGCCTGCAAGCGCTGCAACATCATCTATAAGGTCATCGGCAATCATTCGGGCGGACCGCTCTGTGACATTTACATTGTTGCAACAGACACGATTAATGCCGATTGATGAGAGATAGCGGGCATAGTCACGAATTCTATTTTTATCGTAGCAAATGTTACCGTCTTTGAAAAACAGGCTTTTGCCGCTGTATCCACGCTCTACGCTCCCATCTATGTTATCCCAGTGGTTTAAAATGCGCTCCTCAATAATCGAGTCAACCTTTGGCACAGCCGCATTTTCACTCTGTAGCCACATTTTGTATTCACTATAAGCCATTATGCCAAAGTCCTCTCATTAAATACTATTGAAGCCCCATCTTCAGTATAGATATAAGGGTTTAATTCTTCCCAAGAATCATATGGTTTGCTGTTTTCTATTTTGGCATTTTTAGCCGCCTTTATAAATTTATCAAAATCAGATTTGGGGTGAGCGTAATCTTGATGTGCCACATAAAATACATCAAAATCAAGAGCTTTCACGCGTTCAAGCATAGCGATATATTCACGCAGACTGAGTGACTGCGGTACGAAAATCCAACAATGCGTGTTGGCACTGTCGCTGTCGAGCAAGATGCGATCCTCACGCAGTAAAACGCCAATTGAACCACCTGTATGCGCTGCCATATCAATGACTTCGACAGTTTTTCCTCCAAGATCAAACACTTCGCCGGGTTTCAGGGGTTTTACATTGCATGCTCCTTCAAGGCTCCATTTTTCGCGGTCAAAGCCGGGCGGTAAATCCTCTTCTTTCATACGTTCCAAAATAGAATCACGAATGTTCTTAGAAGTATGCTCTGCGAGAAGTTCATTATCCTCCTCCCTCATGTAAACCTCGTCAAACTGATAAGCTCCATTGGCATGGTCTATGTGCCCATGACCGAGAATAACTGTAATAGGCTTATCTGTGATGCTTTCAATGACAGGGTGCAGGTCATAAATACCGTAACCGGTATCAAACAATAACGCTTTTTCGCTGCCGACAATGAGGTACATATTTACCTCAAGAATGTCCTTAATGAGAAACAATCCCGGGTTTACTTCTGTAATTTTAAATCCTTGCATTTTAATGATAATTCCTTTCAAATTTATTTGTGGGTAACTGTTCAGTACCCCCACAGATGATGGACAATTTACCCTGGTTTTTCGGGAGCCATCGGGATCTACACCGCTGTTCTCCCGAAAAACCAGTGTAAACCGTCCATCATCTGCTAGTGTTAAATTGCAGAAGTCGCTGTGGTTAGATTGTGGCATATTTTTGCGGCTGACTAGAAGAAAAATCGCAGGAATGCATTCGCCTTTCAAGGTTTTTCGACAACGGCAGACGTAAAAAGATGCCGCAAGATAATCGCAGAGACTTTTGCAATTTGACACTAGCACGGTGAATAGAACAAATTCACCTTGAGCCCTGTACTCTCTCCGCAATAAACCCTCTGTCAACTTGCGGGTTGACTTTTACAACTTCATAGTGGCAAATGGCGTTTGCGTTTAGCTTAACATCTAATTCCAAAAGCCCTGCCTCGACAGAGAGCCTTTGAGTAGATATCGCAGGTGTGGCGCAGTCTTTGAGTTGGGAAAGTTGCTTTTTGTTTAGTGTTGGTGGGGAGCCCATATCAATCCATGATTTGAGTGGATTGCAGACATCTTCATCTACAAGTCTACTGAAAATATAATATTCACCATCAGTCGCTTCAATAGAAAAATTTAATTTTAAACATGTTTTATCTTCTCCATCAACAGGATTCCAAGCGACTATATGGAAAATCTCATCATCATTAATTTTAGACTTTTCTTTGGTAATAATGTGGCTTTTACCGCGTGAAACAGCGTCAGTGCCTATTTTGCTGAAAAATTCATACGTCCAGTAAGTAGGTTTTGGAATACTGCCGTTCGTTAAAAGTCCAAAGCATCCTGAAAACGGCGTAAAAGCAATGCCTTGCTCTTCAAAAACGTCGCCAAATGTCCAATATGAATACGAGGCGCAGGTGTCACCCATAACGGAGAGCAGATAGGCGATGTATGCTGCATTGAGATTGGTATCATGGAGCGGGTTACGCGGGGAATATGAGGTGTTAAACTCGGTGATATGCATTTCCATACCCCTATAGGCGGGGAAACTGTCGATAATATCACGGCTCACTCTCAGCTCATCAGGAATGTAGCTAAGCGAGCTGAGTTTTTGATATGCATAGTGTGGAATATAATCAGCCGGCTCAGTGGCATAGCAGTGCCTCGTAACAAAATCGAGTGGCACATCATTTTTAGAGGTGAACTCCAGAAAACTCTTCAGCCAGTGTTCATCCTCAACGCCGCAGATTGAAGGTCCACCTACGCGTATTTTTGGGTTTACCTTTTTGACAGCTCTCGCACTAACTTCATAGAGCTTGAAATATTCATCCATATCAGCATTCTCCCAGAATACCTCAAGGTTTGGCTCATTCCACACTTCCATAGGCCATGACAAAACTTCCTCTTCGCCATAACGCTCTATCCAGTGTGAAACTGTCGCAATAACGAGGTCTGCCCATTTTTCATAGTCGGAAGGTGGGGTCACGTTACCTTCCCAGTAAAACACGGTCTGCTCGCCTGAAGCAAGAGCCTTGGGCATGAATCCGAGCTCAATAAACGGCTTAAGCCCCAGCGAAAGATAATCGTCAATTATCATGTCAACATATGTGAAGTTATACTCCACCTTTTGCACTCCATCTTCTTCATAAGTCTGATAAATACCGACATCATCATGAAAAAGACCGTGCCCGCGAATGTACTTAAACCCTATTTCATCTTGAACTTTCTGTAGCTGCTTGTGGTACTCGTGCCTGAGAGCCAAATGCATACGTCCTGTACCTACACAGTTGAGTGCGTAGTTGCTAAAGACCGCCTTATCTGTTCTTTTGACCTTGAAATCCATTAGCATGACCTCCTATTTATACCATTTTAACTGTTCATTATCCTCGCAAATGATGGGCGGTTTGCACCGGTTTTTCGGGAGCCATCGGGATCTACACCGCTGTTCTCCCGAAAAACCGGTGCAAACCGCCCATCATCTGCTAACCCGGTGAATAGTTACGCAAAATTTTTATCAAATTATATATTTTTATGTATTTAGTGTCAACATTTTTATTTGACGAGAGAAGAAATATCCTATAATATAATTGCATCGGCTGGAAAGGGGAAACGGCATGAAAATGACATTTCGTTGGTTCGGAGAAAAAAGTGATACAGTTTCGCTCAAAAACATCAAGCAAATTCCTGCAATGACAGGGCTTATGGGGTTTTTGGACTATAAGGCGGCGGGTGAAGTCTGGGAAAAAAGCGAGATAGCAGAGTATATCGGCAAAGTCCACGAAGCGGGGCTGGAGTGCGAGGTTATCGAGAGCGTGAATATCCACGAAGATATCAAAATGGGCTCAGGCAATCGCGATGAGTATATCGAAAACTATAAAACAACAATTCGTAATCTTGCCGAATATGGTGTAAAGGTAATTGTCTATAATTTTATGCCGGTTTTTGACTGGCTCAGAACTGATTTGGCTCGCGAAATCCCTGAAGATGGCTCAAACAGCCTATATTTTGACGAGGCAGAACTGGAAGGTATGGGGCCGCTTGATATCGTCAAGCGCACGGCAACACAAAGTGGGGGCTTTTCACTTCCCGGGTGGGAGCCTGAGCGAATGGCGGAACTGGAGACTACTTTGAAAAAGTATGAGAGCATAACTGCCGACGATTTGCGTGTTAATTATAAGTACTTTTTAGATGCCATAATACCTGTTTGTGAGGAGGCCGGCATAAAAATGGCTTGTCACCCTGATGATCCGGCGTGGCCGATTTTTGGGTTGCCTCGAATCGCTCACAGCCTTAAATGCTTTGAAAAAATAATATCTCTTCATAATTCACCGAGTCATGCTCTTTGCTTATGCACGGGGTCATTAGCTTCAAGCATTGATAATGATGTCGTTGCAATAATCAGACATTTTGGCAAAATTAACAGGGTTGCTTGTATGCATATAAGAAATGTAAAGCATTTAGGGCACCGTAAGTTCAGAGAGTCTAGCCATTTATCAACTGACGGCGACCTCGATATGTACGAAGTAGTAAAAGCTGTCTATGAAACTTGCCCTTTAGTTTATGTTCGTCCTGACCATGGCCGAATGATTTGGGGTGAAACCGGTCGTCCCGGATATGGGCTTTATGACCGTGCCTTGGGTGCGGCTTATTTGAATGGTCTCTGGGAGGCCATTTGCAAGGAGTAATTTTTTGCTGCGGGGTGCTGAGGAATGGGTGTTAAAAATATTTAGCACCGCTCAGCCGCCTCTTTGCCACTATTGCATGTACATTTACTTAGATTTTTTACTTTTCTTATACTGGTTTTTCTGATGTCGGTCGGGATGCTAAATATTTTTAACACCCATTCCTCAGCACTGTTAGTGCCAACTTTACAAGGAGTAATTATTACTATGAATTTAAAGCGTACAGAAATAGAAAACACTTTAGCATGGAAGAAAATGGGAATATCTCTTCCTCGGTTTTGTGTTTCTGAAATGTGTGTGCGTACTAAAGAAGCACCGCAGTGGGTGCATTTTGGTGCCGGGAATATCTTTAGGGCATTTATTGCGAGAATATCGCAGAATTTGCTCAATCTCGGCCTGGTGGAGAGTGGAATTGTTGCTGTTGAAACTTATGATTATGAGATAATCGACCGTGTATACAAGCCTTACTCCGACCTATCACTCTTTGTGGGGCTTAAATCTGACGGTAACATGGATATGGAAGTGATTGCTTCGGTTGCTCGTTCACTTAACGCTGACTCTTCGGTTGAAAAAGATTGGTCGGCTTTGCATGATATTTTCAAAAATCCGGAGCTTCAGCTTGTGAGTGTTACCATTACTGAGAAGGGCTATGGTTTGTATGGTGCTGATGGGAAGCTTTTGGCGGTTGTTTCTGACGACATAAAAAGCGGCCCTTCGGCTCCGCGACATGCTATGAGCGTTGTGGCTGCTCTTCTGTATTCGCGTTTTCTCTCAGGAGGTGCGCCTCTTGCGCTTGTTAGTATGGACAATTGCAGTCGAAACGGCGAGGTGTTTTATAAAGCTGTTTATACTGTGGCAGAAGGCTGGTACAGAAATGGGCATGTGGATAGAGCGTTTTTGGATTACATTTCAGATGAAACGAAGGTAGCATTCCCATGGAGCATGATTGACAAAATTACACCTTATCCCGATGATAGCGTTTATAAAGAGTTGACTAGGCTTGGTTTAGAGGGCATGGAGCCTCTGACAACAAGCAAAAACTCATTCACAGCGCCCTTTGTGAATGCGGAAATTCCGGAGTACCTTGTCATTGAAGATAGTTTTCCTAACGGTCGTCCGCCGCTTGAAAAGGCGGGTGTTTACTTGACAGACAGGGAAACTGTCAATAAAACCGAAAAGATGAAGGTCACTACATGCCTAAACCCACTTCATACAGCACTTGCTGTGTTTGGGTGCCTGCTTGGATTTAAGAAGATATCAGACATGATGAATGATCAAGATATGGTTAATCTTGTTAACCGCTTGGGCTATACAGAGGGAATGCCTGTGGTGACAGACCCCAAGATTATTAGACCGCGAGCTTTCATAAAGGAAGTTTTGGAAAAACGCTTGCCAAACCCGTTTTTGCCCGACACCCCTCAGCGAATCGCTACAGACACAAGTCAAAAAATGGCAATAAGATTTGGTGAAACAATAAGGGCATATATGGAGTCGGAAGCTCTCGATACCGCAGAGCTTACGGTTATCCCGCTTGTAATAGCGGGTTGGCTCAGATACTTGCTCGCAGTGGACGATAACGGCAACGAAATGCCTCTAAGTCCCGACCCGGCTCTCGGTGAATTGACGGCTTTACTTTCCGATATCTGTGTTGGCGTGCCAAATATAGCCGGCGGGCAACTTTACCCAATTCTCTCAAATGCACAAATTTTCGGTGTGAATCTCTTTGATGCCGGGTTAGGCGAAAAAGTCATAAAGATATTTAACGAGCTAATCGCCAAACCCGGAGCAGTGCGCGAAGTTGTTAGGAAGTATACGTAACGAATTACTAATTACTCAGCACGCCAGCTGTTTTGCTGTTTCTGCCGCTGAAGCTGCATCTGCTGTGTATGAGTCGGCACCTATTTCATCACAAAAACTCTGTGTTATCGGGGCTCCCCCGATCATTACTTTCACCTTGTTTCTCACCCCTGCAGCACTCAGAGCGTCTATTACAACCTTTTGCTCATTCATAGTTGTTGTAAGCAAAGCTGATAGGCAGAGTATTGATGGCTGATGTTCTTTAACTGCATCAATTATCTTATCTTCATGAACGTCTACGCCCAAGTCAATAACTTCAAAGCCTGCACCTTCAAGCATCATCTTTACAAGGTTTTTACCGATATCATGCAAATCGCCCTTTACCGTGCAGATTACTATTTTTCCTATAGATTCCACGCCTTCTTCAAGCAGTTTTGCCTTCAGGACCTCTGTTCCTCTGTTTAGTGCTCTTGCAGCCATGAGTACTTCAGGAACAAATACCTCATTGTTTTTGAACTTAACACCAAGTTCGCCCATGCCTTTTAGAAGTCCCTTATCCAGAATTTCCTGTGCAGGGATTGAGCTTTCAATGGCTTCCTGCACATATGAAACAACCTCTTTTGCCTTTCCGTTGTATAGTGATACTGCAATGTTTTCTAATAATTCCATAGTTTTATTCTCCTACATGTCATATTTTTTGGGATCCAATTTTTCGCAATCGCCAATGATATTTTCTGTGAATTCGCCCACATCGTCGGGGAGTTCTTCCACACTTTCTGTAATATTGTCAAGCCATGAGAGTTCTTTGTCATCGAGCTTAAGTTCACCACTCTTATATGCCTTTTCAATGTGTGCTGCCGCTAATAGTGCTGCTTTTTTAGTGCGGCTGAAGCGACCTTCTACCTTTACAAGTTCTTTTGAAATATTCAGGGCTACATCCGGTCTGAGCACATATGCCTGAGGGTCAAGGCTACTATCACTATCAGCATGTAAATCTCGAAGCATTTCAGCAGTCTTATGATCTTTTGCCGATGCTTCGTTTAGTAGCCGGCAATCATAGGCAAGCTGTTCCAGTGAAACCGTCGGTGCCATACCTCCGAGAAGTTTTATGTTTTGTACTGATTCGTTACTCCACAAATCTGCTACACAAGCCGCAACATTACCAATGGGCGACAGATGTGCACAGGCAGAACTCTTACCTTCCATAGAGATAGGTGTTCCTGTAATAGCCTTTATGTAGACACCTTCGTAGCCACAGTCTTTGTGAGGGCCTACCGCTCCGCACTCCAGGGCAACAAGGCTTCGTACAACGGTAACAACTCTGACCACTGCGGCAAACACTTTTGGAATATAGCTTTTGTCTGCGAGAACCATCGCTGTATTTCCAAAGCCACAGGCTGTATCACCCGATGCTACTGCACCTGTTTTATTTGCTATTTTCACTATCTCTGTCCAGAGCACTTCCATATCTCTGCAGCCCAGCACTCCGAGTGCAAATATCGACTTTGCGATATCACAATACATTATCGCATCATCGTGTACTTCCTTGCCGCCCACAGATTCTATGGCAAGTAGTTCAGCTCCCGCGTTGGCGCAACCTTCAAAGGTTTTCAGCATTGCATCCCACTGCTTTCCGCGCCACATATGCTCCAGTCCATCTCCTTCGCGGATGTCATTTGGTGTGATTCTTACCGCACCTTTGAGACCGTGTTTGATTTCGTATTCTTTCATGATATCTACAACAACTTTGCTGACTTCAATGCCCCACTGAGGGTTTTCAGTCATAGGCGGCAACGTCTCGATTTCTGCGATAACTCCGGGTACTTGCAACTCCCTCGCCCTATCACATATGCCTGTTATTATCTCCTTATAATTGCGTAAGACATCAGACATCGTATCTTTTGTTATAAGCATCGGCGGCAACGTGAAGTTCACCTCCGGGTATACAACCCCTCCTCCGATTGACATGCCATTTTTTAGGGTTACAGGGTAAATTGCTTTGCCGAATATGAACTCCGACAGGTCGTTATATGCTGTTTTGGTATATTTAGTAATACTCATCCACTACCTCCATTGTTGTTTTAACCCAATTTATCAAATTCTGCGGCTTATATCCGACAGTACTGATGTCTTTGAGGACGAACTCATAAGGACAACCGTTCTTTTTACAAGCCTCAATAACCTTTTTGATTTCATTACGTACCGCTTCCCTATCAAATGTGCCTGCTACAGCGGCAGGGAGTGGCTTGTGTGCATAGACGTAATCTTTGCCTATCTGCTCTGCATTTGCCTCGGGGTCTGTTTTGAGCGGAACTCCGATTTTTCTTAAGTTGGGGATTGTTTTTAGCGAATCGTATTTTCCAAGCATGGATTCGCAGCATCCATAATAGACCAGTCCGCATTTTTCAAAAAGTGGTTTTGCATATTGCAGTTCGAAGTCATCCCACATGGCGGGAGAAACTTCGGTGAAAATCTGCGCCATACCGCGAATCCAAACATTTTTAAGAGTTGTCTGCCCACCTTCCTTTGGAGCAAGCCCCGACACATATCCGGGGGTGCAATGCAGATCCGCTACGTTACTATCCAAAAGCTGAAGCGCCTCCATTTGGTTCATCACCGAAAGTCCAAAATCTGTAAATCTTTGAATTGTGCGATGCATAAGGTCGGGGTCATCCAGTAAATCCATCAGCACCGGGATAACGCCGCGATAATATGGAATTTTATCCCAAGGTGGGTGGTAGACGAAATATCCTCGCATTTCAACCGGCAAAATACCATCGAGTATATCGCTCGCTTTCTCGAACAGCTGTTTATCCAAAGCTG
This sequence comes from Oscillospiraceae bacterium, assembly GCA_009787625.1. Lineage (GTDB taxonomy): Bacteria > Bacillota > Clostridia > Oscillospirales > Oscillospiraceae > WRMH01. The sequence continues at coordinate 78,812 of WQSX01000004.1, forward strand.
TATCAACGGTTACAACAGGCTCTGTGAGTGCTTCTACCTTTTCCATGGTGTCCAGCTGGTCGATAAAGTTATGCGATATTATGTGATTTGCGCTGTCGGTTATCTGGGTGTGCGCCTTAACGTCCAATCCCATGCTACCTATAGTATGGGTTTTTGGGATATAGTAGACGGGGTCTACAACCATATCTGCCTGAATATATTCCCAGCTATAGAGCGTTTGCCTGAAAAAATTCTCCATTTTCTGAGCAAACTCATCTTCACACTGCAAAGCTAATTTGCCGTCTATATCCATCTCATGCCACGGAATCTCACCGAGCCACACAATGGGTCTCCGCACTTTAAGGTCATTTATGTCCCTTGCGCGATCGCGGCGTTCCTTTTGTACCGGCAGAGCTGCAATTTCAGCATATTTTTTTGCAAGTTCTCTCAGTATTTGCTTATCTTTATTATCCATTCACCTGTCCTCCTATAAATACAATTCTGCTCTCATTTTGTCCGAGACTTACTTCGAGACGCAGACGGCCATCAGCTAATACTTTAGAGGCGTCCGCACCGTCTACATTGCCATATTTCACATCAGAGGGGTTCGTGTAATACACCGCCACAGTCGGTTCGCGTGTAAAAAATACAACTATCCCCCGTCCGGTTTTGTGATTTATTTTTTCATAAACCTCCGGGCTCGCACCTGTAAAGCCCTGATGTTTTGGATATGCATTTGTCACATCGTCTGCAACTTGCTTATATTTTTCAAGAGTGTCCGCAAAAAGCTTTATTTCTTCCTCGGTAAGTGAATGCAAATCACCCCATATGCCATTGCCGCCCAGCACAAGTGAGGCTAAAGTCTCATTTTGCGATGAAATCGGCGCATCCGGCAGAAAGTGTGTTAAAAATAGAATTGACGGGATAATTTTATCGTATTGCAGTGCTTGGCGGCACACACGATTTCGGGCTGAACCCGGATAGAAGAATACATTCCAGTTGTCTTTATATGTCTCTTTTGCATTTGGGATATCAAAATCGTGATAGTACGGACCATTATTCATGTGGAAAAACTTGCCCGCTGACAAGAAGTCAAGCCCTACATATCGCCTTCCCTCAGTTACATCTAAGTCCACGATAGCTCCCGGCAGACGACGCCCTACCTCTGCGGCTATATGCGTGAGTGCCATGCCGCATTTGAAGCGAAAGTTTATCTCACGTTCCTCCGGAGTAGACTCTTCCCCTCCGTGATGATGGTTCGGCGAATTACATCCCGACATATCAACGGCATCCCACTTGAAATACCGAACATCGTATCGCTCTCCAACTTCCACGAGTTTTTCGATAAACCAATCTCTATAATCAGACACAAGACACATGCCGAAGCTCTCCTCCGTCTCCCAGACAGGCCCTATATTTACATCTTGCCCGTCCACTTGCTTGCGGTATTCAGGGTGAGCACTTCCCACTTGAGAGTTCACTGCCGCTGCAGCCGGATTAAACCACAGCCCAAGAGTCATTCCGTATTTTTTCAGCAGCGCCCGAACCTCGGCTAAATCATCGGGGAAACGTGTCAAATCCACATCCCAGTCTCCCGTAGAGCGATACCAGCCCGTATCTATTACAAAAACATCTATACCCATACGGTGGGCAATGTCAATTTCTTTGCACATCTGCCGAGTATTCATATCTTGCAGGTACTTGCGATTCCTGAATGCCTTATTCCGCTCTTGATTATTCCACGTATTGTAGAAGATATATGGCTTTCTTGAGGCGGGAGAATCGGAGAGGTTGTGCAAAATAAATTGGCGGTACATGGGGAGAATTTCATCACTTGCACAAACACCAAGGTGAAACCATGGAGTTATGTAGGGTGTTGCGTCATCGAAATATTCATTGTTGCAATAGGTGCCTTCCACGCACTCCAAGCTAACACTCAGCGATGAAGAACTTTTATCTGCGTTATACATTTTATCTATTTTATACGCAAAAAATCTGTCTGTGTATTCACCCCCGTGCTCGTAGGCACATATTATGGCGTGGTCGCCATTTTCAGCCATGATGCTGGGTCCGGCAAATAAAATTGTTTCTTCTGCAAAGACTGTTTCAGGGCGTGGCTGTAAGTGTGGCAGATATGCATGACCTGTGCTTTCATATTGGTTAAGTTGGATTTCCGTGATGGTGCTATCTGTCGGCAAAATGAAGCATGTGTACATAAAATTGTCCTGTTTATCAGCTTTTGTCAGTCTGTTCCCGCTACCTTTCAAGCAATGTCTAATGCGGATAAATGGTGAATCCGGATAGTGGCGAATGCTTATCTCTAATTCTGCCGTAGCTGAAAAGTGTAAGGTACTTTCCACTTCTCCACTTTCCAGAGAGATGAATTTCCACTCCTTTATAAGTGTCTTGTTCACCTCCACCTGCGGTAGCACTATACTTCGCCTCTTTCCAAAAGCCTCTAAACTTAGGCATAATCCATTGAAACTGAGCTCATAGTAACTGTTTTTATAAATATGTACTTGTGACATCGGTTATATCCTCCTGAGTGTGAACTGTGTAATCTTTCGCCGGTATGTTTGCTTTGAATGTGATTTTTTGCATATCTACCCTGTAATCGGAAATTAGCATGGGTTTTGATGATGTTATAAAGTCTTTGCCGTTTCGCTTTAGAGAAAACCCTCCATGGGTGTTGAGCGAATAAAGTGCGTCTGCCATGGGGAATGCTTCTATTTTTGCTCCGGGTAGCCTCATATTGCCAAAACAGATTCCACCCTCCGGGGCAACATAGATGTATTCGCAAATTGGTATGTAGGCTAAAAGTGCTCCCCATGTGTAAAATGGATCTGCATTTATTTTGTCGTCCCCATCTCCCGTGATACTGTTGTAGTTTTCATGAATGTGGTTTTCACCCTCCCATTCGCCCATAAAGAGGTTTAGCCCTTTTTCGGCAAATTTCGCAGAAACTTCATCCTTTCCTGCACGCCGTAAACCCTCATATACCAAATAGTTCATCGGCCCCCATATTCTGCCGCGCCAGTAGTCTTGGTCAAAATATGCACTTTGTTCTTTTGAAATGCTCGGTATTATATATTCGCCCCAAAATTGAGCTTCGTCTAATAAGTTTTTGTGAACCATCGCATCAATTTGCTCACTATCTGCAATTCCTGCAAGTAATGGATAAAAGTTTGTGGGCGAGAATCTATAGTCTTTTTCCCCATTCCAATGCGTGTTACAGTACATTCCGGCTTCAGGGTCATACATACGGCTATTCATTAGGGTCTTGACTCTCTCATATTCCTCTCGGAGCAGTTTTGCCTCTTCACTTTTGCCAAGTTCATCTGCCATTGCTGCGATGGATTGACAATCTAAAGCGTACAGCGCATTTAACCCCACGTCGTTTAATTCCAAAGTGTGGGTCTGCTCGTTGAAAACTACATCATCGTACATCGGACTGTTGTCGAGCCCTGATTCATACATTGCTGTCAGATGTGTGTTGCCGCTGTCAAAGTATCCGCGCTCTATGCCATTGGGGATAGGGTCTGAGCCCCATTCCAAAAGCCCATCTCCATTGCCGTCTCTGTGCTTAAACCACCAACGGTTCCAACTTAGCAGTAGCGGGTAGTATTTTTTAAGTAGGTCGATATCACCAAATTGTCGATACAGCTTGAGCACACAGTACGAGCCCACCGGTGGCTGGGAGCGATCCGGACTACCTCCGCGCTGAGAGCCGAAGTTGGGGATCATTCCTGCCTCTGTAATTTCGGCAAAGATTGATTCAAGTTGCTGATATGCAAGTTGTTTGCTGATAGAGCCTGCCATAAGTCCCGCAAAAAATGTGTCCCACTCAAAGAGCACATAGGAGCCAAAGCCTTTTCCGTTTCGTGTACACCATGTGCGTGTCACCGGTACACATATCCTGTCTTTGACCGGCTCATATATGGTATTCCATATGAGGGATTTCCATATGCTCTCAGACGAATCCCTTAACCACCCGTCCGAAGCTGCCGCATGGCTTTTATGGTTTTCGCATTTTTCGCTTATAAAAGATTCGGCTTTTTTTGATGAAATATTGCATAATAACCTGACAGTTGAGTCTGTTTTTATAGGAACTCCAAGTGTTTCTGTGTAAATTTTCACACTGTCATCTCGTTCGCCTTGTATCTCAATTGTGAAACTATTTACTTTTAATGTGTTGCCGCTTGCAGAGATTTCGCCCGGTTTGCCCCACAATATCAGCGGTGAAATATAGAAAATAATGTCATTACGTTTTACACCCGTTTCAGTGTGTTTTGGGGTCAGCTCCATGACAAAAGATTCGCCGTCGCTCGCAAATACCATTTTAAATTCAAAATCAAAGTAGCAAAAATCAATTTCAAAATAACTGCCATCTTCCGCATGGGGGCCGAAGCGCTTTATATTTCGATAGGCTTCCTCGTGATTATCTTGGTTAATCCACAGCATGTCTGACAGTAAAAATTTTTGTGTTTTATCATATAGTCCAACGCGCACACAGCTCAAATCCGGCATATGCACCACGCTGTTTAATCCTTTTGCATGGTAAGTGTTCCACATAGAAACCTCCTTATTTCATACAGCACGTATCAATAAATCTGATCTGATACATCAGAGCCATTTGCCTACAAAATCATAGGCCGTGGCACCGTCCCACCTGTGTTTACCATCAAATACATGATGTGAGAGTTTATTTTTCGCTTTAAAGGCATATTCTCTTTGCGTGCTCTCAAAAACATGCTCAATATGAGCTATTGATGTGAAGTATTTTTCCATACTCTCCCCTATCCCTTTAAGCCTGAGAATGTTATACCTTCTATGAAATACCGCTGTGCGACAAAGAAAACAATTATCATCGGTAAAACGGCTACGGTTGACGCCGCCATAAGCTGATTTATACTTGCGGTAAACTGCCCTACGAAAATCTGAAGACCCAGAGAAACAGTTCTCATGTATGGGTCGGCAAGGTAGAGGAGTGGTCCGATAAAATCATTCCATGCCGCCATAAAAGTGAAAACACCAACAGCACAGAGTGCAGGCTTTGACATTGGCAGGATTATTTTTACATAGATTGTGAAGTAGTTTGCACCGTCTACCAGAGCCGCTTCATCGTACTCCTTTGGAATGCCGAAGTAAAACTGCCGCATTAGAAACACATTAAAGGCATGTCCAAAAAACGAAGGCAAAATAAGAGGCCAAAACGTGTTGAATGCCCCCACAGCCTGCCAGCCTATAAACTGAGGAATCATCACAACTGTGAAAGGTATCATAAGGGTGGATAGTAGCAATCCAAACCAGACATCTCTACCCGGAAACTTCAGACGGGCAAATCCAAAAGCGACAAAGCTTGAACTTAAAACTGCGCCAATCACCGATGTTACAGCCACAAACCCCGAATTTAGGAAATATCTCGCAAATGGTGCTCGGTCAAGTGCCGCGCGATAGTTATCCAGATTTATATTACTTGGCAGCCATTGCATAGGTAATGTCATAATTTCACGGTCGGTCATAAACGAGCCTCTAATCAGCCAGAAAAACGGAAAAAGCATCAGCGCAGACATTAAGACAAGAAGTATAATACTAATTATGTTGACTTTTTTCATTTATACACTTCTCCCCTCTAGTCCGCTTTATGCTCATAGAACACCCATCTTCCTGATGTTTTGAACACCAAGAAAGTGAGTAAAGCTATGATAATAAATAATATCCAAGACATAGCCGCAGCATAACCCATTTGCCCGAATCTAAACGCTGTCTGGTACAGTAGTAGCGAAAAGAACATCGTCGCATTGTTCGGACCGCCGTTTGTCATTATAAAAGCTTGAGTGAAAACTTGCATACTTGAAATTATTGCCATAATCACATTATAGAAAATTATGGGAGTCATTAACGGCAGAGTTATATGCTTAAACTTCTGAACTGCATTGCCGCCGTCTATTTCACACGCTTCATAGAGCTGGCGAGGCACATTTTGGAGTCCTGCGAGGTATATTACCATTGCGTTGCCTGCCGCCCACACTGCCATTATGGAAAGTGCAGGAACCGCTCCTTCGGGTGTTGAAATAAATCCTTGCGTGGGCAGCCCTAACATACGCAGAATATTGTTAAGCAACCCAAACATTGGATTGAAAATATGCATCCATAGAGCTGAAGCCGCCACTATCGGAACTATTGAAGGGATATAAAATACTGTTCTGAATATCGAAATCCCTTTAATGCCGGTGTTTAAAAGCACGGCTGTAAAGAAATGAACAATTGTAATAAGAGGAACTGTTAAAAGAGTGTAGTATGCCGTTTGCCTGAGCGATATCCGGATGAGCTGATCGTCCAGCATTTGTCTGTAGTTATCCAATCCTACAAACTCAGGCGGCGTGATAATGTTCCACTGGGTAAAGCTGATGCCCATGCTAAATAACATAGGTCCAAAATTGAACGCAATTAACCCAATGATGCACGGAGCGATAAATACATAACCCCATTTACGCTGACTACGTTCAATCGGCCCCCTGTTTCTAATGCGTTGTTTGCCCATAGCCTACCTTCTTTCTTTTTGAGAAATAGTCTCAAATTACAAAGCGCAGCCGTTTCATCCGGGAACCCGTTCCACAGATGAAACAAGCCACGCCTGTTCAATATCTCTTCATTCTACCCGAAAATATTTACCAAGAGCCTTCCAGCAAACCTTGTAGTGTTGCTTCTATTTCAGCTACTCCGTCTGCTGCTGAAACTTGACCTAACCAGATTCTGTCAAATAGCGGTACCAGGTGTTGATCCATGATTATGCCAAAATTGCGAAGAGTGACGGGCTCGACAGAATCACGTGTTCCATTTTGAAGGATATCGCCGGAAACTCTTGCAAGTGTTGGGTTCATCATGTTCAGCCATGCTGTATTTAAAGCAGCATCGTCGAATATTGAGTTTACTTGCGGAAGATTAGAGAGTGCCACGCCGTGATTTTCGGCGGCTGTGACTGAGTTGTTGAAATCAATCAGATGCATCAGAAAATCAAAAGCTGCGCTTTCTTCAGAACCAAGCACATAACCGGCGCCCCATGACATATTGCTGGCATCTCCTGAGATAGATGGTATTTGTGCCATTCCCACTTCAAAGTCTTCATTTGCAAAGTTGGGGTGTAGGAAAGCTCCGCCGATGAACATTCCGAGCTGGTCATTCATAAGCATAACTGAGAAGTCACCAAAGGCATCAGCGCCTGTAAGTGCGATTGTAGGTGCCACTTGGTGGACAAGAGCAAGATCTGCCATTGTTTGCAATGCATTTACACCAAGAGGATCTGAAATTCTGAGCTGTGTGCCTGTGTCATCGGCTATGCTGCTGTTTGCTGTGTATAGAAGTGGAAGGACATAAATCCATGAGTTCGGCAGTGTAGTTCCCCACTGAACAACATTGTTGTAGTTGAATCCTGCATCGGCAGGTGTGTTTCCATCCATGTCACGAGTCAGCACTGTTGCTGCCGCTACGAACTCATCCCATGACCATGGGGTTGAGGCGTCAGCCGGTGGCGGTGCTATGCCGTGCTCAGCAAATAGCTCTTGGTTATAGAATAAAAGTATCAGAGTTAAGCTTGGGTTGATTCCGAAAATGCGACCTTCGGAATAGTATAGTGCCGCGTCTACCCACTTGGCATTTGGGTCGATATTATTCTCTTGGAAATGCGGCATTAAGTCCTGGGCAACACCATCCATGCCCCATTCAAGAACAAGGAATTCAGGCAAAAAGAATACATCCGGAGTGTTGCCGGCTGCAACCATGGTGTTTATCATGGCAAGGTAATCGCCAAATGCGATATAGTTTTCTTGGACAGTGACACCGGGGTTGTCTGCAACAAAGTCTGCTACAAGCGCTTCACCCATTGCACGCTCGCCATCTCCCCACCATGTGAAGAAAACAACTTCGGCATCGGCTCCGGCTCCTGTTGCTCCGTCATCTTGATCACAGGCGATCAGTGTGAAGGAAAGTGCTAAGGCTAAAACCGGAATAATTAATTTTTTCATAGAATTCAAAACCTTTCTTTATGTAAATTTCTCGTAAATTATATTATACTAACTTTCCATCCATTTCTTCTGCTATAGTAGCATTTTTGTAAAATATTATACAATTTTTAGTTTCCATGCATTAATTCTCTTCTGTATTTTGCCGGGGTGCTTCCTGTCTGCTGCTTGAATATTTTTGTGAAGTAGCTCTGATTTTCGTAACCGACCATATCTGAAATGTCAATGATATCTATATTTGGATCACTTAGAAGTTTTTTACTCTCCTCAATACGCACATAAGTAACGTAGTTTCCCGGAGTTTGCCCTGTTGCCTCTTTAAATATCCGGCAGAAATATGGCTTACTTATATATAGATGACCTGCTATTTCATTCAAGTTGATTTTAGATGCATAATGCCGCTTTATGAAGTCCACAGCTTTTAAAATGATGTCCGCCTGCTTTGCCTCTGCAAAGTCGAACACCAGTCTTACAAAACGGCGCGACACTGTTTGAAGCCAGATAACAACGTTTTCTACTGAATTAAACTCGTCAATTTCACGCAAGAAAACATAGTCCGACCCCAGGAATGCATTTAAGTCCTTATCGCATTTCAGCGCAACCCTCGACAGAAGCACTGTAAATTCTACAACTTTGGAGCGTAAAATTTCTATATTTCCACCATGCAGGTTTAGCATCTGACTTATCATATCGCTAAGTGCAGCGTTGGCCGTCTGAACATCACCCCTACGAATCGCTGAGAATAGTGCCTGTTCTTTTCCTGTTGAATACCCTGCTGTAAGTGCATATGTTTGAATTTTTGTGGTTTTCTGCTGATTTGAGCCTGTTGAATTCGGCAACGCTATAAGGCTTAACAGTTCGCTCACGGCATGAGCTTTTTTCGCTGTGATATATGGTATCAAATTAACTTTTGCCCATAGTGCATCCAGTTCATCAGTTGATAGCTCTGCATGTTCAATAATATCATATTCCATGTAGTCATCGTGATCTGTTAAAATAAACGGTCCTGCCAAGACTCCAAATGATAGATCTTCACCATGCTCAACCGACACCGCGCAGTATAGAAGCCCTGACGGAGCAAAAAACAGGTAACACCCGCCGAAACGCCTTGCCTGATAACATCCATAAATAAACGCGATTCTGCAACTCTCCTCATAGCCGCATGTCGCGTAGAGAACGTTCAAAAAATCGCGTGTATCCTTACAAATACTCGACTCAAACAAGTTATTACCCAGTGAGTCTATCACGACTACACCAAGACCTGATATTACAGAAAAGTTTTCATAGCGAGAACTATCTTTCATGCATAGGGTACCTCCGAAAACTCAATATCCGGTAAATGCGCTTTGCTTTACTCTTGATTTTGCTTTTTCCAGTTTTCAATCTGCTCCATGCGTTCTTTTACTTTTGCTTCTTGGCCTTGCTCGGTTGGAACGTAGTATTTACGGTCCAGTAGGCTGTCGGGTAGGCATTGCATTGTGCTCAGTTTGTCCTCAGTGTCGTGTGCGTAGACGTAACCTTTGCCATAGCCGAGTTCTTTCATTAACTTTGTTGGGGCATTTCGGATTTGCATTGGTACGGGTTCTGCCAGCATGTTTTGTGCATCGACTGCTGCATTTGCGTATGCCACGTCCAGTGCGTTTGATTTTGGAGCCAGTGCCATGTATGTCACTGCATGAGCCAGGTGTACACTGCATTCCGGCATTCCTATGAAGTGACATGCTTGATATGCCGCGACTGCGATTTGCAGGGCGCGGCTGTCTGCCATGCCTATGTCCTCGCTTGCAAATCTAACCACACGCCTTGCCACGTAAAGCGGCGTCTCCCCTGCTTCAAGCATTCGAGCGAGCCAGTAGATTGAAGCGTCTACATCGCTGTTTCGCATGGATTTGTGCAGAGCCGAGATAATGTTGTAGTGCTGCTCTCCTGTTTTGTCATAGAGAAGGGACTTCTTACTTATGCACTGCTCAAGCATCTCCATTGTGACTGTGACGCTTGATTCATCTGTCTCGCTGTTCAGCACAATCATTTCCAGGGTTCCGAGTGCCGTTCTGGCATCGCCGTTTGCGAAATTTGCAATTATGGCGAGCATTTCGTCTGATACACGGATTTCCTTACTCTCAAATGCTCTTGGGTCTGCTATCGACTGCCTCAATAGGTTCACAAGGTTTTCCTGCTGTAGGGCGTTTAGTACGAACACTCTGCACCTTGAGAGTAGCGCAGAGTTTACTTCAAATGAGGGATTTTCTGTTGTTGCGCCAATAAGGACAATGCTTCCTTTTTCTACAAATGGCAGAAATGCATCTTGTTGCGCTTTGTTGAAGCGGTGGATTTCATCTATGAATAGTATGGTTTTATCGCCCATTATGCTCATTTTTTCGGCGCGATTCATGACTTCCTTGATTTCCTTGATTCCGCTGGTGACTGCACTGAAGTTTATGAATTCCGCCTTTGTTCTGCCTGCAATAATGCGGGCAAGGGTTGTTTTTCCAACGCCCGGCGGTCCCCAAAAAATCATTGACGATACCATGTCTCTATCAATCATTTGGCGTAAAACCTTACCCTCACCCAGCAGGTGTTCTTGTCCGACAAACTCATCTAAATCGCGCGGACGAAGCCTGCTTGCCAAGGGTCCTATGGGTTTATTTGTGTCATATATTGATGTTTGCCTTGTCATAATTTTCATATGCCCAATCTTTTATTTACTATTAAATTATAGAATATTATATGGAATTTTTCAAGAAGAAAATGTGTTATTAAAAATCACAACACTTGAAATTCGGCGGCAAATTGCCTATAATACAAATTATTCCGTAGCACCAATTTGTGATAACGGAGGACTATACATGAGCCAAAGC
>WQSX01000005.1 GCA_009787625.1 Oscillospiraceae bacterium
GTACGGTAAGAACACTCCTACTGGTTGCGGGGGGCGGATTTGAACCACCGACCTTTGGGTTATGAGCCCAACGAGCTACCGGACTGCTCCACCCCGCGATATGTGTGATGGTTTTTGCGAAACGTAAACCGACTTTCGTCGGTCTAGAAAGATATGATACCACAGCGCATGTGGTTAAGTCAAGAAAAAACTGCTTTTCTTTTTCTTCGTTAACCGTTATACTGTATCTTCAGCATTAAAAAGATAAAAACATGCAAAACAATGCTAATTTATGTACTTAATTACCACTTTCATGGTCGTTTTGTACAGAAATATTTTTGAAAGGTACGGTCATTACTATGTCAACACCACATAATTCGGCTAAAAAAGGCGAAATCGCGAAAACAGTCCTGATGCCCGGCGACCCACTTAGAGCTAAATTTATAGCGGAGACATACTTTGAAAACGTTACACAAATCAACAATATCCGAGGAATGATGGGTTACACAGGCACGTACAAAGGCAAACCAGTTACCGCAATGGGTAGTGGTATGGGAATACCCTCTATCGGCATATATTCATTTGAGCTGTATACAACCTATGAAGTCGAAAATATCATCAGAGTCGGTTCATCGGGCGGTTACAGTGAGACTTTAGATCTGCACGATATCGTGCTCGCAGAAGATGCATTCAGCGAATCTAGCTATGCTCGCTATCAGAGCGGGTTTGAGGGCGATGTAATTGCGGCATCTGAGATACTCACAAACAAACTGAAAGAGAGTGCGAGTAAGCTCGGAACAAAAATTGTGACGGGACGAATTCATTCATCAGATGTGTTTTACCGTGCAATCAAGGAACAACCGGAATATTGGAAGAAAATACGGGATGAAAAAAACTGTCTGTCGGTTGAAATGGAGTCGTTTGGGCTTTTCCATAATGCGAATCAGCTTGGTAAAAATGCCGCCTGCATTCTCACGATTTCAGATGTGCTTTTTGACCTTGACCACATGGTAGCCGCGGAAGATCGGGAGAGGACATTCACCACCATGATGGAAATTGCCCTCGGCACGCTGTAAATTTATCAGGGTAGCACTAAATCTATAGTAGGCTTATTTTTCTGCCGTTTACTGTTATTAGCCCGTCGTTTTCCATTTTGCGTAGTTCACGCGAAAGTGCGCTGCGATTTGCCAGAAGATATTCGGCTAGGGTAGTTTTTGAAAATGGCAGTTTGATTATTATCCCCTTTTGATTTTCTCTTGTGTTGCCACTGCCTTTTTTCAGAGTGTGTAGGTAGGCTAAAATCTTGTCTCGCAGGGTTTTCTCACGCAAAATGTTTATCCTGTCGAACATCTGAAAATATTTGTCGCCAATAACTTTTAGTAGGTTTTGCACGTATCTTCTGTGGGCGCTGCACTTTTGCGCACATGTTGCAAATGTTTTTTCATATTCAATAAATGCCACCGTCACATCTGTTGCGGCATAGATTGTGACGGGGCTTTTGTGTGTTCTTGTGCTTACAAGTATTTCTCCGAATACGCTCAGTGGGGTCAGGTTTGCCATTAGTGTTTGATTGCCATAGTGTTCTTCCGCATAGGCACGCGCTTTACCGCTCAGCATTATGCCTATACTCTGTACCGAGTCTCCCGCCCTTATGATTATTTCACTTTTTGCATATTTTCGGACTACGGGGTTTAGGCAACTTAGCAGAGCCGCTGCCTTGGTTTCGTCTATTTCGGCAAATAGGTCTGTGCTGGCTAGGGTTTTTAAGTGCATTGTATCCATATTTTGCATATCTCCCACACTATTTTAGATTTTCGTTGCCTTGGCAACAGTTTATTTTGTACTATTATAGTATAATAATTTTGAAATTACAAGAAAAAGGTATGGTTATTTGTTATGAAAAAGTTAGTTGTTTTGGTAGTTTTATGCTTGTTTGCGGTGCTGTTTGTCGCCGCTTGCAACGGTGGTACGGAAGACGTTCCTCCGCCTGTGGATGAGGGAACTCTTGAGACTCCGACCCCGGAAGTTGTGGACGAAGATACTTCGACCGACGACTTTGAGGACGTGGTTGTTCCGGAAGAACCCATGGAAGATGTGTCGGTAAATGTCATTTTGGTTGATGGTGCACCGGGGCTTGCAATGGCTTACATGATGTCGGATGAATTTGTGGGGATTGACGGTTTTGATATTTCTTATACTATGACAAATGATGTCGATGCGCTTGTTGCGTCACTATTAAATCAGGAGCCTGATTTTGCCATCGCGCCTATTAATATCGCCGCAATGATGCACACCAACGGGAGTGGATATCGCCTTGCGGCTATTACCACTTGGGGTCTCATGCATCTCGTTTCCGACCAAGATATTTCTTCTCTTGAGGAGTTGAAAGGTGAAACTGTAGTTGCTTTTGCCAGAGCGGGTACCCCCGGTATAACTCTCAGGTCTGTGCTGGCGCAGAACGATATTCCGTTCATTGAGCCCGATACCACAGACTTTACACCTGACCCTGATTCGGTGGCAATTATCTACTTGACTGCACCAAGCGATGTCAGAGATGCGGTTGCCACAGGCATGGAAATTGGCGGTACGCCTGTCAGCTTTGCTGTTTTGGCTGAGCCTGTTGCCACGGCAATCACCGGTTTTGCGGCTAATATGGGTCGAGAGGGGTTTACTGCAAGAATAAATCTGCAAGACGAGTGGGCGAGAAATAATGACGGTGAAATTTATCCTCAGGTTGCGCTTATTTTCCATGAGAGATTACTGGACAGCGATACGGATTTTGTACAGGACTTTATCTCTGCGGTGGAGCAATCGACAAACTTTGTTATGACTAATCCTGTTGAAGCGGGGGATTTGCTTGTGGAACTCGGGTCTGTTGCGATTCCTAATGGTCAAGTTGTCGGGAATGCTGTCGGCGCGAGGAGAATACCCATGGACTTTACGCGTGCAACTGCGGCACGTTCCGCCGTTGAGGCGTTTTTACAAGTTTTGTTTGACGAGAATCCAAATTTGATTGGCGGTGCTATGCCGTCAGACGAGTTCTTTTTTGGGGGATAGCTTTTAGTTTTTTCGGTTTTAGGGTTTGTTTTATAAGAAAAGTCTTGCATTACCTGCCAGACTGTGTTACAATCTCTGAGCGCAATGTACAAAACCTGAAAATGGTGGGTATAGCTCAGCTGGTTAGAGCACTGGATTGTGGTTCCAGGGGTCGTGGGTTCGAATCCCATTATCCACCCCACACAATGGGGTGTCGCCAAGCGGTAAGGCACCAGACTTTGACTCTGGCATTCGTAGGTTCAAATCCTGCCACCCCAGCCAGACCTGTTAGCTCAGTCGGTAGAGCATCTGCCTTTTAAGCAGGTGGTCCCGCGTTCGAGTCGCGGACAGGTCACCAAAGCCCTCAAGTCTAAGCGGATTTGAGGGCTTTTCACCATTGTATACGTCTCATACACCAAAAAAGAGGGTCAGGTTTTAAATAATACTTGCTTATTATATAAACTTTTGATATATTTAAGCAAGTTTCAAAAGTGAGGGAATATAGCATGGAGCAAGAAAAAAACAGCATCCTGATTATAGAAGATCAGGCTCTGAGTATACGTGTGCTCAGTGATATCCTGCAATCTGATTACGCTATTTATATAGAAAAGAAAAGTACAAAGGCATTTACGACAGCAAAAACACTTTTGCCGGATTTGATATTGCTTGATATCATGATGCCTGAAAAAAGCGGATTTGAGGTTATAGCAGAACTAAAAAACGACGATGTCACCAAAGATATACCGGTTATCTTCGTAACAGGGCTTTCAAATCCGGAAAATGAGACGAGAGGTCTTTCAGAAGGTGCAGCAGATTATATAAATAAGCCATATACTCCTGCAATTGTAAAAATGCGTGTACAGCATCAAATGATGCTTGTAAACCTCATACGAAAGCTTCAAATGTTAAGCTCAACCGATGAGCTGACAGGTCTTAGAAATCGCAGAGACTTTATGTCGACCCTTCAACGCGAGTGGGGGCGAGCTAAGCGTGATAAAAGTTCGCTTGGCGTTTTGATGATTGACATTGATTATTTTAAAGACCTAAATGACACTTATGGCCATATTAACGGGGATGTTGCGCTTGTTCAAGTCGCCCAAGTGATAAGGTCGCAGGCTAAACGGCCAGCTGATATGGTTGCACGGTGGGGCGGAGAAGAGTTTGCGGTGATTTTACCGAGCACACATAAAGAAGGTGTTGGCATTGTTGCGGAGGTAATACGCAAGGCAATCGAAAATCATAAACTCTTAATCGGTGGACAAAGCCCGATAAGCATAACGGTTAGTATTGGCACAAACTGTATCACACCTAATCGAGACGAAGCTTACACGGCAGAAGATTTGATTTCTGATGCAGACAAAGCTCTCTACAAGGCTAAGCAAGATGGGAGAAATAGGGTATGCGCTCATCAGTAGAGCAAGTGTGCTAAACTTGAAATAGTGGCGGTGATGAGGAGAGGTAAATTGACAAATAATAGTGATGGCATATTTGAGAATGTTGACGACCTTGAATTTGACGAACAACTCAAGCGTGAGCTGCGATACGAGTTTGTAAAGGTACACAACAACTATTATGAGCAGATATGTGAAAATCTGGATAAGAGAGATTTTGAGACGGCTCAGCGGCTTACACACACGATAAAAAGCTCAGCCGGGCTTATTCATGAACTCGTTCTCGCAAAACTTTCTGAGGATTTAGAGTCTCAGATTATTGAGGGTAACTCCCCGAATAAAGACACACTTATTGCCTTTAAAAACGAATTTGATAGAGTTATAACTGAAATCGGCGTAAAAGAACGGGTTTTGCTAACCGCCTGTGAGCTTCTTGGGAAAGACGAATCTCTTGAGCTCTTAGATATAGTAGAGCCCCTGATAATACGTCAGAGCGGCGAATCTTTAAAAATGCTTGATAGACTTCGTAAAATTCCGGGATCGGAAGAGCTTTGTGAAAATCTTGACGCATACGACTTCGACAACGCTATCTCGGAGCTTATGAGATTGCGAGAAATCCTGTCACTGTAGGCGTTATGGCGGTGTGGCAGTTCCATTGTTTGGGTTCACACTTTTGATGATGTTATGGTGTTGGAAGCTGCAGTATGGATGGTACTGCGATGTTAAGGTAAGTTTTGTTCAAAAAAAATCAGCCATGTTACGGCTGATTTTTAGTTTGAGAACACTTGACATGTTCATTTACTTTTATATTGTTAGTGACCGGCGACCAGCGTACGCGAGCTAGACTCCCGTCAGTCGGACGGATGACCGCCAATCACTAAAACAACTAATTAATTGTTTCCTTCCTCTTCAGCATAATAATCTGAAGGCGGTGATGCAGGTGCTTCTTCGGGGCTGTATTCCGGTGGTTCGGTGGGTGGCTCACTCGGCTGATAATCTGCCGGTGGTTCTGCAGGTGGCTCGGTAGGCGTTTCAACAGGGTACTCCGGGGTATAATCGCTACCCGGACCATTAGGTTTATCACCTACACCATTGTCACCGCCACCTATTGTGTTATCACCCGTATTATTTCCCGGATTTTGACCTTCGGAGCCATTGTTGTTATTTCCTGCCGCTGCTTTTTCCGCTAAGAGTCTTTGCAGAAGCATCTGTATCCAAGCTTCATCAAAGTGGAAAATTTTACCGGGTGGCGGACCGCTTGGAGAGGCGGTGCTTGGTGAGCTTCCCGGACCAACTGCACCAATTGGGGGCCCGAAGTTATTTGCACCAACTACCGTGCCGTTTCCGAATGTCGGTCCTCCAACAGCTGCATTGCCGCGAGTTCCATCAAATGAAATTGCGAGCTGAGAGGGGTCTACGCTACTATCGGCAAGGTGACTGAGAACTTTTTGCACATAGTTCTGTGTTTCCCTAATCGGCGGAACACCTCCGTGGCGCTGAACTGTTGGCCAGCCTGCATTGTATGCTGCAAGTGCAAGTGTAATATCACCATCAAATCTGTCTAATTGTTCTCTTAGGTACCGCGCACCGCCGAAGATGTTTTGCCTTACATCAAATGGGTCATCAACACCTAAATGTTTTGCAGTACCCGGCATGAGTTGCATTATACCCATAGCTCCGACACGAGAAACTGCATCAGGCCGGAAGTTTGATTCTACTTTTGCAACAGCCTTTAGCAAATCCGGAGACAGGTTATACCGTCTACCTGCTTCTTCGAAAATCGCATCAAGTTCGGCGTTTCCGCTTGTGATCGTGTTTGTTCTTATTGAACCGCCATGACTGACGTGATTAGCATTATTAAGCAATTGGTTAAACTGCGCTCCGGATGTTTGCATAATTGGCTGGGTTGCGAGGGTTGGTTGAACAGTTTGTGCGGGTTCCGGTAAAATTACTCCAAGTGTCATGTTAAATATCCATCCCTTTCGAGTATCTTATCACACATCGGTTAATTATCTTCTACTTTTGGAACTACAGTTCACAGTTACTAAAGTCGAGATTATTACCCCGGTCTATTTTCCTGAGAACAAAGTTCCCATTACAATATATAGTATCGACATATAAAATAGGAACTTTAGTAAAAACATGGCATTTAGTGTAGATTTCTCTATAATTTACGAAACATTCATAACTTTGGGTATTTTTTAATCCAAAGTTATGAATCAATATGTTGTATAATAACGAAATGCATGATTTTGTAGAATTAGCTATTGCCCCGCTCTATATAAATGTGATACAATTTTGCCACCTGATGCTGATCTATTTCTGAGCGGGGTGCTATATGTTTTACTTTTTATCACTGCTGATGGGTGTGCTGATTTCCGTTATGATTGCTGTAAATGGCGGTTTGACGGAGCGGTACGGTTTGTTTACGGCTACTGTGATAATTCACATCGTCGGTCTGCTTTTTATCATTGCGGTTGTGTTTATTAAGCGTGAAAAGTTTTTCCCTAAACTGTTTCCGTGGTATCTATACCTCGGTGGGGCGATCGGTGTGCTTACCACAGTGTCAAATAATTTTTCGTTTGGACGTATCAGCGTGTCTGCGATTCTCGCTTTGGGTTTGCTTGGGCAGAGTGTTTCAGGCATCGCGATTGATCACAACGGTTTGTTTGGCATGAAAAAATATCCGTTCACCAAGGAGAAACTTTTCGGACTGGCACTCATTATTGCAGGTATTGTCTCGATGATAACGAGTTTTGATGTGATTGCTGTAATAATTTCGTTTATAGCGGGGGTCAGTATCGTTATGTCCAGAACGGTCAATGCAAGGCTCGCTGCCCTTACCAGCGTGAGGGTCAGTACGTTTTACAACTACTTCGTCGGATTGTTTGTTGCGAGTATTGTTTTTTTCATTCTCGGTGGAAATGAGGTTTTGCCTGCGGGAGCTCTGCCGCTTTATAATTGGTATATCTACCTTGGCGGAATACTTGGGCTTTGCGTTGTTTTGGGGCTGAATGTGATTGTTGTCAAGGTTTCGGCTTTTTATCTTACTTTATTTATCTTTATCGGGCAGGTGTTCACGGGGGTACTCATTGACGTGATTATCACCGAAACGTTTTCCACTCGAAACGCTATAGGCGGCGCTCTTGTTGCTGTCGGGCTTTGTTTGGATTTGGTCGTTGACCGCCGGAAGGCGGTAGAATCGGCTTAGTTTTTCCTGTGATTGTCGTAGGTGATTGGCGGTTTGTCTTGCTGTCACATTGTAAAAGTTCAGTGAACATGGGCTTTTTGGAGTCTTTTCTCTTCACTTTCACTCTGAAGTGTGCTAGAATAAAGTTTTAATTGTGGAGGTGGAGCTTGTGAAAATTGCGCTTGGAATGATTGTTCCTCGTTTGAGTTCTTGTGTTGAGATTATGAGTTTTATTGATAATGCTTCTCGATATGGACACGAGCTTGACTGTGTTATTGTTGCTCATTCGCAGACTAATGATTCGGCTGTTGTGAAGAGTATTCGCGAGAAAGTTACTCTTCATTTGATTGATGTTATGAATCCTGAGTTTTGTTTTGAAAAACTGACTCGTCTTGACTCACGGGGGTCTTTTCGTGACAGGCTTTTGCGTTGCCCTGTTGCTTCGGACAGGGGGCTTGTGCCTTATGGTTTTAACCGCTCTTTGGTTGTCATTGAAGCTATTTTGCGTGGGATTGATATTTTATTTTTTACAGATTCTGATGTAGTTCCGTCGGTGCTTAAAAAGGTTGAGGGTGGACAGTTAGGTAATGAACAATTTGTGGAGGATATTGATTTTTTCGGTGTGCATCTTAATCACTTAAATACCAGAAGTGACGCCACCACCGGAGAATATAGCGGGTACAACATTTTGCCGCTTGCGCAGTTTGACCATATGGAAGATCTTCTTTTTGGTGTCCAAAAAGAGGGTATGCTTGATTATTGGCAGACTAGCTCTGAGCATCGTGGGCTTGTTTATCAGCCTGATGATATTGTGGTTAAGCCCTCTAATAAGGTTCTGGGCGGCAATATGGCGATTCACCTTGATTCGTTTTCGAAGCTCCCGCCGTTTTTTTCTTCAACTTACGTATATAATGATGAGCTTTTCCTTTGTCGGGGCGAGGATACGGGGCTTGGAATCGCTCTTGCGAGTGAGTTCACTTTTTTAGGTGGCAAGGGTAAGTTTAATTGCACCGATATTGGTATTTATCCTCTGCATGATACGTTTAAGAGCCATCCTGTTGAGCCTGATTTGAAAAATGATATTAACATACAGCAGAGGTTTTATTATGCGCTCACCGGTTGGGTCGGGCGCAATCCTCTTCTGAATTTCATTCTCGGCAATGACTTGACTTCGATACGAGAGTTTCAGCGGGAACGTTTGGCTGTGGGGCTTGATTCGCTTTCGACATATACGTCGAACCCTAAGTTTAAGTCTGTTTTGGGGAACTTCGATGAGAGCTGGGATAATACAGACCGCTACATTTCCGAATATAAGCAGACACTTGCGGCGTGGCATTTATTTATGAAGCGGGTTGTCAAGCTTGTCGATAGCAAGTATGACGCCAATATCAGACATAGTGAATATATAAATAATTAATTGTAGGGGTGAACTGTGTTCGTCCGTCGGTGAAAGCCACACTAACGAGAAAATGAAATTTTTTATAGCTTGGCGCAGTGGAAAGGAATGGTGTTTTCAATGAAAATTTTACTTATTAATCATTTTCCGCTTGAAGGCTCCGGGAGTGGAACGTACACTCGCAATATTGCTGTGCATTTGACCAAGAAGAACCATGAAGTTGCTGTTGTCTTGCCTGAAAATACGATCAATTTTTCCCGGGTTGCGGATGTTGAGCTTATCCCTGTCTATTTCAAATATGAGGAGCAGATTGATGGAGCTCTCCCGTTTAATTTTCCCTGCTTTACCACGCATCCCCGTAGCTCTATGACTTTTTACGACATGAGTGACGAGCAGATTTCTCTCTATATTTCTGCTTTTGAGAGAGTTATTTCGGAAACCGTTGAGAAATTTAAGCCCGATATAATTCATGGTCAGCATATTTGGCTACTCAGTTGGCTTGCGATCAAGACCGGTGTGCCGTTTGTTGTCACTGCGCATGGGACTGACCTTATGGGTTATAACAAGGGTTTGAATTTTAGAACATACGCTGAGGAAACTGCACGTGAGGCTAATAGGATTATCACCATTTCTAATGATAACAATGCGCTTGTGCGTGAACTGTTTCCGTATAGTGCGGACAAGGCTGTTTTTATGCAAAATGGTTATGATACAGGTAGGTTTTATCCTGAACCTGCTTCGCCCGATAAAATTGAGGATATGTTTAATATCTCTCTTAAAAAGAAGCTTGTTTTGTTTGTTGGGAAGTTGGCGCATTTTAAGGGAGTTGATGTTCTCATTGAGGCAGTGCGGCTCTACGAGCGTGATTATCCCGATGATATTACCACTATTATTGCAGGTGCGGGTGAGCTTGAATCTGCTTTGAGGTTGCAGGCTCAAGAGGCAAATCTTGATAGTTTGCATTTTGTGGGGCATATGGATATCACTCGGCTCCGTGCGCTTTACAGCTCCGCAGATGTCAGCATTGTGCCGTCTCGGCGTGAGCCGTTTGGGCTTGTGGCTATTGAAGCTCTCGCCTGTGGGTGCCCTGTTATAGCGACCAATCAAGGTGGGCTTCGGGATATTATCACCCCTGATGTTGGTTCGCTTGTTCCCGTTGAAGATGCTTCGGGGCTTGCAGATGCGATTCGTAATGAGCTTTATTCTCCTAATCGAAAAGAGCGCAGGCGTGCAGCCGCTCAGTATGCACTTAATAATTATGCGCAGGAAGCGCTTATTGATACTTTGGTTGATATTTATAATTCATAGGAGGCAGTTTTATGCGAAAGGTTGTACTTATTCCTACTTATTGGTCACGAGCTAAACGTGAATGGCGGGAGGGTGATGCTGTTTATGACCATCCTACCCCTATTGATGAAAACGGAACTCTTGCGCGCACTTTGGAGAGTATGAAAATTTTGACGGCTAAGGATTTTAAGCTGGTGCTTCTCATCTGCCCCACGACTCCTGATGTTGCCGCTGAGGCGGAGCGGCGTGTTCTTGAGATTATTCATGATGTGAATTTACATGCGGAGACGTATATCTTCACTATTTCTGATCTTGCTCGGATTGCCGATGTCATGTTTGAGGAAGATACCGAGCGTAAGGTTGCGCCGCTGCTCAATATGTCGGGTTATGCAAATGTCCGAAATATGTGTTTGCTTTGTGCTGATATTCTTTCGGCGGATGCGGCGATTTTAATAGATGATGACGAGGTTTTTGAAAAAGCTGACTGGGTTGAGCGCAGTGTTGAATTTCTTGGCAAGCGCATTTACGGCGATGTGGTTTATGGCATGGCTGGTTACTACACTAATAAGTATGACCAGTATTACGACGATGTCAAAATGGAGCATTGGATGACTTACTGGGATAGGTTTGGGTTTAAGGCTAAGGCGTTTGACGAGATTATCGGCAGTGCGCCGCGAGTTAAGCGCACGCCGTTTGCGTTTGGCGGTGCTATGATTATTCACCGTGATATGTTCCAAAGTGTGCCGTTTGACCCTGAGATCACCAGGGGTGAGGATATCGACTACGTTATAAACAGCAGAATGTATGGTTTTTCGTTTTTCCTCGACAATACTTTGTCGATTAAGCATTTACCTGTTCCGAAAAAGCATCCGCAGTGGAAGCGGATTCGTGAGGATATTTACCGTTTTGTTTACGAGCGTGAGAAGATTGCTTCGCAGGTTAAAAAGGGCAACATGGTTATGGTCACACCTGAGGATTTTGACCCTTATCCGGGTGTGTTTTTGCGGGAAGATTTGGACGAAAAAATATTCCGCTCAAACATGATGCTTGCAACGGATTATATGATGAAAGGCGACAGCGAGGGCGCTCTTGAGTCAATGAACAATATTATGATTGCCACTAAGGATGCCAAGCCTAAGTTTAATGCTTTTGCCAAGTATCGCAAGACACAAAAGCTCTGGGAACTTATGTGCGAGGTTGTTGCACATAATCGCTATGAACTCCGAAAGATTATGGAAGAACATAATATCACGAATCACCCGATTGTCAGAAATGAGCAGAGTGTGCGCCAACTCGGTAAAGAAGAGATTGTTGCGGCACTCCACAAGGTGTTCGACTTTGAATTGGGTGATGATGATTGGAAAGCTCTTGCCGACAGGTTTTTTGTCAAGACGTTCTTTGAGGATGAAATGCTCTTTAGGAGCGGTGATTTCAATGAGACTATGTACATAATTCTCAAAGGTGAGCTTATGCTCTTTGCAGGCACGCATAAGACGGGCGGTGAGATTGAAATTGCCCGCCTTGCTAAAGGTGATATTTTGGGTGAAAGTTGTCTGAAAAATCAGCCGTTTACATTAAACTGCCGTGCTATTCAGTTCACTGAACTAATCGGCATTGACCGCCGTGATATTTACAAGCTGATAGAGAGCCGCCCTGAGCTGGGTGTAAAGTTCTATCAGCAGGTGCTTGTAAAGGTCGTCGGCAAAATGCGGACTAATAATCTCTACAACATGAGTATAGGCGGCGGCACTGTGCTAGAGGCGGTGCACGACGCTACAATTGTTCCGGATTAGTTTGTAATCACTTCAACGCCACCAAGATATTTCCTCAAAACTTCAGGCACTACAATACTTCCGTCTTTTTGTTGGTTTTGTTCTACCAGTGCGGGTAGGATTCTGCTTGTTGCCAGACCTGAGCCGTTTAGGGTGTGCATGAATTCTGTTTTACCTGTGGACTCGCGCTTAAATCGCATTGCTCCTCGGCGGGATTGGTAACAGCGGGAGTTTGAGACTGAGGAGACTTCTTTGTAGCCTTGCATTGACGGGATCTGAATTTCAATATCAAATGTCCGCGCCATGGCATCTGAGCAGTCGCCTGCGGCCAGTTTTACTGTTCTGAAGTGGAATCCGAGATTTGCAACTAAAGCTTCTGCTTTCCCCACAAGTTCGTCAAAAGCTTCGGCACTGCCCTCGGGTGTTGTGTACTGAACCATTTCGACTTTGTTAAACTGATGGCCGCGGATCATGCCACGCTCGTCGGAGCCGTAGGTGCCTGCTTCACGCCTAAAGCACTGTGTAAATGAGACATATTTTTTTGGTAGCTCCGCTTCTGTTAAAATCTCATCGCGGTGAAGTGAGCAGAGTGCCGCCTCTGCTGTCGGCAGGAGGTACCGCAGCCGCTCATCGGGCGGATTTTCAATTTTAAAGACTTCATCTGCAAACTTGGGAAACTGTCCCGCAGTGAGTCCGCACTGATACTGAAGCATGTACGGGACGAACAAAAGCTCGTAACCGTCTGCTATATGTGTGTCAATGAAATAGTTAAGCAGAGCCCATTCAAGCCTTGAACCCATGTTTCGATAGACCCAGAAATTACTGCCTGAAAGTTTGACTCCGCGCTCATAGTCGATTAGATTTAACTCTGTGCAGAGATCCATGTGGTTTTTTGGCTCAAAGTCAAACTCATGCGGCTCACCGTGAAGCCTGAGTGTTTCGTTGTTTTCTTTGCCTCCGTTTGCTAGGTCGTCATCGGGCATATTCGGCAATCTCAGCATGATGTCATCAAGCTCTTCTTCCACGTTTTTGAGCTCACTGCCGAGATTCTTTATTTTCTCTTTGAGTGTGTTTAGCTGTGCAAAAATCTCAGTGGCGTCTCCGCCGTCTTTTTTTATCTGCGGTATCTGTTTTGAGAGTTTGTTTTGTTCGGCTTTATCTGTCTCCGTTTCAGAAATCAGAGTCCTGCGCCTAATGTCAAGCTCCAAAATTCTGTCGATAGATTCACTGTAATCTGTGCCTTTTTTCAAAAGTCCCGCCTTGACATAGTCAGGCGTTTCACGAATTAATTTAATATCCAGCATAAATTTGGATGTTCCTTTCCGTTTATTCGCTATTCAGCTGTCTTGTCATTCTGCGCATAGTCGCAGAATCCAGTGAGGGTTCTGAACAGTCACTTTTATTATGATTACTTTTTCATCAACATTAGTACGTCAAACAAGTTATCAAAATCCTCTTGATCGTAGTATTCAAGTTCAATTTTTCCTTTGCCCTTGCCGTGGCGAATTGTTACGCGCCGCCCTAGCGATGCTGTCAACTGGTTTTGCGCTTCGGCTACATAATTAACTTCAAGCTCACGTTTTTTTGATTTCTGTGCCATTTCCTTGCCGAACTTTTTGACGAGAGCTTCAACATCACGGACATTTAGGTCGTTTTCAATGACAATTTTTGCGGCGGCTTTCATGTCTTCTTTGTTTTTGAGAGCCAAGAGTGCTCTCGCACTACCCGCCGAAAGTTCGTTTCTCAAAATAAGTTCTATGAGCTCAGACGGTAATGAAAGCAGTCGCAGTGAATTTGCAACAGACGGACGCGACTTGCTCACTTTGCGTGCGACATCATCTTGAGTCATGTTGAACTCTTCCATGAGTGCTCTGTAGCCGCGAGCCTCTTCGATGGGGCTTAAATCTTCTCTCTGAAGATTTTCTACCATTGCAAGCTCCAGTGCTTTTTGGTCGTCCGCAGGCATTATGCGCGCGGGAACTTCTGCTAAACCTGCCTCTCTGGATGCTCTCCACCTGCGCTCACCCGCAATGATTTGATAATAACCGCCGCCCAAGTCTCGGACAATAAGAGGTGATAGCACACCATGCTCACGAATTGAGTCCGCAAGCTCGGAAATCCTCTCTTGCTCAAATACCGTGCGGGGTTGATCTTGCTTAGGCTCAATTCTTCTGAGCGGAATATATTCAAAGTCGCTTTGTAGCTCTGATTGTGCAGCGTCACCAAAAAGCACGCCAAGCCCTGCACCTAAACCCTTTTTAGCCATCTACCATTACCTCTTCTTCGCTTACTTTTTTTCACTCATTCGAGCTTGAATTTGAGCTTAAGTTGCTTGTTCCTCGTGCGCTAGAGGATTGCGTTTCATAAACTCTTTTGCAAGTTCTTTGTACATCTGTGATCCCCTTGAATAGCGGTCATACGCCGTCACAGGTTTACCATGACTGGGAGCTTCAGCAATACGAACACTTCTGGGAATAACTATGGTGTATGTTTTTTCTTTGAAGTATTTTTTTATCTCAACCATAATTTGCATTGACAGGTTAGTCCGCGAATCAAACATTGTAAGCAGAACACCCTCAATTTCAAGCTTAGGGTTAAATGATTTTTTAATCATACGAATTGTTGACATCAAGTCGGATAGCCCTTCAAGCGCAAAATATTCACACTGCACGGGGATAAGCACGGTGTCTGCTGCGCAAAGTGAGTTTAGCGTGAGCATTTCCAGTGACGGCGGGCAGTCTATAAAAATGAAGTCATACTCATCACGCACTTTTTCAAGTGCTTTTTTAAGCACATATTCTCGGTTTTGCATGTTCACTATCTCAACGCCTGCGCCCGACATGTCCTTGCTTGACGGCAAGATGTCTCCAAATGGAGTCTTGACAATAGCGGTGGCAACGTCTGCACCGTCGATCAGCACATTGTACATATTCGACCTCGGTGCCTTTTTCGAGAGACCCATTCCCGAAGTCGCATTGCTCTGTGGGTCCATATCACAGAGTAGCACTTTAACGCCCATGTCGGCGAGTGCTGCACACAGGGTAACACAGGTGGTCGTCTTACCGACCCCTCCCTTTTGATTTGATATTGAAATAATTTTTCCCATAATGACTCTCTTTTAAAAATACTATAACTTTACATTTGCGCCAAACGTAGAAGTTATAGTATACCACAAAATGTAAATGTGTAAAGTGGAAATAAAAATGGCGAGGAACCATCCTCCGGTCTTGCTCTTTACTCGTCCGCAATACAGACTTTATTTTTTCCTGTGCGTTTGGCTTTATATAGGGCTTCGTCTGCTTCTTTGAAGAATTCCGGTAGACCATACTCGCCTTTGTGTTTTGGTATGACGCTTTGGACTCCGCCGCTTACTGTTACGCTTGCTGCTCTGCCGTCGTCCAACTCAAACTTGGCGTTTTCTACTGCTTCGCGTATGCTTTCGGCGACTTGCTTTGCTCCACTTATTGGGGTGTCAGGAAGAATTATTGCAAACTCTTCACCGCCCCATCTTGCTGTTTTGTCTGTGACACGGGTTAGCGCTGAGGAGATTACTTTTGCTACTATGACCAGCGCTTTGTCTCCATTTAGATGCCCGTAGGTATCGTTGAAATTTTTAAAGTTGTCGATGTCAAAAATAATGAAACTAATGTGCGATTGCTGTCTTTTTGCCCGCTCCCATTCTTGATCGATCAAGGTGTTGAAAAAAAGCCTGTTTCCTATGCCTGTTAACGTATCTGTGGTACTGAGGTTCTGAATTTCACGCATTTGATTTATGATTTTTATCTGGTGTGCAACGCGCATTTTTACGACGGGTGCGTTAAACGGCTTATTTATGTAATCCACTGCACCAAGTGAAAATCCTTTCACTTCGTCCTCTGTATCGGTGCGCCCTGTGACAAATATGATCGGAATATCCTTTGTGAGCAGCTCCGACTTTAGCTGCCCTATGACCTCAAATCCGTCCATGCCGGGCATCATGACGTCTAAAAGTATAATATCGGGCAGCAACTTTTTTGCCGTGCTGACGGCGTCTTTGCTGACCCTTTCGGCGTAGACTACATAGTCGCTGCTCAGAATATTGCGCAGTACCTTTATGTTTTCTACATCATCTTCAATAATTAAAACAGTATTTTCCGGTACAGGTTGTTCTCTATCTTTCATTAATTCACCTTCTTTCTGTGTAACTGCTAAGTACCCCCAATGGATTCTGCGACTATGCGCAAAATAATGAGAGGGGGCTATTATAGATTTTTGCGTAAGCTCTCCAGTGCGTCTAACGACTGTTTAAAGCTGAGTGTGGAGACATATTCGAACAATTCGTTTGCACCGGGGGTTCTTTTTATTTCGTCTAGTAGGTCTAGGCAGTCTACATTGTTGGTTTCTAGTAGCGGCTTTAGTTTATCGAGCAAGGTAAGCGACTCCTCTTTGCTCAATTTATCTGTTTTTCCCGTTTCCAATCCCAATTTTTGCTCTACCTCGCCGAAATACATTAAGATTCGATTTATCTCATTTCCAATTTCATATAGAATAGATCTCGGCGGCATGTCTCCTTTGTCGAGAATTCTTTCAAGCCGCAGAGCTATGTTTGATAAGGTGGTGAGTTTGAGTAAGCCTGCAACGCCTTTTAGGCTATGAGCTAAAATATGTGCCGACCGTAAATCGCCCGTGTCTATTTGGTTGCAGAGTTTTTCATATGTGTTCTCATGCTTTTTCATAAAGTCACGGCGTAGTTCGGTCGTAAGCTCATCGCTGTTTTGGAATGCCATTATATCTCCCACATTCATGCGGTCGCTCTCTTTTCTCGCCTTGTTCACAACTTCAGGCGGATGCTTGTCTCTTATATTTTTAAGTAAAACTGCGTTTAGAATCTTCGTTTGAATTGGCTTTGATACAAAACCGTCAAAGCCTTTTTTTATGAATTCCTGCGCTTGTCCAATCATTGCGTTTGCGGTTAGGGCAATTATTGGGTTTGTGTAACCCAGCTCACGCATGATTAGCATTGCAGCAATGCCGCTCATATCATTCATCATATGATCCATGAATACTATGTCATAAACATTGCCCTGCTTGATTAATTCAATCGCTTCATTACCTCCCACGCATGTTGTTACGTTTAAGTCGTAAAATGCAAGCAGACCTTTTGCAACATATAGGTTCGCTTCAACATCATCGACAACCAGCACACTGCCGTAAGGCATCGGCTCGGGCGTAAATGAAAACTTTTTGCTCTCAAGCAACTCTGATTCGTCAAAGTTTTCAAGACGCACTGCGGTTTCTCTGCCTATCACCTCTGTTACCTCGGCAAGTTTTTGGGGAATTGAGAGTGATACTTTTGTGCCGACTCCAACTTCGCTCTGTACGTCGATGTTCGCTTCCATCAGGCTGAGCAGACTGAATACAACAGGCATTCCAAGCCCTGTGCCGCTGACTTCACGATTTCCGCTTTCGTGAAAACGCGCATATTCATTGTTTTTCAGAATCTCCACCTGTTCTTTTGTCATGCCGTACCCTGTGTCGGTTATGGTGATTTCAAGATTTACGAGTTCATCGCTTTCATCATGCTCTACACACCGCACTTTCATCTCCACACAGCCCGATACTGTATACTTAAATGCGTTCGACAGCAGGTTTGTTAGCACTTGTTTAATTCTGAGCATGTCGCCGATTAGCAATGCGGGGGTGTTGTTGTCAACATTCAACTTAAACTTTATTTTTTCGTTTGAATAAAA
Source organism: Oscillospiraceae bacterium (assembly GCA_009787625.1). Classification (GTDB taxonomy): domain Bacteria; phylum Bacillota; class Clostridia; order Oscillospirales; family Oscillospiraceae; genus WRMH01. The sequence goes on from WQSX01000005.1 coordinate 17,781, forward strand.
CTCAGGGTGCATCTGCGTGACTTCACTAATCATGGAGACGACTTCGTATTCCTCTGCAAACACTTCCATTTTGCCGGCTTCGAGTTTTGATAGGTCAAGCAAGTCGTTGACTATATTTAGGAGCCTGCCGGCGGCATTGTTTATTTTTGTTAGGGATTCTTTCATTTTTATGGAGAGATTTGAGTCTTGCAGCTCAATCTCGGAAATGCCTAAGACAGCGGATATTGGGGTGCGGATTTCATGGCTCATTCTGGCCAAAAATCTGCTCTTTGCCCTGTTACTCTCCTCTACAACGTCCATGCGTTTAACTTCGTCCATTGCTTTTCTCAGCTCGGTGACGTTTTTTGTGTATGAAATGACAACAGGGTCGTTATTGAGAATCATGCATACGGCATCTACTTCAGTTTGCATCGGATTTCCGTCCGGGTCGATGTCCTCGTATTCAAAGCAGTTGGAGCCGTCGTCAAATGCTTTTTTGACATTTCGCATAAAATCCTCAAGGGTTTCGCCATACCTGAGTTTGTGATCGGTAAAGTTATCTATGAATTCTTTTTTACCTGAATAGCCATACATCTCAGCAGTTGTTTTGTTGCATTCGATAACGTTGAAGTTTGTATCCCAGATTTCAACCGCAAGTGGGGTTGCGTCAAGCATGGCTTGGATACGCACACTGAGTTCTCTATCTTGCTTTTTTCGTTCCTGCTCACGTGCAAGCTCACGTTCAAGGCGCAGTGTGTTTTCAAGTATCCGCATGTCAAGCGAGTATACTGCGCAGACAAATTCATCACGCATGATAAATCTTGTTCCCACTATTTCAGTAGGGATGGATTCACCGTCCACGAGGTGAGTCCACTGCGCTCTGCTGACGCTGTCGTCGGCAAACATATCTTTTAGAATCTCCGTGGCTTTTTCTGTTGAGCGTGTTCCGCATGATTGAAATTCCGGGGAGAATTCAAAGAACCTGCTCAGTGCTTCACTTTTCTCAGGGGTCTGCAAAAAGTCAAGCATTGCCTGATTGCAATCGATTATTTCAAATTTTTCATTCCACAAGCTACCCGGTATCGGTATCGAGTTGTACATCATACGTTGGACGTACATGGCTTCGCTCTCACGTTTTTCTGCATCGAGTTTGTCGGTTATTGGTACTATTATCCTGTTTCGCAGGAAGAAGAACATCACTGCAACCAGTGAAAATACGACAACCGCTGTTGTTATTACTTGTGTCATTATCGCCTGCTGCATGGGGACGGAGGCAACTGTTGCCGGCACGATTACTGCGAGTGACCAGTTGTTTGATTCAAGTGGGAGCTTAATAAAATATGAGGTCACACCCGTATCGTAGACAAACTGCACGATGCTTTCGCCCGCTTCAAAGAGTTCGGGCAACTCTGCATATGGGTGTTTGTTAAATAGGTAGTAAAATCCGTTTCCTGTGGGCATAAGGTCACGGTTTGGGTGAAATATAATTTCGCCTGCCGGTCCGAGCAACATAAAGTCTCCGTCATTTCCCTGCTCAAGAGCTATCAGCATTTCTTCAACTGAGTCCATATCAAGATTTGATGCGGCGACACCTTTTTGCCCGGTCCAGTTTTCTATATGCCTTGCCACTGTCGCTGTGATTCTTCCTGTTTCGACTGATGCATACGGCAGGGTTGTCACTATTTCGTCGTTATGGCTTTCCGCCAATATCCACCATGGGCGCTGCGTGTTCACAAACCATTCGGGCGGTTCCCATCCCGAACTACTGTAAAACGAGCCGTCCTCAAGTGCAACCCATAGTGCAGTAGCGTGTTCTAATGTATCCGCGGTTCTTTCGATTATGTCTTGATAGTAATCCCGCCCTACAAACGGCAATACGTTGGTAAGGCTTTCAACAATGATACTATGATGTACAAATAGTTCGTCAAGTTGTGCCGCATGATTGACTCTTTGCTGATAAATACTGTCAAGAATGTTGTCGTAGACGACATCTCGCACAATGGCGTGGATAAATATGTATGCCACAATAGTACCCACAACAGTAAAAACTGCCATGAGCAAGATAAGTTTATGATTGAGTTTCATCGATTTACCAATCCTCAGCATACATCCTCTCCTAATGTTGTTTTTATGCATGAAGTCTAAGTTATCCATTATAAATCAATCACGAATAAAACACAAATAAAAAATTTACAGACATTTTTTGAACTAATATGTTAAAATGGATAGCATAGGTATTTTTATTTTCCGGAAAGGGGTTTCTTTATGAATTCTTTAATTGACACACGGCGTAAGTTTTCTCGTAAGGTTTGTATTATTGGTGTTGGGTACGTTGGAGCTAGCATTGCCTATGCTTTGAAGCTTAAAGAAATAGCGCATGAAATTGTGCTTATTGATAAGGATATTTCTAAGGCTGAGGCTGAGCTTATGGATCTGCGGCATGGTATTTCTTACATGGGTTCAGCTATTATTCGAGTTGGTGATTTTAGCGATATTTCAGGGGCGGACCTCATTGTCGTTACAGCGGGTCTAAACAGAAAGCCTGACCAGTCTCGGCTTGATTTGGCTGCGGATAACATCAAAATCACAAAGGACATTTCTCTTGAAATACAGAAGTATTACACTTCGGGTGTGGTTTTGATTGTCAGCAATCCGAATGATGTGTTGACTTTTAAGATGAGTCAGTGGCTTGGACTTCCTCGCGGCATGGTTTTTGGAACCGGGTGTACTCTTGATGAGGCTCGGTTTGTCAGTGTCGTCGCCGATTATCTCAACGTTAAACCAAATGCAGTTATTTCGCAGGTTATCGGCGAGCATGGCGATACACAGGTTCCGCTTTGGAGCAAAACCAGTGTAACCGGTGTGCCTATTGTTGAGTATTGTAATGCTATTGATATCCGGTTTGGCGATGATGAGCGCCTTAAGGTTGAAGAGACTACACGCAAAATGGCAGTTTCCATTATTCGCGGTAAGCAGAGAACGCATTATGGCATTGCCTCTTGCATGTGTTTTATTGCAGATGCGGTTTTGAGTCGCCGGGCAACTGTTTTGTGTGTTACCAGCACCTTGGATGGTGAATACGGGCTTAAAAATGTGGCTCTCAGCGTGCCTACAGTTGTTGACCATATGGGTGCCTCTCGGCGCCTTGAAGAGTCTATCACCGACCTTGAGTTTTCACGGCTGAAGGCTTCTGCTGAGGCTGTTCGTACTGTTATAGAGCAGATGCCGACCTAGCCGCCTATTACTCTGAATCTGTTGTATCTGTGGTCTATCAGTTCATCTATTTGCATGGCTGAGTACTTTTTCACTGCTTCCATCAGTTCTCTTTTTAGGACGTCCATTAATGCTTCGTTTTCTGATATTATTTTTTCTATGATTTTTAGTTCGTGTAGGTCTGCGGGGGTGAGCTTTAGGCATTCGCTGGCTTCTTCCGCTCTTGCACTGTCTTTCCAGAGTATGCTGGCGCAACCCTCGGGTGAGATTACTGAGTATATTGAGTTTTCCAGCATCCAAACTTCGTTTGCCGCCGCCAGTGCCAGTGCTCCGCCGCTACCACCTTCTCCGATTATTATTGATATAATCGGGGTTTGAAGTGACATCATCTCTGTTAGGTTTTCTGCTATCGCCTGCCCTTGCCCGCGCTCTTCTGCTCCGATTCCGCAGTATGCACCCGACGTGTCTATGAAGCAAATTACGGGTCTGCCGAATTTTTCGGCAAGTTTCATCTGGCGCAGAGCTTTTCTGTATCCTTCGGGGTGCGCTGAGCCGAAGTTTCGGTGCGAGCGCTCTTTTATGGTGTGACCTTTTTCTATGCCTATAACCGTGACCGGGATGCCATTGAGATATGCGAGCCCACTTACTATTGCCCTGTCGTCTGCAAATCGGCGGTCGCCGTGCATTTCCATAAACTCTGTGAAAATTCCGTCAATCATGTCTAGTGAGGTAAATCTATCTTTCGCCCGCGCAGCAAGTACCTTTTCATATGATGTCATGATTAGTAGCCCCTCCTTGCATGAATTTTTAGAAGACTTCCTAAGTAGGCTCTTTGGCGTAGCCTTGATACTATTTGGTCTATAAAGCCGTGCTCCAGTTGGAACTCGGCTTTTTGAAAGCCGTGGGGGAGTCTTTTCCGGATTGTTTGCTCTATTACTCTGGGGCCTGCAAAACCTATCAGTGCGTTTGGCTCTGAGAGAATTATGTCTGCTTGCATGGCAAAGCTCGCTGTAACGCCGCCTGTTGTCGGGTCGGTGAGCACACAGATATAGAGGTTGCCCGCTTCGCTGTGCCGCTTAACTGCGCCACTTGTTTTTGCCATTTGCATCAGCGAGACAACACCCTCTTGCATACGCGCTCCGCCTGAGACTGCGTAACCGATTACGGGGATGTTTTGCTTTAGTGCACGCTCGAATGTGCGGGTTATCTTTTCCCCTGCAACGCTTCCCATGCTTCCCATCATAAATGCGGGCTCCATCACGAAAATACCGATTTTGTTGCCCTCAATTTCGCATTCTCCGCTAACTACTGCGTCAGACTCTGAGCTTTGGAGCTTCGCCGCTTCGAGCTTTTCTTCATAGCCGGGGAATCCGAGAATGTTTGTTGGGACTAAATCCTTATCAAATTCAACGAACGTGCCGGGGTCTGATATCATGTGGATTCGTTGGCGGGCATTCATTTTGAAGTGGTGGCGGCAGTATGGGCAGACAAATGCGGCTTCTTTTAGTTGGTCTGCGAGGATTGTTTTTTTGCACTTGACGCATGGTATGGTCTCATCTTCAACTATGTCGCTGACACCGGGTGCATGTTTGCCGTGCCCCTCAAGTGCATTTTTCGGTTTTCTGAAAATCATATGTTTTCACCCCATTATTTTATATACTTCAATAAATAATCCGTTGTGTAGGTGCCGTCTTGGAATTCTTCTGTAGACATCAGTTCGTCTTGGAATGAGCCTGTGTTTGTCACTCCTTGAATTATTAGCTCGCATAATGATGCTTTCATTTTTCTGATTGCCTCGTCTCTTGTATTGGCATAGACTATTAGTTTTCCTATCATTGAGTCATAAAACGGCGGGATTGTGTAGCCTTGATAGATTGCTGAGTCAAAGCGCACCCATGGGCCACTTGGGACGTGGAGCATTTCTACTTTTCCGCCTGAGGGCCTAAATGCGTTATATGGATCCTCTGCATTTATTCTGCACTCGATTGCGTGACCTGTCAGCTTTATATCTTCTTGGGTAAAGTCCAGCTTCATACCTGAGGCTAGGCGGATTTGCCATTTTACGAGGTCTACCATTGTCACCATCTCTGTGACGGGGTGCTCAACTTGCAGGCGTGTGTTCATTTCCATGAAGTAGAAGTCTTGAGTTTTCGGGTCGTAGAGGTATTCAATGGTGCCTGCTCCTCTGTAGCTCACTGATTGCCCTGCTTGGATTGATGCGTCAATCATCTTTTTTCTAGTCTCGTCTGACAGAACAACTGCGGGGCTTTCTTCTATGAGTTTTTGGTTTTTGCGTTGGGTTGAACAGTCACGCTCGCCAAGGCAGACTACGTTACCGTGGTTATCCGCTAAAAGTTGCATTTCAATGTGTTTCACGGGTAGTAGGAATTTTTCCATGTACACAGCCCCATCACCGAATGCTGAGGTTGCTTCAGCCGTTGCTGTGTTGAATGCAGATTCAAGTTCTTCCATATTTTCAACTTGGCGTATGCCTTTTCCACCGCCGCCGCTACGTGCTTTTATGAGTAGTGGGAAGCCTATTTTTTTCGCTTCCTTTTTCACTTGCTCAAGGCTCTCTACTAAATCGCATCCGGGAATTACGGGTACTCCTGCTTCTCGCATGGTTTTTCTCGCCATATCTTTGTCGCCCATTTTTGAGAGCGTTTCGGGGTCGGGGCCTATAAATACGATTCCGTGTTCACTGCATAACTGTGCAAATTCGGCGTTTTCCGACATGAATCCGTAGCCGGGATGAATTGCCTCTGCTTTTGATGCAAGTGCCGCCGATACAACCGCTTGTTTGTTGAGATAACTGTCTTTTGAGAGCGACCCGCCGATGCAGTAGCTCTCGTCTGCAAGACTCACATGCAGAGAGTTGCGGTCAGCTTCAGAAAATACTGCAACGCTTGCAATTCCCATTTCTTTACATGCCCTGATAACACGGACAGCTATTTCTCCTCGGTTTGCTATAAGGATTTTTGAAAACATTTTTTCCTCCGTTTTATTTGACTTTTTCGGAACAAATCACCCGCCGCCTGCGGGCGGCACCCTCTTTTCTAAAGAGGGTCGGGTTGGCTACTTCTTTTTATGCGAGTGCGAAAGACAATTCGCCTTTTATGCATAGCTTTCCGTTTACTTTGCCTTCACCTTTCATGAAATAAAAGGGGCCTTTTTGATTTGTTTTTGTTGTTCGGAATTCTATTGTGTCGCCTGGTTTTACCATGCCTTTGAACTTGACATTTGTTAGCCCTGTGAAATATGGGGTTTTGTTTTCGCCTTCCATGTTCACAAGTAGACATGAGGATTGCGCCAGCATTTCACATAGAATTACGCCTGGGACAACAGGGTTTTCGGGGAAGTGTCCCTGCAGAAAAAATTCATCACCTCTTACTGTGTAGCGACCTATGGATACTTCTCCGTCCAGCTCCGCCTCATCAAGCAATAACATTGGCTCCCTATGCGGGAGTATTTTTTTTAATTCGTCTCTTTTCATGATTTACCTCAACTTAAACAGTACTTGTCCGAATTCTGCTATGTCTCCGTTTTTTATGCAGATGTCTACAATTTCACCGTCATGTTCGGAGATTACTTCGTTCATCAACTTCATTGCTTCGATTATGCAGAGTACATCACCTTTTTTTATTTTCTTACCGATACTGATGAACGGCTCAGAATCGGGGGATGCCGCTGAATAGTATACGCCTACGAGCGGAGATGTGATTTCTGTAAAGTTACCCGGTTCGCTTGCAGGGATGCCTTCTTGCTGTGGTGCTTCTTGCGCTATAGGATTTGAGGCCATCGCTATCGGGAATGGTGCACCGGGAAAAGGAGCTCCGATTGGTCCGAATGCTGATGCTTGGCGCTCTACGCGGATGCGGTTTTCGCCTTTGCCCACTTCGATTGCTGTTAGGTTGTTTGTGTTTATCAGGTCTGCCAGTGCTTTTACATTTTCAAAGTTCATTGTTTTTCTCCTATATCTTGTTTAGTACTATTGCGGCGTTGTGTCCGCCGAATCCGAGTGATATTGAGATTGCTTTGTCTATTTTTTGTTCTCTTGCCGTGTTTGGCACGTAGTTTAGGTCGCATTCGGGGTCTGCTTCTTTGTAGTTCGCTGTGGGGTGAATTATACCTGTTTCCAGTGTTTTAACCGCCGCTATTGCTTCTGCTCCACCTGCGGCTCCGAGCATGTGACCTATCATGGATTTTGTGGCACTTATTGGTATCTTGTATGCCAAATCTCCGAAAACAGTTTTGATTGCATGTGTCTCTGCTTTGTCGTTGAGTGGCGTTGATGTGCCGTGTGGGTTTATGTATAGATTCTCATCTGCTGTGAGTTTTGATTCTGCCATGGCGAGTTTCATGAGATTTACCGCACCTGCCGCTTCGGGGTGGGGTGCTGTAATGTGGTGCGCATCGTCGGTGTTTCCGTAACCACTGATTTCGCAGTATATTTTTGCTCCGCGTTTTTTTGCGTTTTCATATTCTTCCAAAACGAGAATTCCTGCACCTTCACCCATGACAAAACCGTCTCTGCGTCTGTCGAACGGCATAGAGCTATTGTCAGGGTCGTTTGTTGTGGACAGAGCTTGGCAGTTTATGAATCCGCCGATGGCAAGCGGGTTAACCGTCGCTTCGGCTCCGCCTGTTATTATCGCATCGGCATATCCGTGTTTTATTGCTCGAAACGCTTCGCCGATTGAGTGTGTTCCTGAAGCGCACGCAGTTACTATTGGTAGGTTCGGTCCCATTGCGCCGTATTTCATCGCTACCAAGGCTGAACCCATGTTTGCTATCATCATCGGGATGAAAAGTGGGGATATTCGCTGTGCGCCTTTGGTTAACATCGTTTCGGTGTTGTTTACAAATGTTGAGATGCCGCCAATGCCTGAGCCTATGTATACGCCGAGCCTTTCAGGTGGCACTGCTCCTACGATGCCGCTCTCTTCAACCGCTTGCGTTGCCGCGGCAATGGCGTATTGTGCAAACAGGTCAGTGCGTCGCACCTCACTTTTTTCAATGTACTTTGTTGGGTCAAAGTCTTTTACTTCAGCCGCGATGTGTACCTTTAGCTCTGATGCGTCAAACTTTGTAATTTTGGCAAAGCCGTGCTTCCCGTCTGTAAGTGTCTGCCAAAATGTCTTGACATCGTTCCCAACCGGAGTTATACATCCGAGTCCCGTAATAACTACTCGTCTCATTGATTTGACCATTCCTTTCAGCATTTTATAAGTTGCATAATTTACATTGACAGACCGCCGTCTATTCTGATTATTTCACCTGTTATGTATGCCGCCATATCCGATGCGAGAAATACGGCGAGATTTGCCACTTCATCGGGGGTTCCCATTCTTTTTAGCGGGATTGACCTGTCGGCGAAGTCTTTTGCCGCTTGTGGGAGTGAGGCGGTCATGTCTGTCTCTATGAATCCCGGCGCTATTGCGTTGCATGTCACTTTTTTGCCCGCAAGTTCTCTTGCGATTGTTTTTGTCATGCCCAGCATTCCTGCTTTTGCCGCTGAGTAATTTGCCTGACCGGGGTTTCCCATTAATCCGCTAACCGATGAGATGTTTATGATTCTGCCGCAGCTTGATTTCATAAGCGGGCGGGATAGTTGTTTTATAAAGTTAAATGCGCCTTTTAGATTTACGTCTATTACCTCGTCGAAATCTTCTTCGCTCATTCTGAGCAGAAGAGTGTCGCGTATTATTCCTGCGTTGTTTACTAAAATGTCGATTTTTCCGAAATCTTGAATTATGCCGTCGCAGACTGTTTTTACTTCCGCAAAGTCTGCTACGTTGCATTTGTAGGTTTTTGCTTTTATGCCGTATTTTTCAGCTTCTGTTTTGACTTCGTTTGCAGAGTTTTCATTTGAGCTGTAGATGATTGCTATGTCTGCGCCGTTTTCTGCAAAATGCAGGGCTATGGATTTTCCTATTCCACGTGATGCGCCTGTGATTACGGCGGTTTTATCGGTTAGTGTTGGCATGGGTGACGCTCCTTGCTTATATTTGGGTTTTTACACTTGGGTTTATTTTTTTTATCAGTCCTGTTAGTGTTTTGCCGGGGCCTGCTTCTATGAATGTGTCGTAGCCGTCTTTTATCATGTTTTCTATTGTCTGTTGCCAGAGAACCGGGCTATTTATTTGTTTTGCCAGCTGCTCTTTTGGATTTGTGTAGACCTGTGCGGTTAGGTTTGAATATACCGGCATTATTGGTTCTGCCATTTCTATGTTGCTCAGATATTTTTCCATGGCTTCGCTTGCTTCGTTCATCAGTGGGCTGTGGAATGCTCCGCTTACGGCTAGTTTCATGCATCTGCCACCTGCGTCGGCAATTGCTTTTTCCAGCTCCTCTTCTGAACTTTTATCGTATGCCACAACCACTTGACCTGGGGCGTTATAGTTGACCGGATAGGTTTTTGGTATTTTTTTGCAGATTTCCTCGACTGCATTTACTTCAAGTTTGAGAACTGCACACATTCCACCTTTGTTTTTTTCGGTGCATGTTTGCATGGCTTTTGCTCTGTTTCTCACGAACTCAAATGCTTGCTCTGTCGTCATCAGCCCTGCATAACTCACTGCAGCGACTTCGCCCAGAGAGAACCCTGCCACGCCGTCTGCTTTTATGCCTTTTTCCGTCAGGACTGCGGCACACGCCAAGTCTGTTAGGAATACGGCGGGTTGGGTGTTTATTGTTATGTCGAGATCTTCTTTCGGACCGTTAAATGCTATATCACGAATTTCGGGGCATAGGTCATATATTTTGCGGGCGCTTTCAAAATTTGAGTAGAGGTCTTTGCCCATACCAACGGCTTGTGCGCCTTGCCCTGCAAATACAATTGCCAGTTTGCTCATTATCTTCTCCCTAAAATGTCTTCGGCTTCTTTAATGATTTCTTCTATGATTTCTCCCGCAGTCTGCTCTTTTTTTATCAGCCCTGCTACTTGACCTGCGAGGAAACAACCTTTTTTTGTGTCACCCTCTTCCACGGCTAGCCTTAGTGCTCCTACCCCTATGGATTCAAGCTCTTCGTTTGTCACTGAAGAGTCGTATTCTTTTGAGAAGATATCCCTTGAAAATGCAGTTTTCAGAGAGCGCACGGGATGCCCGAGACGCTTGCCCGTGGCTATTGTGTCGATATCTCTTGCTGAGATTACTTTGTCTTTGTAGTTTTGGTGTATGTTACATTCTTTTGCCACCAAAAATCTTGTACCTATCTGCACTCCCGCAGCTCCGAGCATGTATGCCGCCGCCATTCCTCTGCCGTCGGCTATGCCACCTGCCGCAATGACGGGAATGTCCACTACATCGCAGACTTGCGGAACAAGTGCCATTGTTGTAAGTTCGCCGATGTGTCCGCCTGCTTCACAGCCCTCTGCAATAATCGCCGCCGCACCGAGCTTTGCTGACATTTTTGCAAGCCCTGTTGATGCTACAACAGGTATTACGGTTATGCCTGCTTCAGTCCACTGCGCCATGTACTTTGAGGGATTTCCCGCTCCTGTTGTGACGACTGCTACTTTTTCTTCGGCGACAACTTTTGCTATTTCCTCGGCGTGGGGGCTCATGAGCATGATGTTTACGCCAAAGGGTTTGTCTGTGAGAGTTTTTGCTTTTCTTATTTGCTCTGATACGTAGTATGCAGGCGCACTGCCCGCTGCGATTATACCGAGCCCCCCTGCACTTGAAACCGCTGCGGCAAGCTCAGCATCTGAAATCCATGCCATTGCGCCTTGAAATATCGGATATTTTATTCCTACAATATCGCAAATTTGTGATTTAACCATTGTTTTCCCCAATAACTTTCATAAGGTCTCCTACGGTCTTAATACTTTCGTCCATTTCGATTGATATACCGTATTCTTCTTCGATGTTCATGACCAGCTCGACTGTGTCGAGTGAGTCGAATTCCATGTCCACGAATGTGCTGTTTTCTGTTACTTCCATGCTTTGGTCGTCTTTGTAGTCTCTTAAGATTTGTGTGATTTTTTCTAACATTGTTTTTGTCTCCTGTCTTTTTTTGTTTTTATTTTTTTGGCGGGCGGCAGGATGCCGCCCCTACATTGGGTTGCGTTTGTTCATTTTTCAAAACACCCGCCTGCGGGCGGCACCCTCTTTGCTAAAGAGGGTAAGGTTTGTGCATTGATTGCGGTGGCGGTTATTGCCATTTGAATACCGCTGTGCCGGCTGTCATTCCTGCTCCGAAGGCTGATAGAACTATTGTGTCACCTGTTTTTACTTTGCCTTCTTCTATCATTTCATATAGGAGCAGAGGGATTGATACCGAGGATAGGTTGCCGTATTTTTCTATATTTGTGGGAAATTTTTCCTCTGGTTGTTTTAGCTTTCGCCTTGCTCCGTCTATTATGCGCTTATTTGCCTGATGGAGCAGAAACCAATCGACTTCTTCGGGTGCTAAGTCCAGTGTTTCAAGCGCTTTGCTGACTTCTATATCGCAGACTCCAACAGCGAATTTGAATACGTCTTGCCCTTGCATGTATAGATATGGCTCGTCAACTTTGCTCTCCAAAAACGGGGTGTTGCCTGTGCCAACGGGGATTTTAAGGATTGTTGAGTCGGGGCTTGCTATGAGACTTATGTAGCGCATGGAGTCTCCCGGAGTTACAACACATGCCGCCGCTCCGTCTCCGAACAGCACGCAGGTGTTGCGGTCGTTCCAATCGAGTTGGGTTGACATCATTTCACCGCATGTTATTAGTATGTTTTTTGCCTTACCCATAGCGAAATAGCCTACCGCAACTTCGAGTGCGTAGGCGAATCCCGTACATGCCGCATTTATGTCAAATGCTGTGCATTTTAATCCGATTTTTTCCGCTGTTGTACATGAGAGTGACGGGGTGCGCAGTTCTCCGCCAATGGTTGCGCATATAAAAAGGTCGATGTCCGAAACTGTCAGCTTTGCGTTTTCGAGTGCTTCGAGTGACGCTGTTGCCGCAAGGTCGCTCAGGGTTTCGCTTGTGCAAACATGGCGTGTTTGTATGCCTGTTCTGGACGTAATCCATTCATCGTTTGTATCTACATAGTTTGCTATTTCGCCGTTTGTGATTTGCTTTTTTGGTATGCCTTTGCCCATGCCTATGATGTTTAAGCTCATTGTATTACCTTTCTTGTCCGGCGGGCGGCAGGATGCCACCCCTACAATGGGATGCCTGTTTTTGTGTGGGTTATGTTTCTAGTTGTTCTTGGAAGAAATTGTTTAGCTTGTTTATTGTTTTGTATAGGATTTCTTTTTCGTTGTCTTGAAATTGGCTACTTATGTTTCTCACCATTCTTGAGTGGAAAAACCTGTGTGAGCGTTCTATTTTTTCCCCTGTTGACGTTAGGCTCACCAGCATTTTTCTGCCGTCTTTTACACAGGGGGATTTTTTGACGTATCCTTTGCTTTCTAGTTTTTTTATTGCTACTGTTGCCGTTGGTGCTGAGACGTTCATCGCTGATGCTATCTCACTCACTGTTGCTTCGCCGCCTGTTTGCTGACCTATTGCTTCAATTATGTGAGCTTCGCCTATTGTCACAGGGGTTGCGACGAGTTTTTTCAGTGAGTCCTCTTCGTATTTGAGTATTATATTGAATGTTTCTATGAGTGCTTTATTCAGGCTTTTTTCAAAATCGTCCACGAGCAACTCTCCCTATTCCTTGATTTGCACCTGCGGCACAATGAGTCTAGCGGCATTTATTTCAACAACAATTAGTATGACTAACTAATTACTTTGCACTTATATTATCATATGATTTCACGTTGTCAAGTATTTTTTGTCAGTTGGGTGGTTTTTGGGTTTTCGGCTCACCTTGTTTGGTCGCCCTATAATCATGTTGTGGCGTATATGGGTTTTGCGTATATATTGTTGACAAGTGAATAATTTCTGTTTAGTATATAGTACCAAGTAGTGGTGCGGTAAAATTAAAGTTTACAACTTAAATATTCATTGGCAAGAACGCCAAAAATTTAACTATATCTTGCGTTTTTCTGCAACTGGTGATAAAATAATTATTGTAAAAAATAAATTTGCGAGAGGATTCATTTATATGGCTGATAAGAAAATTTTAATCGAAGGTTCAGGCAAACATTGTCACGTATCACAGGCGACACTTTACAAACTTTTTGGCGACGGCTTTGAAATGGTAAATAAAAAGGAATTGTCACAACCCGGTCAGTATGCGACACCCCACAAAATTACGGTTGTTGGTCCGAAGAGGTCTACAGATGTTACAATCCTCGGTCCTTGCAGAAATGCCGACCAAATCGAACTTTCACAGACAGATGCCACTGCAATTGGGCTTAACCCGCCAATCCGCGAAAGTGGTGACCTCGCAGGCAGCCCCGGCTGTAAGCTCGTTGGTCCGGAGGGTGAAATCGAAATCAAAGAGGGTGTCATAATCGCGAAGAGGCACATCCACTTTACAGTTGAAGATGCCGCAGCACTTGGTGTTAAAGACAAGCAAATAGTCAAAGTTAAAGTCGGCGGTGACCGTGCGCTGATTTTTGATGAAGTGGTTGCAAGGGTGAACCCCGAATATGCCACAGCAATGCACTTAGATTATGACGAGTATAACGCCGCCGCACTCTCAGGCTCAAACAGCACAGGCGAACTGATAGTATAAGAATAAAGCTAAAAAAAGTTGTCCTCTCGGACAACTTTTTATTAGCCTGATAAAATCAGGATTAATATACTAGATTGAGCACAACAGTTAGGACTACAAATAGACCTGCGACCCATTTTGTTGCAAGAGCGAGCCTTGCATCGCGAGACTTGGCTTTGTTTTTAGCGAGGTAGGACTCATTCGCTCCTGTAAACGCTGAAAGTCCTGAGTTTTTTCCTGATTGCAAAATAATTACCAAAAGTAAAATCAGACAAACTACCAATTGAACAATTCCTATTACTATCATTAATGGACCCATTATAACTAACTCCTTTAATACTATATGTACGCAAGCTCTGTATAAACGCTTGCTTTTTAAGACAGTGCATGATATATTACCATGATGCAGCGTCAATTGCAAGGATTTTTTTGAAGGGGCTGTATTTTTTTAGGAAGGCAAAACTCTGATGTACTTTGATACCCATGCTCATTATTGCGATAAACGGTTTGACAGCGATAGAGATGATACTTTAATTTCTCTTAAACAGGCAGGAATTTCCTATGTTCTCAATGCAGGGAGCAGTGTTCGTTCCTCCAAGACGAGTCTGGAGCTTGCCGATAAATACGCATTTATCTATGCATCCTGTGGAGTTCACCCGCACGACAGTAAATCTATGACAGACGACACTACTGAAGAACTTGCAAGATTGCTTATCCATCCTAAGGCTGTTGCCGTGGGCGAGATAGGTCTTGATTATCACTATGATTTTTCGCCGAGAGATGTTCAGCGTAAACGCTTTCGTGAGCAATTGGAGCTTGCACGTTTTTTGAAAAAGCCTGCTATAGTCCACGAGCGTGAGGCTTTTGAGGATACTCTGGAGATAGTTCGTGAGTTTCCCGATTTGACGGGTGTTTTCCATTGTTTTTCAGGCAGTTTTGAATCCGCAAAGCTCCTCTTAAAACTCGGCTGGTCGCTTTCGTTTACGGGTGTCGTGACTTTCAAAAACGCAAGGCGTGCAATTGAAGTGATAAAACATGCGCCTTCAGACAGGCTAATGCTTGAAACCGACTGCCCCTACATGGCGCCCGAGCCTTATCGTGGTAAGCGCAACAGCTCTCTGTATTTGCCGCAAATAGCGGAAAAGTTTGCTGAAGTCCGTGGGGTCACGGTCGAGGAAATAGCAGAGACCACAACTGCAAATGGGCTTAGGCTCTTTGGGATTAAGTGATTATAAAAGGAGATAACCAAAATGAATTTACCAAAACAATACTTCGTTGAGACACTTAGTAAAATTTTATCCATTGACAGCCCAACAGGGTATACCGCTAAAGTTATCGCCCAAATTAAAGCTTATGTGGACGAAATTGGCTATGACAGCTACTGTACCAACAAGGGTAATCTTGTTGTAACTATTCCCGGTAAAAGCGACAAGACCGTTGGTATTTCAGCACATGTTGACACACTGGGCCTCGTTGTACGGGGGTTTAATTCGGACGGCACTTTGAGTTTCGAGCCTGTTGGCGGGCCTATTATGCCTACGCTGGACGGTGAATATTGCAATATTTACACCCGCTGGGGCGATGTATATACCGGAACTATATTGACTAAATCACCTGCAATTCATGTGTTTGACAACGCTGTTGACATCAAGCGTGAGCAAAAGAATATGGCTATAAGACTCGATGAGGAAGTTAAAACAGATGCTGATGCAAAAAAACTCGGAATACTGCCGGGTGATTTCATATGTTACCACCCTAAAACGGTTATCACCGAGAAAGGTTTTATAAAGAGCAGATTTTTAGATGACAAGCTCGCGGCGGCGATAATGCTCTGCCTGATGAAGCATTTTAAGGAAAACGGCATTGTGCCTGAGAATAATGTCCTTGCTATTTTCACCACATATGAAGAGGTCGGGCATGGGCTTAGTCATCTGCCGCAAGAGGTGAGTGAGTTTGTTGGTATCGACATGGGGTGCATAGGCTCTGACCTCAGCTGCACGGAGTATGATGTCTCCATCTGCGCAAAGGATTCCACGGGTCCATATGACTACGAGTTGACTACCAGACTCATAAATTTGGCGAAAGATGCAAAGCTCTCATATGCCGTTGACGTTTACCCTCGCTACGGCTCTGATGTTTCCGCCGCCCGCTCTGCGGGGCATGATATAAAGGGGGCTTTGATTGGTCCCGGTGTCGCCGCCAGCCACGGCATGGAGCGTAGTCACATCAAGGCAGTTGATAACGCTTGGAAACTTTTGTGTTTGTACTTAACAACATAGAGAACCGCTGATAAGACAGGCGGAGATTTTAGGAGTTGATTCTATAAAGCAGTTCATGACAAAATTTGCTTCAGTAGATATGACAGATGGTGTACCGTGGAAAAAACTTATGCTTTTCACTGTGCCTCTGCTGATTGGCAATGTCTTTCAACAATTATACAGCACTGTTGATGCCATATTTCTCGGCAGATTCGTCGGTGACAATGCACTTGCGGCAATCGGCAGTTCGATGGCTATATTTTTTCTTATTTTAATGCTTGTAATGGGTGTGGCAATCGGTGCGGGGATAATGACTTCGCAGTATTTCGGTGCGAAAAGGCGTGAGGATCTCTCGTACACAATCGGCACGTCAATCACCCTCACCGCAATTGTCGGTTTATTCCTCACCATTTTCGGACCGCTCGCAACAAGACCTGTGCTGATTTTGCTTGAAACTCCTACCGAAATACTTGAGGACAGCGTATTATACATGAATGTTCTGCTTTGGGGAATCTTGGGGCTTGCTTATTTTAACATGTTCTCAGGTTTGCTCCGAGGCATGGGTGAGGCTATTGCCCCGCTGATCTATCTGATAATCGCGAGTGTTTTGAACATTGCCCTGAACTTCGTGTTTATTGTTGTTCTTGGCATGGGCGTGTTCGGTGCGGCTATAGGTACGGTAATTGCACAGGCTTTCACGAGTGTGCTGTGCCTGCGTAAGCTGATGAAAATGCGCGATGTTTTTGACATGGGGTGGAAGTACTTAATACCTCAGAGAAAGTATGTCAGACAGGTTTTAAAGCTCGGAATTCCGTCGGGTGTGTCACAGGCAATATTTGCCGTGGCTATGATGATTGTACAACCGCTTGTCAATGGGTTTGGTCCTACGTTTATCGCTGTGTACATCATCGTGATGCGGATTGATGGGTTTGTTGTTATGCCTGCTTTTTCGTTTGGTAATGCCATAACTGTTTATACAGGGCAAAATGTTGGGGCGGGAAAAATGGACCGCGTGGACAAGGGCATAAAGCAGTGTATAATCATGGCTCTTGCTGTGGCTGTTGTGTTAGTCTCCGGTGTTCTGGCTTTCGGCAGGGGGATAGCGGGTGCTTTCACCGAGACTCAGCAGGTCATTGACATGACAATGCAAATGTTATGGATACTTGCTCTTGGATACGTTGCATTTTCAGCAAACATTGTAGTTTGGGGCGTAATCCGAGGTGCAGGAGATGCCATATCGCCGCTCTGGGGGGCGCTTATAAATTCGGTGGTTGTGCGATTGCCCACTGCGTTTTTGTTTGTACATCTCTTGGGTACGCCTGATGCTATAATGTATTCTTTGTTGGCGGCTTGGATTAGTAACCTTATCATAGCGATAATAGTGCTTAAAATAGGCAAGTGGCGGAAGATGGGGTTGATTCGGAAACAGGAAACATAATCTACAACTTCTTGATGAAGTTTCCACTTACGTCTATTTTGTTGTTGAATACTATAAATGCGCCGGGGTCGGTGCTTACTATTATCCGTTTTAGGCGGGGGACTTCGTATTTTGAGATTACTGTTGTAAAGATGTGGGTATGCTGCCCTGAGTAGGCTCCTTTGCCTTCCCAGCATGTTGCACCGCGTCCGAGTTGTTCCATTACATCACTCACAGCGTCGGGGTTTTTTGTGAAGATAAGTGCGCTTGTTTTGATGTTTTGATAATAGGTGTGGTCAAGTGTTAGCGCATAGATTGTGGTGAACAGTGCTGAGTATATTACTGTGTTCAGGTCATAACGAATCAGCCCGTAGCTATACACAAATGCGCCTATGATGAGCGAGACTTTCCCCACTGTAAATGTGGGGTATTTTATTGAGCAATATACTCCTATAAGGTCGGAGCCGCCGCCTGTACCGCCACAACGAAGTGTAAACCCTGCACCAAATCCGGCGATTGCACCGCCTACAATTGTCGCTGTGAGTGTTTCGTATATTAGTGGTTCTTCAGGTATTGGTATAATTGACAGCGCGAATGTCACGAAGATTATATTGATGACAGATTTGATGGGTAGGGTTTTGTTTGTGACGCGCAGTACCATTATCATCAGTGGTATGTTCATGATTAAAAGCGCCATGCCTGTCAGGTTAAAGTTTTGCGGCATTTCAAGCGGCGTGTATGTGGTTAGTATCGCTTCTATAACTTGGGCAACTCCTGTGAGTGTGCCGCTATAGAGGTGATGCGGCACGATGATTATATTGATGGCGACGGCGAAGAGCAATAACCCAAACAACGACCCGGCATAGCCCGCCAAGATGTTGTATACTTTTTTGTTTTTCATTTTCGTAACACCTTCCTTTAGTTTATTCTAGTAATCGTGGTATCAACTTTTTATGACTGAAATTAAAAAAAGCATCGAAAACCTTGTGTTTCCAATACTTTCGATACACTCTGGTGGGCCCAAGAAGACTTGAACTTCCGACCTCACGATTATCAGTCGTGCGCTCTAACCAGCTGAGCTATGGGCCCCCACGAGCGCTCGTTTTGCGGGGAAAATGGTGGAGATGAGCGGAATCGAACCGCTGACCCCCTGCTTGCAAAGCAGGTGCTCTCCCAGCTGAGCTACACCCCCATATTCGTGCATCCACGCACAAACCGATAAACAAGCGCCCGAATAATTTACCACTTTTGCGCGCAGTTGTCAAGATATATTCTAAGATTTTTTCGTCATTTTTTCGTCATTCTGCGCACAATCCTCAGAATGACAGGTCATGGAGTCGTTTCATAGAGAATCGGGCGAGGGGGCTTTTATTGACAAAGCCCCTCGTCCGCGCCTGTTTAATTTTGAACTTAACCATTGATTTATCCCAACTCTTTATCAAGCATCTCCTGTGTAATGTACATTCCGCTGAACATGCCTAATGAGCGAATCGGCATTTCCTTTAAAACGGCAACAAACATTTCCTCCTTGGGACTAAGATTATCAGCGCCATCGTTTTCCAAAGGAGCACTGCCCTTATACTTTTCTATGAGAGCGGCACCTTTGGGGTCTTGCATAAGCTCCATCACAGTGGAGTTAAGCGTGATCGGGCGAACAATCGGAACTGTCGGGTTTACTGAAATGTCTTGACATAGTCGAATGTCCTGCGATGACGCACCTACCAGTATGCCATAGGTTCCACCGTCTAAACGCCACTCCTTGCGGTCTGCATCATAAAACGCAAATGAGCGCTTGCCCAGTGT
Source organism: Oscillospiraceae bacterium (assembly GCA_009787625.1). Lineage (GTDB taxonomy): Bacteria > Bacillota > Clostridia > Oscillospirales > Oscillospiraceae > WRMH01. The sequence continues at coordinate 37,052 of WQSX01000005.1, forward strand.
GAATAAAACAGTTTTTTCCTCACCGGGGCTGAGGCTTATTTTTTTGAAGCCCTTTAGCTCCTTAATTGGGCGAACAACGGTCTCCATTTTAGATGAAATGTACAGTTGCACAATTTCCTTGCCTGCGACCTTGCCTGTATTTTTCACCTTGACTGAGACATTTATAGTATCAGTGTCAAGCGCATCTGATTTGTCAACGCTGATATCAGAATAGGTGAAATTAGTGTAACTCAGTCCATGCCCGAACGGGAACAGTACAGGCATTTCTTTTTTATCGTAATAACGGTAGCCTACGAAAACGCCTTCGCGGTATTCCACCTTGTCTCGCTCGCCGGGGAAGTTTAGATGTGATGGATTGTCTTGCAAACGCAATGGGAATGTCTCAGCCAGCTTGCCTGACGGGTTGACCGCCCCGCTGAGAACATCCATGACTGCGGCTCCCGCAGCCTGCCCACCCAAATATGCCTCCACTACTGATTTGACATTGCAAATCCACGGCATTTCAATAGGACTTCCGTTGTGAAGAACTACAACCGTATTGGGCTGTGTCTTTGCAACTTCCACTATAAGCTCAATCTGGTTTGCGGGCAAGTTCATATGTGTGCGGTCGTAGCCCTCAGACTCATAGCGATCCGGCAGTCCTGCGAATATCACGCAAACATCGTTCTCGCTTGCATGTTTCACTGCATCGCTAAGTAATTTCGAATCTGTATCGTCATCATCTATGAGGAATCCTTTTGTGTAGGATGCGTTATCAAATATCCCTATTAGTTCTTTTGCGGGCGTTACTTTAAATGGGTTGATATTTGAACTTCCTCCGCCTTGGAATCTGGGTCTTTCGAAGAACTCGCCTATGAACGCAACTTTTTTATCTTTCGATATAGGCAATATGGAGTCTTCATTTTTCAGAAGAACTATGCACTGCCCTGCAATGCGGCGGGCAATCTCATCATTTTTATTTAAATCGAGAGGATACTTTTCTTTTTGCTCCGCTGTTACAACTGTTTTAAATGTAATGTTTAGTATGCGTTCAACTGCTTTATCTAGCACTGTTTCATCTAGCTTGCCTGATTTTACAGCTTCTACGATAATGGCATCGTTCACACCTCGTGATGTTGGCATTTCGAGCTCCAATCCTGCGGCAAGCCCGTCAACACGGTCGTTGACAGCACCCCAGTCACTCACAACGAAGCCATCAAATCCCCATTCATTCCTCAAGATGTCTGTCAACAGATACTCGTTTTCAGAGGCGAATACTCCATTCACTTTATTATAGGAACACATTATGGTTGTGGGTTTTGCTTCCTTAACTGCCTCTTCAAACGGTGCGAGATATATTTCCCTGAGTGTGCGCTCATCAACTTCGGAACTTATTGTCATACGCAGTGTTTCTTGTTCGTTTGCCACATAGTGTTTTAGGGATGTGCCGACGCCTGTTTTTTGCACGCCATTAATATGTGCAACTGACATTTTTCCCGAAAGATACGGATCTTCTGAAAAATACTCAAAATTTCTGCCGCACAGGGGAGAGCGCTTAATATTTGTGCCCGGTCCCAGTAAGATTGACACATCTTCCGCTATGCATTCTGCGGCGATTGCCTTGCCCATTTCCGCAATCAAGTCCTCGTCAAAGGAACTGGCGGTAGCACATGCCGTTGGAAAACATGTGGCAGGTACACTTTCATGCAGCCCCAAGTGGTCTGAATGAGCTTTCTGCTTGCGTAAACCATGGGGGCCGTCAGCTACAAAAATCGATGGGACACCGAGTCTCTCTACAATTTTTGTTTCCCAAGCTGTTTGCCCCGAGCAAAGTGACGCTTTTTCTTCCAAAGTCATTTCCGATACGATTTTCTTGATGTCCATGTATTTACCTCCAAAATTTTTATTTTCAAATCCAATATTTCGCTTAGCGCTTGCCCACTTGAACTCCGTGAATCCAGCCCGCTTCCGGCAATAGCGGACCTGTGATTCTGTGGGGTACATATGCTTCTTCTAAGTACTTCATTTCATCTTCTGTTAAAGACACACCTATGGCATCAACAGAATCTTCAAGATGCGAAATTTTTGTCGCACCTATAATTGGTGATACTACGGGCGCCTTGTGAAGAAGCCACGCCAGTGCGACCTGAGTGCGAGTGATTCCTCGTTTTTCTGCAAGCTCGGCTACTCTGCCGATTATCACCTCGTCCTCTTTTTCGGTAGCTCCATACTTATGCCTTTGGATTTCGTCTTCCTTTGTACGTTTTGTGTCTGCGCCAATACCTCGCGACAGGCGACCGGACGCCAGCGGACTGTAGGGGGTGGAGGCAACTTTCTGATCTATGCACAGGGGAATCATTTCCCGTTCTTCTTCACGGTAAAGTAAGTTGTAGTGGTTTTGCATGGAGACGAACTTTGTCAAACCATGTTTTTCTGCAGTAAATTGTGCCTTTTGAAATTGCCATGCAAACATTGCAGAAGCACCGATATAACGCACTTTGCCCGACTTCACCACATCATGCAGCGCTGTCATGGTTTCTTCGATAGGGGTGTTTTCATCCCAGCGGTGTATTATGTAGAGGTCTATATAGTCCATACCCAACCGTTTAAGGCTGTTATCCAATTCACTCATAATCGCCTTTCGGGAAAGACCTTGACCGTTTGGCGTTTCCCTCATTTTGACAAACACTTTCGTGGCTACCACCACTTCATCACGGCTCGCATATTTTTTCAATGCTCTGCCAAGAAATTCTTCGCTTGTGCCATAAGAATAACAGTTTGCGGTATCAAAGAAATTAATACCTAAATCCAAGGCACGCTTGATGATTTTGTTACTGTCCTCTTCACTTAGTACCCACTTTGAAAATCCCGATTCAGTTTCTCCAAAACTCATGCATCCGAGACAAATCTGAGATACATCCATACCTGTGTTTCCTAGTTTAACATATTCCATAGCTACTCCTTTTCAGCATTTTTACAGCTCTGCTTTTTTCAGTTCGGCTTTAATTTTTGTTGTGTCGGGTTTTATGCCGGATTTTTGCATTGCCCGAATTACCGCGCCTGCCACGGGTGGTGCCTCTGCTATGATGTATTTAACAGGTCGCTCTCCGAGTGCATCTGCAACTCGTTTTTCTATCAGTTCTTGCAGTATCTTTACTTTTTGCTTCACGAACACCGAGCCTGCCAGCGCCACGTGAAGTGTGTCCTCTTTTGGAAAATCCATGTCCATTGCTACCCTTGCAATTGCTCCCGCGTATTGCTCCGCTGAATCGCTTAGCACACCTATGGCAACCTCATCACCTGACGCAGCTGCTTCAAAAGGTATGCTGTTCAGTGCGACAAGATCTATCTTCCCCTCAACATATCTGTCAGCGACAATATCTAGGAACTCTTCTCTGTGTTTTACGCCTGTCAGGTTAAACAGCAGTTTCTTCATAATTGTGGGTTTTCCGAGCTTGTATATTTCATTATAAACCATGCTGATTGCTCTTTGCCCATACCATGTACCACCGCCGCAGTCGTCTGTGAGTGCACCTACGCCGCATGTGTGTATTGATTCTCCGCTTTTATCAACGGCTGCAATTTTAAACCCCGAGCCGTTTATGGCGCAAATCCCTACGCTGTCAGGGCAAGTGGAAGATACTCCGAGCAACGCATCATTGCACACCAGAAAATTCCTTATCCCCGTTTCTTTCACTATATCTGTAAGCCTCTCATGTTGTGATATTGTGTCTGCTCCCGACAATCCAAGCACCGCATATGCAACATTATCACTGTGTGCGTCTGCGGCTTTTAGTATTTTCGCAATTTCCTCACAGATGATTTGTCTGAACTCATCAAAAGAGCCTTCTAAAACTTCGTGATTTAGTGCTCCGATAGCCGCTGTTTGAGTGCAGTTGCTGCTTTCGTCAAACAACACAAGATGGCTTTTCGTAGATCCGCCATCCACACCTAAAATAAGTTTACCCATTCTTTTCTCCTCGCTTATTTAAAAAATCTCGGCAAATATTCCCTGTTTGCCATAAGCATTTCTTCCAGTAGCGGCAGAGCTTTTGCTATGTCACCAACCAGAGGATGCGCCATCAAAGCGGCGAGAGCTATGTCGCGATCACCACTGAGAGCGGCTTTCACTGTCAGTTTTTCGTATGCCTTGACCGCTCGCATTAAGCCTATTATATAATCATTATAAACCGTGACAGGTTTCGGAGTTATGCCCTCTTTTCCCAGACGGCACAGCACCTCTACTGCGTCATCATCATCCATAAAGGGAACTGCTCCGTTATTTTTTGCCGCTACTACGTGAAGCTCGTTTTTATCACAAATGATTGCTTCCGCTGCCGAAACTGCTGCAGTTGCATACAATGAGCCACCGCGCTGTGCCAGCTCAGGCGGTTTAATGTTAAGCGCGGGATTTGTGTATTGCTCTCTGAGCTTGCTCTCTATTTCTACGCATATTTCCCCTCTTGTTTTCTCTGCTTCAAGGCATAACTTAACTTGCTCGCTACGATCGTAATAGTAATTCAGATAGGAACTGGGTATGTACGGAACCGCTTTGAAAAGTGCCGGATTTACATGCGCAATGGGATTGTTTTTCATTGATGTGTCTGCTTTTCCTGCGAGTTTTGACACTATGTTTTCGGCTTCTCCGTGCTTTACAACACTTGTTATCCAACTCAAATGATTTAATCCAACATATTCATAGTCGAAATCATATGTGTCAATAACATCTGCAACGCCTTTAACCATGTTTATTGCACAGTTGCACAGCCCTACAATGTTTGCATCGGTTTGATTTAGTACGGCTTCCGCTATTATCCCCGATGGGTTGGAGAAGTTGATTAGCCATGCGCCGCTTTCGCTTAGGCGCTTTATGTCTGCCACAAGTTCCATGATGACCGGAACTGTCCTGAGCGCCTGCATGAATCCTCCTGCACCTGTTGTCTCTTGACCGAGCAATCCATATTTTAGAGGTATCTTCTCGTCTCTGATTCTTCCCTCCATTTTGCCCGGTCTGATTTGTGCGAATATAACTTTGGCGCCGTCAAGAGAATGGTGCAGATCCTGTGTAAGCTCAGCTTTTCCTTTGAATCCGCCCTTTTTGAGCTGTCTTATTGCCAACCCGCCCACAAGGTTGAGAGCCGCTTCGTCAATGTCCATAAGCGATATGTTCTCAACTTGAAGAGCCTGCGCACGTTTTAACAATTCCTCTATCAGCTCAGGTGTGTAGGTACTTCCTGCTCCAATTACTGCTACTTTAGCCATTACTCAGTCCTCCTGTCTCTGTTTCGCACACATTTTCCTGCCCTCTTCCAATGTCATAGACCGACCTGACTTTCAGGTTTTTTGGATCACCTCTCACGAGTTCTACCGTAATCTCTCCCGCATTTATGTCAAAATAGTTGTCTGACAGTATGAAGTCCTCATCGTCGGAGTATATTTCTACGCTCTTAGCGTAGTTCTCCGCTTTCACAGTTATTTTATTACCCTCTTTTTTTACAGTCAGTGATGGGTTTTTGAAGTTGTAGTGCTTGGGCATGCAGAATAAAACCGTACCTGCGGACACTATCTTGCCGTCTACTTCAAGCTCGTAGCTGAAATAGTCGCTGAGTTCATCGCAATCGGAAAAGTCGAGTTCGTTCAACCACAGTGACGACAAGGGTTTTACCCTCACTTTGTAGTCGCCGCCTATCTTGACCTTGCCCGATGAGTCACGCAGTGCCCATGTTATTTTTCCTCTTATTTCGTTCATTGTTTCGTTTGCCACGGACAGCTTCGCAGCTTTTTTGATAGGTTCGGGCTGTGCTACGCAGAACGGGCGCTCGGTCATTTCGCCTGTTTCTTCACAACTGAGCATTATCGGGGCAAAGAATCTTTTTGCATAGTAATGCAGTGCTTTCCATCTGCCGAAATAGTCGATTGAAGCCCATGAGGCAACCGGCCAAATGTCATTTAACTGCCAGTAAATCGCACCCATACAGCGACCGCGGTTGCGCCGCCAATGCTCAACGCCATAGCGTATCGCATCGGCTTGCAGAAGCTGTGAAGCGTAAAGCAAATGGTCAAAGTCCGTGGGATAGCGGTACATACTTGCCAAATAACCAAGTATTTTACCGTTTGCCCCTGTGTTTCGCTGGTGCATTTCCATCACACGTGAGAAGATATTTCTGTCCTCGGGTTCGGTGAAAGACTTGACGGTTTTAAGACCCGGAAAACTTTGGAAGCCAAATTCGGAAACATAGCGAAAATGAAACTTGCGATATTCGCTAAACGGCTTAAACCCATGCCATACATCCCAGTAGTGGACATCTCCCCTATCGGGACTGTTGGGGTCGTCAAAACTGCCGCCGCTTGATGCGGAAGCGGGCCAGTAGTAGGTTTGTGGATCATGTTCCGAGACTATCTGCGGTATGATATACTCAAACATTTTTATGTAGTCCGCCCTCTGCTTGGGGCTTGCTTTATACCATCCGTCATAGTGAGCTTGTTCAAGTTCATTGTTACCGCACCAAAGCCCAAGTGAAGCATGGTGGCGCAAGCGTTTTACGTTATCAATCATCTCTTTGCGAATGCTTTCCTCAAATTCGGGTGTCAGTTCATATACTGCACAGCAGAACATAAAGTCTTGCCAGACTATAAGCCCAAGTTCATCGCAAATGTCATAAAAGTCGTTTCCGGGGTAATACCCTCCGCCCCAGATTCGGATTGCATTGAAGTTTGCCGCCACGCAGTCCTCAAGCAAGCTGCGTTTTTGCTCAATTGTTATTCGGGAGAATATATTATCTTCGGGAATGTAGTCGGCACCCATCGCAAAGATATCTATGCCGTTTATGCGGTGCATGAAACTTTCGCCCCACTCATCTTTTTCTCTTGCCACTGTCATTGTGCGCAGTCCAATGCGGCGTTCCCAGCGGTCGTACTCTTTGCCGTTTTTGTCTGTCAGGATTGCAAGCACTTTGTAGAGTGGTTGTTTGCCATAGCCGTTTGGCCACCATAGTTCGGGGTTTTTAATATGTATCGTGCCATCGGACATGGTTCCCTCATGCAGTGTGCCGTCAGGGGCTGTTACGGTTATGGTTATGTCAAAATCGTCAATATCGGGATTATCGCTTCCGTGGCAATATATGGCAGGCTCGAAGCCTAGTTCTACAGTGCCGTCGTCTTGGTGGCCTTGGGTGACATATACATTATCAAATCTGAAAGTGTCTGCGTAGCCTATGTATATGTCTCTCCATATCCCTGCGTCGGGAAGTCTTGGACCCCAGTCCCAGCCAAACATGCAGTGTGTCTTACGCATCTGCGGAAAACCGCGCATGGCGTCAGGCGAACCATCTGTTAAGACTTCACTGTGCTTTGCCGCAATATGTTTTGTAGGCGAACGAAACGTCAGTCTTAGTTCGTTGCCTTTTTCTAAGACCTCATCACTTATGTCATATTCCCAATGCCTGTGCATGTTGTCTGCATACCCTATTTTCTTTTTATTTAGTTCTATGTCGCAGAGCGTGTCAAGACCCTCACAAATGAGCAGTATTTCTTCGGTACTTTCGCACTCCATGTCAAAGGTGCGTGTAAACACAAAGTCATAATCCATCAGCCTTAGTGCTTCGAGCTCATTGTCGCGCCAATATGGGTCCGGCATTTTCTCGGCATCAAGCAAAGTGCTGTAGACCGAACCAGGTATCGTTGCTTTTAGTTTTTCGCCTTTAAATGGGGAATCACCGAGAAATTCCAATGTCCACGAACCGTTTAATAGTTGTTTTTTCATACACTTACCAATCCTTTTAGAGCTTTCTTTTTCATTTTTTCATCATACAGAACATTGTCTGCACCACGCAGAGCCACATCGAATTCTTTCTTTGTATTGACCTCCAAAACAGAATAGCCTATGCTCGCTGAAATGTTATACTGATGTATGCGGAGTTTATTATACTCATCAATATTTTTTCTCAGTCTGCTTTCGAGAAGTGCGCTTTCCTCATTCGCTTTGACAGTTGCCAGCACGACAAACTCATCACCGCCGACTCTCCCTGCAATATCTTCTTCACGGAGTGTTTCTTTTAAGATTTTTGCAAAAATTTTAATCGCTGTATCGCCTTCTTTATGACCGTAGGTGTCGTTTATCTGCTTTAGCCCGTCCAAATCCATGTACAGAACTACCGCCATCTTTAACTCATCTCTGCTCAGTTGCCGAAGCCTTGAATATGCAAACTCAAGAAATCCTCTGCGATTGAGAATCCCTGTAAGTTCATCTGTTATCGACAGCTCACGTATTTGTGTAAGCAGCTCAGAGCCCTTAACCGAAGAAGATATGGTTACACGCAGACTTTCATACACATCCGATGTTACATTTTTATCATACGGCAAAAGTAATAATCCCAAGTCCTGTTTTTCAAAAAACAACGGAAATATGAAAACTGACATTCTCTGACTCTCAAAGTCAAAGCCTTTCATTGTTGAATAATCGTGGAATAAAATTTGCCTCTCATAAGTCTGCTTCAAGTGGATTCGCTCATCGCCGCAAAATCCCACCATTTCTTCGATAACTCCGATTTCACTCCCTTCTTTGACGATTTTCATATTTTTGTAGACTCCGACCAACGCTGAATCCATGCGCAGTGACGGCAGTGACCTGTAAAGCTCCTCTGCTATGGAGTTAAGGTCATTTGTCTGTGCAAGAGAGCTCGTTGTTCGCCGCAGGCGCAGGCGGGTTTCTGCTTGTTTATATTCGTTTATTACGTTTTCCTTGACTTTGACATTATTTATGAGTGTTGCGGCGAAAACTACTGCGTTAATAATTGGTCTTACGCTGACTACCTCATTTTCAAATTTTTGCACGCCGAATGTCAGCACACTGAGCGCATCAAAGCATTTGTTCAAATCACCGGAAAAATAGTTGTACTCAACAAGATAACCGTCAACGAGGCGACAAAAATCATCTTGGCAGAACGGGTCTTTTTTTATCTGCGCAACGAGATTTCCGGCAAGTTTTTCCACAGTTATCTCTTCCACTTCGCCTTTAAAAATTGATTTAAACTCACGCATAACAAACGACTCCATGTTGCTGTCATCGGAATTTGTGTCGATTTGCCTATTTGTGACCGATTCTATTTCCCTTCCCAGACATCCGCAAGACTGCCTTATCATGAATGTCGGATTGATATATTCCAAATCCTCTACCTGCTCACCATTAATCTTTCTTTGAAGCATAGAGGTGCCGCGCCTGCCTATCTCATAAAAATCTTGTCGTGCCGTGCTTATCGAGGGTATGTATGTCGCTGATTCTCTGTTATCGTCAAAGCTCACTACGGCTACATTCCGCGGCACCAGAATACCTCTTTTTCCAAGTTCCTCTATGGCTCCAATTGCCGATTCATCGTTGCTTACTGCAATCGCATCAAAAGGAAGTTTGCGCTCGTCAATAAGTTCCCGAACCGCTTTCGCCCCTGTGCGCCGCACAAAATCTCCGGGCAAAGAATATCTCTCATCGTATTTTATGCCGTTATCTTCAAGTGCTTTTTTATATCCCAAAAATCGCTCATTACCCTCGCGATTCCCCTCAGGACCGCAAATAAATGCAATCTGTTTTTTTCCGTGTTCACAAATTAAGTGATTCACGGCATCATAAGTACCACTGATATTCTCTGCCAGCACGGTGGGAGTTCCCTTTGACGGAAACGAAACCGAAACGGTTGGTATATGCTCGGAAAATTCCTGCACAACGCGCTCAATTGTATCGTTATCATAAACATGTCCTACATATCCTGCAAATAAAATAACTCCGTCAAGTGATTTCGTTTTCTTCATCAGCTCAAAACAAACTTCCAGATGAGAGACATTCCCTCTTTCAGGCATATGACATGTACCAACATAAATAGTCAAGTTTATATCATGCTCTACTGCAAACTCATTGATTCCTTGCAAAATCTTATATTGGCACGGGTCATCAATATTTGATACCAGTACGCCGATGTGCAGCCTACCTTCTTTTTTCATCTAGTTACAACTCCTTTCCGCACGTTTGCGCACTATATAATACGAAGAAATCAGCAGCACGGCAGCTATTGGCCAACCAATCGGATCAGCAAGATGTATGCCCCACACACCCAGAACTCCAGTTAAAAATACTACCGAAATTATTCGCATAACAAGTTCCGCAAACCCTGATATCATTGGAATCACTGTATTCCCAAGCCCTTGCAATGCCGCGCGATACAGAAACAGCAAGTATAGCAGCGGCAACCCTGCCGTCATTAGATTTAACTGCCGGACACCAACATCAAGTACCGCAGCGACTTGCTCAGCGTCTCCGTCTATAAACAGTGATAGTAAGTTCCTGCCCAGAGGGAATGAAACCGCCATTAAAAAGATTGCCGAAACTAAAGACATTTTTAGACCATCACGCACACCGCTTTTTACACGTTCCCACTGCTTTGCGCCAAAGTTTTGAGCGACAAAGGTTCCCACAGACGCCTCTATTGCTCCACCGCCAATCAGCAGAAAACTATACATCCGTCTCGCTGCTGCCATGCCCGCAACGAATTCTGTCCCAAACTCATTAACATAGCGTTGCATTACCAAACCACCAATTTCAATAACTGCGTTGCGAAACCCAAGGGGCAATGCAAGTCTCAGCAGTGGTTTTACTGACGGAAGATCGGGCTTTAGCCCGCATTTCTTGAATATACCGGTTCTTCGTATTGCAATAACACAGAAGATTATCCCTGAAAGCTGCGCTATAAGAGATGCTGCTGCGACTCCTGCTATCTCAAACGGGAAAATCAAAATAAGGTTGAATACTATGTTGACCACTGACGCCACAATCATTGCATAGAGCGGTGTTCTGCTGTCACCAAGCGAAAACAATGTCATCGCAAGCAAATTATACACTGCAACCAAAGGCTTTCCTGCCCAAAGCCAACTTAGATATGTGACAGCTCCGTCAATTATTTCGGGTGGTGTCGCCAGCCATTCAAGCAGAGTCCTACACATAAAAACGCCGCTAACACTTATTGCCAACCCGAAAACCAGCGATAGATATAAAGCTGTTACGAACGCATTGCGTAGCCCATCCATATCCTTTGCGCCAAACCGCTGTGCCAGGAACGTGCCAAACCCGATATTTATTCCAATTACCGCACTAAATACAAGCCAGTGCGGACTTGCAGTTGCTCCCACTGATGCAAACGCATTAATGCCAAGCAATCGGCCGATAATCGCACTGTCTACCACGACAAAAAGCATTTGCAGTGCATTTGAAATTAGTAGAGGAATGGAAAACTTAATCATTAGCCGAATGGGTTTTCCAACGGTCATATCAGTGACTTTCGACATACTTTTTACTCGCCGGCTCCAATTCTTTACGCATTTTGCGTTCTATACACTACGTTACATTTAGGGAGTCTGCCATATATGCTTCATCCCATGTTTGCTGAGTTCTGCCTTTGTTTCTGCTAAATTCCCATGGTTCATGAATTTTCGGCACATCGTTTAGCAGTTGCTTTGTATAATCCGCTTTGGGTGTTAGTACAACGTCATTTGCAGAGCCAAACTCTACAAATTTGCCTTTCTCCATGATATACACAGAGTCCGAAACATAGTATGCAAGCCCCATGTCGTGCGTGATAAAAATAATCATCATTCCTGTTTCATCACGTAATTTCAGAAGCATCTCAAGTATTGTGGCTCTGGAACATGCATCAATCATTGAGGTCGGCTCATCCGCTAATAAAATCTTTGGCTTTAGCAAGAAAATCCTTGCAATCATAAGTCTCTGCATCTGACCTCCTGAGAGTTCAAACGGATACTTATTTGTCATTTCATCAAATTTGAGATTGACAAAACTACATGCCTCGCGCATCATTTCGATTTTTTGCTCCTTCGGCAGATGCTTTCCACCACGCATCTTAATGCAGTCCAGTAACACAGAGTCGATTTTACTAAAAATATTGTAAGAAGAATATGGGTCTTGGAAAATAGCCTGAATGCCTTTCCAATATTCCTTTTTCTTTCTCTGTGAGCTTATGTCTCGCTTCTTCCCCATGAAAAATACTTCTCCGGAGGTAACCGAGGTCAATCCAAGCAGCATCTTGATAAGCGTGGTTTTTCCGCTCCCGGACTCGCCGACAATTGAAATCAGCTCACCTGAATAAAACTTAAAATCAACATTATCAACAGCAACGGTTTTTTTACTGCCTATGCCAAAGACTTTGGTGACACCGCTTCCGCTAAGGCAGACTTCCCTTTTATCATTATTACTCATCTTTGTACATCTCCCTCAATTCATTTTCATTTAAGAGGCATCTGCATTTGCGGTTATTGTCAAGGTGAGATACCTCAACACTCAAAACCTTGCATTGTGGCGATGCATACCTGCAGCGTTCGGCAAACCTACATCCGTCGGGTGGCTTTTTCAGGTTTGGAGGCGTACCCGGAATTGCGGTAATCTTTGCTTCCCGCGTGCCATCTTCCGGGACCAAAATTGAGCCCATAAGCCCTCTGGAATACGGGTGAAGCGGGTCGAAAATCATCTGATCGGCAGTTCCCGACTCAACAAGCTGAGCGGCATACATTACCATGATATCGTCCGTCACGTTATATAGCAGAGGCAGTTCGTGGGTAATAAATATCATGGACTTGATTATCCCCAAATCCATGAGGTCATTAATCATTTTTATAACCATTTTCTGGCTCGTGACATCGAGTGCCGACGATGGCTCATCGGCAATTAGCACCTTTGGGGAGAGTATTGTCGAAACAGCGATAACCGTGCGCTGTTTCATGCCGCCGGAGAGCTCTACAGCATACTTATGCAGAGCTTCTTTTGGAAGATTTAGTGTTTCAAACCGTTGCTGTGCAAGGTCATAGATGTCCTTTTTCGTCGCCTTGGGATCATGGACTCGAATAACATCCTCGATAAATTTTATGATTTTTCTCGTCGGGTTGAGCGCATTCATTGCCGCTTGCGGAATGTATGCAATTTCCGTACCAAGCACTTTTTTCCGCACATCGTCGGGTTTCATGTCCGTGATTTTTCTGCCGTCAATAATAATTTCACCCGAAGTGTAATGAAGTGGTGCAAAGTAGTACCCCATCAGACTCAGAGCAAGTGTTGATTTGCCACACCCTGACTCTCCGGCGATACCGAGAGAACGCCCTTCCTCCAACTTGAAAGACACATCATTGACCGCATAGACATCTTCTTTGTAGCGTGTTATGTATTTTGTCATGAGGTTGTTGACCTCAAGAATTACTTTACTCATATGATGACCATTCCTTTACTAGTCTCTAAGCTGAGGGTTGAATATTTGATCCATCCCGGTGTTCATAAGGTTAAGCGAAAACGATATCAGTGCTATAACAAACACGACAGGGAAGTAAGCCCACCACGCACCCATTATATGCGCTGAAAATGACATTGCCCAGTTCATCATAAGCCCAAGCGTCGCAACCTCAGTTGTACTCGGACCCAGCCCAAGCATTGAAAGTCCTGCTTCTGCAAGTATAGCACCTGAAACTTGCAAAATGAATGCCATCACAACATATGATGCAATATAGGGCAATATGTCCTTAAAAACAATCCTTGGGAGAGAGTGACCGCTGAGTTTACTCAGATTTACATGATCTCGGTTGCGAAGCGAAAGAACTTGTGAACGCACGGCACGGGTTGTCCACACCCATGTTGTAAGTCCTATGACGACTCCGACAATTGTTACGCTCCTCCCGGCAGGTCCGATGCTGAAGGCAAGAAGTACCAGCAACACAAAACCCGGTATAACCGTAAGCAGATTGCAGACAAACATTATTATCTCGTCTACCCAGCCTCCAAGATACCCTGAAATGAGACCCAGCAAAAGTCCTATGGCAGTCGCTATTGATCCTGCAATAAGCCCAATCCTAAGAGAAACCCCGATTGCCTGTACAAGCTGTTTGAGCATATCTCTGCCGAAGTTATCTGTTCCCAGTGGCAGTCTTCTTATGTTTACTATGTCTGAGAGGGCAATATAGTCGGTATCGGCAATCGGTGCTTGAAACTGCGGTTCCCCGGTCTCCGGGTCTGCTGAGTACAGCCGCAGGGCTGATGGATCAAACATCCCTTGAATTCTGTTGTTGAGTCTCTGATAGGCTCTGTGATCAGCAAGTATCATGCCTTCTATGCGTTCATCCGGGTCATAATTTGCATTCCAGAGTGCGAGGAGAGTTTCAGGGTCATAGATGTCTATCGCAGCCTCCGGCATACCCGCCCTAACAAGCCAGTCGCGCATCGCCTCCCTGTCAGACATAGGCAATGTGTTGACAATTCTCGCTTCTGCAGCTCCTGGAATACGGAGTGTATATACAAAAACATTTGGATTTACTGCGTCATAGAGTGAAATATATGTGCCGGGGGGTATAAATGAGTTATACCCTATCATCTGAAGAGGATTTCCGGGGACAAAAAACGGATAAATAGTGATGAATAATAGGATTGACATGAAAACAATAAACCCTACCATGAATTTGCCCGATTTTAATAGTTGCTTTATTTGATTTTTCATTTTCCACACCTCCCTTACTCATATTGCGTCGTCTTGACGCGTGGGTCAATTAGACCATAGATAATCTCAAGAAGGAACACTGATGCAAGTACCATAACTGTTACTACGAGCGTTATTCCCGATACCAACGGATAATCACCCTCCCTTACTGCTTGTAGCAGCGCCGTTCCGAGTCCGGGATACGAGAAGATAATTTCTGCCACTATTGCTCCGCCCATCATTGTTCCAAGCGAAAGCGCAAGCCCTGTCACTTGAGGAAGCATGGCGTTTCTGAATACATATCTGACAATCTTGCTGTCCTTAATTCCCATGAAGCGACTGTACCTTACATAGTCGGCGTTTAGTTCATATATCGACATTGAACGCATTCCGAGTGCTTGACCGCCTATTGATATCAAGACGATCGACCAAAACGGTAAATGGTAGTGCTCTATAATAGATGAGACAAACCGCCAACTAAAGTGCGGAATCAAGCCGATTTCATATCCTCCCGTGACCGGGAACCATCCCAAGTTGAGCGCGAAAACAGCCAGTAAAATGACCGCAAGACCAAAAGCCGGAATGCCGCTTACAAAAAGTGAGGCAGGCATTACAATTTTGTCAAAAACTCTTCTTCTATATGCAGCAATCGCACCGAGGACATTGCCAATTACCCATCCCGTTAGGATTGCAGGTAGCTGTAGTCCAATTGTCCAAGGCACAGCACTTGCGATAATATCCGAAACAGGTCTGGGAAAACGTGAAAATGACAAGCCTAAATCACCGCGGAACAAATTCCCGAAGTAGATAAAAAACTGTTCTATAATAGGTCTGTCAAGACCAAAAAGCTGTAGGTAATGGTAGTAAATAGCACGAACTTGCTCGGCATCATGGAGCCCAACTGCAACTCTCTGCATAATCGCAGCAAGAGGGTCGCCCGGCATTAGCCTAGGCAAGATAAAATTCAAAATAGCCGCTGAAACCAGTGTAACGAGAAACCAAATGGTTCTCTTGGTATAATATCTTGTGTAACCGTTTCTTCTGAATCTCTCCCACAATGAAGTCGATGCATCGTCTTCACTTCCTGAATTATTTGGATTATCGGTGTTGCCCGAATCTTCCGGAGTCTCAAAATCATCGGATTTTTTATCGTCGGTATTTTTTACCGGCTCGCTCATATGCAAGTCCCCCTTATGTGGCATAAATTATGGAAGGCGGTCATTATGCAAGCCAATGACCGCCTTCCGGCGAGATAGATGTTAGCCTACCAGTCTAATGTTGAATTTGTCTGCTATAGCAAACCCGTTTAGTGCATTTGCGGGGGGAACGTTGCGGCCATCACCGTATTCTGTCCAACCTGTCCAGACAGCTTCGCTAACTGCATGGAACTGGTCGGGGCGGTACATGAGCGAGAATGAAGGAACCTCTGTGAGGTACAGTATAACAAGCTCTGTCCATAGGTCAACAAGAACCGCTTGGTTGGTGGTAACGGGTATGAGCGAAAGAATTTCGTCTGCACGGTCATTTGTCCATGCACCCCAGTTTCCTGACCAGTTGTGATCGTTACCAACATGGGTAGAGCTCATCAGGTTGAATGCGCGTTCCCACGGTGCAGTCGGTGATGCGGAAGCTGTCCACATCATAAAGATGTCATACTCCGTATGAACAGCCGCCGTGACAAATGTTTGGTAGATTGACCAGTCGTCGAATTGGGTCACAATTTCAATACCTATGGCTTCGCCTGCCGCGGCAACTATCTCCATTGCAGCTTCCCAGTCTGACCAGCCAAAAGGTACTGAAGCGATATATGCGGGAAGTCTTTCACCATTATAGGTGCGCCAACCGCCTGCGCCTCTTGGGAAACCTGCTTGATCAAGAAGTTCATTTGCCGCTTCAATTCGATCGTTTACATTGGGCATTTGATAATCCCATTGATATGGTGCGACACGAGCACTGTCAAACAGTGCCTGCTCGCCGGCGGTCGGGTTCATGAGCGAACGCGGAACTTCAGCAAAGCTTGGGCTTTGGTTGGTCATTGCGTTTGCGATGATAAGGTCATAATCAACAGCCATTGCTATGGCTCTGCGGAAATCAGCATTGTCTATTCCGGGTTTGTCGCTGTGCATGTTAAACCATGCTGTGGGCATATTGACTGTTACACCGTATGGAGGAGAGTCCATAAATGTGGAAATCGGGAGACCTTCCACTTCCCATAAGTTTTGTACATTCGGGATAAACATCTGGCTGACATCTACCATGCCCGCCATCATTGCTGCAAGCCCTGCATCATTATCTTCAAGAATCGGGTGAGCAAGGAATCTTGGAACAGGCAGTTGTCCCCACATGCTCTCATGTTGTCCCCAGTAGCCGTCATCACGAATGAGAACAGTGAGTTCGTCGTTAGTGAAATACTTGGTGTAGGGTCCTGACCATACGACATCATCGCCGGGATCTGCTTGCATAGCGCCGATGTCTCCGTTGTTGCGCTCTACGAGTTGCTCCAGCCATGCTTGCTGCAAGACATATTCTTCAATGATAAATTGGTCTAACATGAGTGGGTTTAGTGGTTGTCCTGCTGCGTTTACTGTTGCGTATATCGCAACTGTCAACTCATCTACTGCTACAACCCTGTCGATGAACGGGCTGGGTGCGGGAGTATAGGTGTTGTTTACATAGAATGTAAACTCAGCATCCCATGCTGTTACCGGTGTGCCATCACTCCAAAAAGCAGCGGGGTTGATGCTGTACTCAAGTCTTGTGAGGTCGTCGTTCCAGCGCGGAGGACCAATTGCCAGAAGCGGAACGAAAGAGCCGTCGAGGAAGTTATACATAAATGGGGTTTCAAACATCGGTACTCGCGCTCCGGCACTGACTTGCTCAATTGCAAGCGGGTTGTTCATTTCATCGGAAAACGGGTTCCAACCGTTGGATGGTCCCCACTGGTGACCAAAATGGAAAACAGTTTCGTTGCGCGGAAGCTCTGTGGAAATGGCTGTAGGCGGAACGAATGGTTCGCGTGCAAATTGTGATCTGTCGATAGCATCGGGATCGGGCGGCTCTGCCGGTTCCGTCGGTTCTGTCGGCTGCGGAGCCGGTGTGGCTTCCTGTTCGGTGGGAACATCAACAGGGGGGTCTTCTGTAGCAGGGGCGCAAGCGGCAATCAACGCAATACATATGACTGCTACAAGTGCGATGGCTAAAATGCGTTTTTTCATCTGGGATACCTCCATATTTTTTTTGGATACTTTTTAGTAACCATATCGCCACGAGCTGCTTCTGCAGCACCGATTGACGTTGCGAGGTAGTTTCCGGATTTTTGCATTACTTGCCTTTAAATTATCGCTATATCCTTCAGGTCTCTATACTTTTTGGTTGAAGTATATACATTTTCAACATATTATTGTATAATAAATACGTAATATTTGTTGCTTTGTTGTTAAATATAGCATATTTAATATTCTCAGTCAAGCATCTCTTAGAAGAAATAGACAATAATTTTATCAACTTTAAAGATTTTAGTTTACATACAACGCTGAACTAACTAAAATTCCTCACATTCCCAAAAGTTAAAAGTTTTCTTTGATTAATTACTCCCTGCTATGATATACTATTTACTATCCAAATAAACAAAGAAAGTAGGTGTGACTTGAAACTTACGGAGTTATTTGCCCGAATGAACGACGTGCCTCATGTTTCGGGGTACGAGGGCGAGTTGGTTACTGTTTTGACCGACGTTTTTTCTGAGTTTGCCGAGGTGTCTGTGGATAAGTTCGGCAGTCTTATTGCGTTGAGAAAAGGGACGGGCGGCGGCCCTAAGGTTATGTTCATGGCTCACATGGACGAAATTGGCATGATGACAAGTGTTATCTGCGATGGCGGATTTGTGAGATTCGCCACAATCGGCGGAGTTGACCCTCGCAACATTCTTGCACAGGAAGTCATTATCCACGGCAAGGAAAAGGTCTATGGAGTTATCGGAATAAAGCCGCCCCACCTCACTCCTCCTGAGGAACAAAAGAAAGCCATCGAAATGCATGATATTATTATTGATACAGGTTACAGTAAAGACGAGCTTTCAAAGCTCATAAAACCCGGAAATATCATAACGTTTAAGCAAGGTGTCACGGAACTGCAAAACGGAAAGTTGGCGGGCAGATCGCTTGATAATCTTGCAGGTGTAGCGGCAATCTACTGCGCAGCAAAAAATTTAAAGGATTTCAATCATACGGCTGATGTCTATTTTGTCGCTTCTGCTCAAGAAGAAGTCGGCTGTAGAGGTGGAAAGACTGCGACATATACCATCAAGCCAGATATTGGAGTGGCTGTTGATGTCACGTTCGGCCGCACCGAAGGGCTCACTGAGTATGAGTCATTTGAGCTCGGCAAGGGCCCTGCAATCGTAATCGGCCCTGCGGCAAGCAGAAAACTCTTCAGCGAGCTCAAAGGTGTCGCTTCGAAAAATAAAATCCCCTATCAGATTTCAGTTGATCCAACACGCACAGGCACAGATGCGGACGTAATTCATTTGTCTCCCGGGGGAGTTTACACGGGTGTTCTCGGCATTCCTCTCAAATATATGCATTCAACCGTTGAAACTCTCAATATAAACGATGTTGAAATGACAGGAAAACTCATGTCCGACTTCATCATCAGCCTAAATGATTGTGATAAGGAGGATGAAGAATGCTTCTGGAAAAATTAACAACAGCCTGCGGTCTGCCCGGTCTTGAAGATGAGGTCAGAGATATTATCAAAGAAGAGCTTGAGGGTCATGTTGATAGCCTGAAAGTAGACCGTATCGGTAATTTGATTGCCTTTAAGAAAGGCAAAAAGAAAAGCCCTCATATTGCACTCAGCGCACATATGGATGAAGTTGGCCTTTGCATAAAGGGCATAGATAAAGGCGGCATGTTAAAGTTCGCATCATGGGGTGTGGATGGGCGGATTCTCCCGTCTATGCATGTTCTTGTTGGTAAAGACAAGATTCCGGGTGTGGTTGGCAATAAACCCATACATCTGCAAAAAGACGCTGAGCGTAAGAATGTTTACGAGATTGACGCTATGTATGTGGACATTGGCTGTGACACTAGAGAACAGGCTGAAAAGCTTGTGAACATCGGTGATTTTGTCGCATTTTCAAGCGAGTTTACTCGGTTTGGAGATAACAAGGTTAAGGCGAAAGCTCTCGATGACAGGGTTGGCTGTGCCGCTATAATTGAAGTGCTTAAATCAGATCTCCCGTATGATGTCACAGGAATTTTCTGTGTTCAGGAGGAAGTCGGTCTGAAAGGTTCGGCTGTTTTGTCGAAAACTTTTAAAGCGGATATTCTTGTAAATATCGAGGGCACAATTTGTGCGGATATGGAGGGTATTGACGAAGATAAGCATGTCACTACATTAGGTGCCGGACCTTGTCTTTCACTTCTTGATAATACATCTGTATATCAGAAGAAATATGTTGAGGCAATAGAAAAGGTAGCAATAGCCGAGGGCATTCCATACCAGCTTCGTCGCTCAGGAATGGGTGGAACCGACTCGGGCAGTTATCACTTGGGCGGAGAGGGCATTCCGTGCATTGGTGTTGCCGTTCCGTGCAGATATATCCATTCACCTGTCTCGGTGATGCATAATAGCGATTATGAAAATCTGATTAAGCTTGTAAAAGCCTTTATTTTAAAAGGAGCAGTGAAGTAATGAACATAGAACTATTAAAAAAGATGTGTGCCGCAAACGGTGTTTCCGGGCACGAGCAGTCAATAAGCAAAATTATTGAAAAGGAAGTGAAACCCTTTGTGGATAGTTGCCGAAATGATGCGCTCGGCAATCTCATCGCCCACAGAAAAGGTCCGGGCAAAAAAATGATGCTCGCCGGGCATATGGACCAAATTGGTCTTATGATCACGCATATAGACAAAGAGGGTTTCCTGCGTTTTGCCACAATCGGTGGATTTAACCACGTAGTTTTACTTGCGCAGCGTTTTGTTTTTCCGAGTGGACTACTGGGGGTTGTGGGGTGCGAGCGCCTTGACAACCAAAAGGATATGGCTCTCGATAAACTCTACATCGACATCGGAGCTGAAAATGAAGAAGAGGCTAAAAAGCTTGTAAAAGTTGGTGACGTTTGCGTTTATGCAAATCCGCCTGCTGAAAACGGTGCTACATTTATCTCTCCTGCGCTTGATGATAGAATCGGTTGCTTTATAATGATTGAAGCTCTGAAAAGGCTGAAAAAGCCCGCTTTTGACCTCTATTTTGTGTTCACCTCACAAGAGGAAGTTGGTCTGCGCGGCGCGACTACTTCGGCATATTCCGTTGACCCTGATTATGGACTCTCATTTGATGTAACTATCTCTGCGGACACTCCGAAGATAAGACCGCTCCCCTCAAAAATGTACGGCGGTGCGGCAATAAAACTAAAGGATCGCTCTTTGCTCTGCCACCCGAAAATTATCGAGCATCTTGAAAAATGTGCCGAAAAAGCAAAAATCAAGTATCAGTATGAGATACTTGAAATGGGCGGAACCGATTCAGGCGCAATCCACGTAACTCGCGGCGGTGTTCCTTCGGGCGTTATTTCGCTCGCCACCAGACATATCCACACATCAAACGAGATGTGCGCACTGTCCGACATTGAGGACTGCATTGCATTGACTGTGAAGGCATTAGAGACGGCTATCGATTAGGTGTAATTAGGCAGGGGACTGACAGACTATGTGGTTTAACAGACAGAAGAAACAGATGCGGGAAAACTATGGCAAAAAACCTGACATACACTACTTCGATGGCGATATGCGGGGAATTAAGTCGTATTTCAACTATCGTGAGCAAAACGATTTAGATGAGTTTCTCGTTGACGATACCACTTGGAATGACCTTGCGGGTGATGAGATATTCAAACGTATAAACCAAGGACTCAGTACTTCAGGTGAGCAATATTTGTATTATTTGCTCCGAAGCCCGACGCTGCATAAATCAGAGTACGAAAAACGTGCAAAGCTTATCGAAATCATGGAAAAAGACCCGGAGCTTCGACTGAAACTACAAATTATTTTAATGCAACTTGGCAGAAGCCGTCAGGCAAACACCACCGAGGTGTTTAGCCCCGCTGCCCACGGACTGAGGCAGATGTTCATCTATATTGCACTCGTTATTTCACTGATAACGAGTGCAGTGAGCTTGATATTTACATTTGCTTTTGTGCCGCTGCTTGTGGTTTTATTCGTTTTTATTCCTGTTTATCACAATATCATGGCAAGTAGAAATTCCCGCGAGCTTGCAACCGTCAACTATTCAGTCGCAATGGTTTATGCGGCGAAAAAGATAAATAAGCTCTCATATCAAGGCTTTACAGAGTACCACCGAACAATGCGCGAAGCGATGAAAAGGCTCAAACCAATTTTGCGCCTTGGATTTATTCCCTCAAAAAATTCGCTGGGTGAGATTGCGGAGCTAATTAATAGTTTTATTTTGCTTGACCTGATAGGTTTTGAGCTTATGAAAAATCTGCTTGGAAAGCACCATGCTGACATATTTCACATACATGAGCAACTGGGGCAACTTGATTCGGCGATAGCCGTTGCGTCGTATCGGAAAAATTTGGGTAATTATGCGATTCCTGAGATAAGTTTTAATATTGCGCCCAAAGAAGAAACACCGGCAAGTGCAGGCTCTAAGATTCATATTGTGGGAACGGCACTTATTCACCCACTTGTGGAAGGTGCTGTGCCAAACGATTTCGATATTACAAGCTCTGTCTTGCTCACAGGTTCCAACGCATCAGGTAAATCGACTTTTTTGAAAACCGTCGTAATCAACGCAATTTTCGCACAGAGCATATGTACTGTGCTGGGCGAAAGTTTTACGGCGTCAGCCTTTCGCATATATTCGTCAATGGCAATCACCGACAATATTCTTGCCGGAGAGAGTTATTTTATCTCGGAAATAAAGTCGCTGAAGCGAATTGTCGAAGCGGACTCTTCGAAGCAACCTCTGCTGTGTGTTATCGACGAGGTTCTCCGTGGAACAAACACGGTTGAGCGAATAGCCGCATCGAGCGAACTTCTTAGACATCTCTCCGATAAGAACGCAATATGTCTTGCGGCGACTCATGATATTGAGTTGACTAGCCTACTGGAGTCTAACTATAAAATGTTGCATTTTGAAGAAACTGTCACCGACGATGGCGAAGTCCTGTTTGACTATCTATTAAAGGGCGGACCTGCTACCACTCGAAATGCTATAAAACTGCTTGCTGGCATGGGCTTTGACAAGAAGCTGGTCAAGCGTGCAGATGAGAGGGCAAACTTGTATACACAGGAGGGGCGTTGGTGAGGTTGTGGGATATTCCAACTTATCAGCTGTTTGAAAGCTTGCTCTTTAGGGTCGATAATGTAAACGATGCTTCTTTTATGTCGAAGTTTTCAAGTTGTTCTATGAGCGTTTCGGCTTCGGGAATTCCTCTTAGTTTGTCAATATAGTCTATGACCTTTGCGTCGTGATTGCTCACTAAAGCTTCCAGTTCGTCAAGTGTCTGCATGGCATCCTCTTTCCTGACTTCAGCTACTTCTGTTTGAGATTTCACACTTTCAACTAACTCTGAAATTTTCTCAATCACGGGCTTAAGCTCGACCTTAAGTTCATCTAGCAACTCCCTTGAGGGTGGCTGATTTGTCAGGCACTCTTCAATTTCGCCCGCCACCGATTGCAGCCGTGTTTCGCCTATAAGCCCTGCGTTGCCTTTTAGGCTGTGAGCTAGGCGGTGGGCAACAACTAAGTCGCCGATTTCGATAGCTTCAGTAATTTTACTTAAAATATCATGATTTTGCTTCAAGAACATACGCTTTAGGTTTAATGTCTTTTGCCCGTTTTCTCCTTCGTCAATAAGTGTTTCGGTGTTTGATACAGGACTGAGAAATTTTAGAAGAATCTTGTAAAGTTCACCTGTCGTAAATGGCTTGGTTATGTAGCCGTCCATCGTGTTGCTTCCGAATGCTTCGCCTGCTTCATTAAGCATTGTCGCAGTGGTTGCTATAATTGGCGTGGCTACGTCTAAATCCCTGATACGTGATGTCGCTTCTATGCCGTCCATTACAGGCATATGCAAATCCATAAATATCAAATAAAACGGTGGTTTCCCCGTTTCTTTCCTGTTTCGGACCATATCTACGGCGACTTCACCGTTCACGGCAATTATAGGGGTTAGCCTAACTCGCTTTAGGTGCTCACACATCACGCCTTGGTTCATTTCGTTATCTTCAACCACCAGTATTTCTTCGTTATCAAACTCCGGTTTTGCAATCACGTTGGTTTTTTCCGGCATACTTCCGATATTATCAGCTAGTTCAAATGGTAACTGAAAGAAGAATTTACTGCCTCCGTTCAAAACGCTTTGCACTTCTAACTTGCCACCCATCGCACGAATATAGTTTGCCGCAATGGAAAGTCCAAGCCCTGTTCCGCCGAACCTGCGGGTGGTGCTTGCGTTTGCTTGCACAAATGGGTCGAACACTTTTTCAATCTGATCTTCGGTCATGCCTATGCCTGTATCGTAAAACTCAAATTTCAGCTTGCAGGTTTTTTCGTCTTGCTCGGCAGTAGTGACCACGCAACTTACAAAACCTGAATCGGTAAATTTTACGGAGTTTGACAGTAGATTCATGCATATTTGCGTCAGCTTGACACGGTCTCCCACAAGTACCTTTTTGGCGGGAGTGTTTATATCGATGTTTAGCTTTAATCTTTTTTTCTCCACTTCATGGGCAACAGCGGTACGTCCGTCCTCTATTACCGAGTTTATGTCAAAAGCTATGGTATCAAGTTCTGTTTTCCCCGCTTCTATCTTTGAAAAATCCATTATGTCATTGATTATGGTCAAGAGCCATTTTGCGTTTGTTAAAACATTATTTAAGTATTCTTTTGATTTATCGGGGATATCGTCATCCATAGCAAGCTCGCAGTAACCTATGATGCTGTTCATGGGTGTTCGTATCTCATGGCTGGTATTGGCGATAAAGCTTGTTTTCGCCTCCGATGCCGCTTTTGCTTCTTTAAGCGCTTTTTGGATTTGCGCTTCGTAAATTTCCTGCTGCTCAATGCGATACTTCTGTGCGGCGGCGGTGTCAATCATTTTAGAGACAGATTCAACCATGTCGGCAATATCGTGAGATAGCCTCCCGATATCGTCGTTATATTCCATTCGGATAGGATGTGTCATATTGCCTGATGTCACTTCTGCCATTGCCGCCTTTAGCTCGGAGATGGGCTTTTGTATTGTGTGTGCCAATAATACGGCAAGCAAAATGGCAATGGAAATACCAATCACCGTGGCTACGTTAAATATCCTGTCCTCAATTTGGTCGTAGTAATGCATTGTTTCTGTCACATATGTTACAAACACAAATGTTCTGTCTCTAAGCTCCCAAGCCATGCGAGTCAAGCTGTATCCAAGAGAAAAATTCACGTAAAGAGCATCTGCAAACTTATCTGCATCTTCCATCTCTATAGCGGCTACCATCGCATCACCCGATGGAATGTAGTAGTTATATAGAGTGTTTATCATATCATACAAAATAGCTACATGGATTTCTGCGTCCTCTGCGGTTAATATGCCATCTGCTACAACTGCGCTTCGATAGTGATACAGAGCCTGATGCAATGATGAAATATTAGTTTCCCTGTCTACTAAGAGGGGGTTAATGCGCTGATATAACTCAGGGTAATCACTAAATGCACCTACAATTAAATCATTGAACCTAAGCATGTTTAGTTCTGTCACAATATTTCCAATGTATTGTTGCTGAATGTTTAGTGTTTCCATGGCGTGGTTGTATCTGTTCATTACTGCATTGAGTTGTTGCCCCCTGAAAAATGCAAAGAAAATCATAATTGCCCACATACATGCAAAGGACAAATATAATCTTTTTTTAATACTGGAGCTTTTGAATAATCCCATGTTTATGACCTTCTCTTTCAGCTATGTTATAAGTTATAAAACAGCCTTACCCCTCAATTTGTAAACGCTGCCTTCTATTTTCAATGATATCGCTCAGAAAAACCAGAAGAAAATAGAATGAAAATCCCCAAAAGCTTCCCATGCCGATAGCAGTTACCGAACGTCCAAGCAAGCCGTTTAGATTAAGTACGAACAGTGCCGCGAATACACCGCAAAGCAGTAGTATCATAAGTCCAAATTCTCTTGTAAATCCGGCACTAACAATGAGTACGGGGATAATCCATACGTGAAATGACCAAGCCGCAAAAAAGTTTGTGTTGTAGAAAACCAACAAAAGAAACGCACCAATTATATAGGCCGAAGCACAGAAGGCATGGCAAATAATTTTCGCCTTTATTCTGTGCTGTTTCGCATCTTGTGCCGAGGAGTTTTTATGAGTTGACATCATAAATATATACAAAACAAGCGAGCCTGCGCCACCGATAATAAACGGTAAATAAAATGCAGCAGACCAACCAAAAAACAAGTTAATCCCAACAACAACGGCCGTTAAAGCCAGCAATAAAAAATATGTGTGTGCAAATAAAACACGCGCTTTTGTCAACATATTAATGACCATTCCTTTTAATATTATTGAAGTCTACTCATGATTATAACGATTTGTGACTATAATTCAACCTTTTTTTCTGTCTTGTGACAAATTTGTGGAAATTATAGATGCAATAAATTAGAAAAAGCACTGAATGGATGTGGCGAATTTCACTGAATGGTATTGACAAAATTCACTGAATGACTTATGTTGAACTGACAAGATTTGTTCATTGCCGGATTCTACGACTTCGCGCAGAATGACAAGGGTATCGGATAGCTGCAAATTAAGTAAATTAAAAAGGAGTCTAAAACCATGCTTCAAGAATTTAACTTATCTACACCACGAGAGGATTTTTACAACATTACAAGCCAAATTCGGCAAGCTATCTCCGCCAGTGGCGTAAAAGATGGCATTGCCGTAGTATTTTGCCCGCACACAACGGCGGGAATCACAATAAATGAAAACGCCGACCCCGATGTGGTGCATGATTTATTACTCGGCTTAGCAAAGGCATATCCCGACCGCTCGGAATTTCGCCATTTCGAAGGAAACAGCACCGCACACCTCAAAGCGTCAACGGTTGGCTCGAGTGAAACGGTGATTGTAGCAGACGGCAAGCCTGTCTTGGGAACATGGCAGAGCGTCTATTTCTGTGAATTTGATGCACCGAGGACGCGACGGTTTTTTGTTCAGGTTTTGGGTGGGTGATTAATTCAAATCCTCTACGGCAATAGCAACCAGTGATATCCTAGCTCTCAATCATGCTCTCAACGTCTTTCGTGTACTCATCATAAACCATCACGCTGTCTGTTACTTCTAAAATGCCATCGCCTATGTGGTCGGTGGCTTTTTCGTTTATGCTGTCTGCGAGGACTTCTAGCATTATGCCGCATTCGTCTGCAAATGCTTTTACTCCTGTGCTGTCTTGCAGTACTATGGATAGGGCTTTTAGCTCTGTTTGTGTCAGTGCGTTTTTTAGAGTTGTCCACCCGTTTTCGGGTTCGGGGAAAGGTTCGGAAATTGGGAGTGGTGAATAATCGCTCCGGGCGGGACGATTGCTATCGTCCTCTGCAGGGGTTTGCGCCTGTAGTGATATTTGCGGTTGATTGTCGGGTTCGGGACGATTGTCATCGTCCTCTACTATCAGTTGTTCCTGTGTCTCCAGTGCTTCTTCTCGGATTTTTGATAGGTTTTTGTGATTTACTGTTACCACTGTGCGTGTGGATTCTTTGTAGAACTGTGCTACTGCTTGTTCTATTACCTTGTCGAATTCCGATTTTTTCGACGATATGCGGGACAGCTCCATGAAGCCTTTGTTGCCCACTTTTGTCTCTGCTATCAGCTTAAATTTATAATTAACGGCGTTTCGCAGACAACTCTCCGTTTTCTTTAGCAGATAACCAACAAACTCCTTTTGACTTGAAAAGAAAATAGGCAAAATCACAGACCATGCTCCGTTTTTGCATGCATATTGCTCGTAATCTGAAAGCAAAACCTCTCGGTCTGCCTGCGGAGCATCTGATCCGAATAGGGCATTTTTGAACGGTCGCCACACAGTTTTTTTGCTCGTGTTGTAGACAAAGAGCGACATTAGACTGTGATTGTTTTTTGCGCAGAGAGTTTCTACAGCATCTAACACAGCTTGCAGGCAGTTTGAATAGAGTTCCTTGTGACCGTCAGCTAAAAATTTTGATTTAGTTACATCATATGCAGATATGCCTTTGAGTAGGTCTAGGCGATTTTTTGATTTTCCACTGAGAAGCAACGTAACCGAGTAATATTTTTCCAGGCCGTACATTTCCACGAATTCAAAAAAGCTATGGGGCAGCTCGTAAAAAACATGGTAGTCTTTGAGCCACATCGGCATGTATTTTTCTATGGAAATGTGGGTTGTCGAGTAGGTTTCTCGGACATTGAGAAGTCGCCTTAGTCCGTCTGCGGGGTCGCTTACACCAATACCTGAGAGCAGTTCGTATATGTAAAGGAAGATGTATGATGTTGAGGTCGGTCGGAGTTCGCCGTCTCTTGCTTTTGTTCGCCACGTAAAATATGTGCGCAGATTTTCATACCCCATGTGCTGATAGTAAGGATAATACATGCTTATGCCTAAATTCCCCGAATAGTCATCTGTGAAGTCTTCCATAAACTTTGCCTGTTTGTAAAAAAGTTCTGCATCGGTGCGAGCGAACGGTTTTTGCGACGATAATTTACGCATTTCATGAAATTTCTCACGAATTGGGTCTATCTCCCTCTGTGGCAGTGGCTCTGTCTGTGAAGCGGCTCGAAAAAACTGCACCGCCGTTTCACCCTGCGATGGGCGCTCAGCGGGTGCAGTTATTTCAATTTCAGCAAATTTTATTTCGTCCATACTATTACTTCGCTTGTGACTATTCAGTATCCTTCGTTTTTGTATCTACAGCAACATCGTTGTGACTTTTTTGTCGCAGTATCCACAGCGGTCGGGGCCACTGCGGGAGACTAGGCGTGGTAGGTATCTGTCTGATTGTGTTATGCAGCCTGCGTTTGTGCATTCGCCAACGGGCGCGGCGGGGTCATTTTCTGTCACGGGTGGGAGTGCTCTCGGCAGGTGCATAAATTCAAGGAGTAGCGCCATGCGAATGAGCATACCGTATCGGGCTTGCTCAAAATATGCCGCTCGCGGGTCGGTGTCCACGTCGGTCGAAATCTCGTCAACTCTTGGCAGCGGGTGCATTATTTGCATGTCTTTTTTAGCACTTTCAAGTAGCTTTTTTGTGAGTATGTATATATCTTTTAAACGCCTGTATTCGCCTGCATCTTTGAATCTTTCACGCTGAATGCGTGTCATATACAGAACATCAAGCTCAGGTATCACATCGGCGAGCGATTCTGATGTCTCGTATTTTTGCCCAACTTGATTCATGCGGTCGAGCACATAGTCGGGGAAGCTGAGTTCCTTGGGCGATATCAGATAGAAGCTCACACCTTCAAACATCTCCATAGCTTCGGCAAGCGAGTGTACGGTACGCCCATGCTTGAGGTCGCCACAAAGTCCAATGCGAATATTGCCAATTTTACCCCGCTTTTGAGCAATGGTTGTGAGGTCGGTCAAAGTCTGCGTTGGGTGCGAGTGGCCTCCGTCGCCTGCGTTTATAACGGGAACCTCAGAGTACAGTGCAGATGCAGTTGCCGAGCCTTCCTGCGGGCTTCGTATGACAATTGTTGACGAATATGCCGCTGTCATTCTAATTGTGTCTGCAAGTGTTTCCCCTTTTGATGCAGATGTGCCGACAGGGTCGGAAAACCCGAAAACACCCGCCCCCAGCCTTTGTGCCGCCGCTTGAAACGAGAAATTTGTGCGCGTACTCGGCTCATAGAACATGGATGCAAGTATTCTCCCCCTGCAAGAGTCGGCATATACCCCCGGTCTTGCTATGATGTCGCGGCATCTGGAGTATAAATCGTCCCACCATTCTCTTGACATGTCGGACACTTTGACAAGTTTTCTAATCGTTTCCATAAAATACCCCCCTTGAGTTTTTTCAAACAGTATATCACACTTTATCAGAAAAACAATTTGCATTTTATATAAAATGTGATATTCTGATGTTGTGGAACAAAAACGAATAATTTTCGTCTGTAGTAATGTGAAGGGTATATAATTTAGTTATCCTTTTTAAATGACATTGGAGGGTTACAAATGAAAAAGTTTTTAGTTTTGCTGTTTGCGCTTGTTTTAGTTTTCACACTTACGGCGTGCGCTACAGCCGATGAGCCGTTTGAAGAGCCGCAAGACGACATTCCTTCTATTGCCGAAGAACCGTCGCCAACTGAAGATGAGCCGAGCCCCCCGAGCGAAGATGAGGGTGTATCACCTGCTGATGAGGAGTCGTCAGATTCCGGAGAGTCCTCGGATTCTGAGGAACCTGATTTGCCCGAAAGTTCTCCGCAACCTCCCGAAAACGACCCTGAGGACACTGAAACTGATTTCGGCGATGTTCCCTACGATATCAATTTTACTCATGGCTTTCTCTTAGATCATAGCGTTAATGCGACTGCTCTTGGGCTTGCAATCACTCGCCTAGAGCATGGCGAAGATCCGGAGGAACTCGAAGATATCACGTTTCTGCATATGCTTGACTATGACGAGCTACGCGGGAGCGGTGATTTTGAAAACACAGATACACTGATGATTCGAGCATCAGTTCCTTTGCATGAGTTTGCAGTTGTCAATATTACCAACGACGCAGCAGGCGACCGAATCGTGTTTTTCCTTGAGGATGCCTTTGGTTTTGTCGATACTTTTTTGCCGAGCGAGGCTTTTATCATTACATCGTATGTGAGTGTCGGCACGATGCCTTGGAGCGGGATTTCATTTTTAGACGAAAATGACCGGTGGTGGGTTTTTGCGATTTTGCAAAATCAGGCTGACGAGGGAGATGCATACTTACTGCTACCGTTGGTGGCTTATGGGTGAGGTGCGGGGAGAAGTGTCGATTATATTATTAACCTCTGCATTACAAGCATAAAGAGTGCCGGGACAAACGCCATCAGAAAGTTGAAAGCAAGATGTATCCCTATGCTATACCAAATATTTTTTGTAAACAAATAAACCAAATTAAAACACATAGCTATAACCATGTAAGGAATGGTACGAATAAAATTACCATCAAAATTATTCAGATGAACAATTCCGAACAAAAACGCCGACGCAAAAAAGAAAAAGGCCGATACGTACCAAGCTCCCCGCAGCTTATAAAATAGTACATGGCGAAAAATAATTTCTTCTTGATATGCATTAATTAACGGCATTACTGCAGCAATAAGAGTTATTGCAAAAGGTGCCGAAATAGCGTCACTTTCGCTAACACCTGAACTTAATGCAACGGGCATAAATGGCGCCATCAGCAATCTAACACCCTGCAGTATAGCAATAATACAGCCTGCACCTACTATTGAAATTAAAATTTTCAACCAGATTTTTTTGCGATAATTCACCCAGTCATTTTTTAATACTGTGCCATAGATTTTTGAAAGTATGCACACGGACAATAATCCAATAGCAAATATTACAATCGATACAATGTTTTGAGTATGTGGTACCTGCATAACTACAAGAACCCACGACACAAGAAACTGCACCGGAATCAAAACCAGTGCTATAAAGTCCAACTTAGTCCAATTAATTTTGTTCATTTGATAGTCCCTCCTTAGAATCTGCGCCCAATAACTTCGGTCGCTTTGCGCTTAGTTTACAATAACTATCGCATATTTCATTAAAAATACTGTAAATAATCTGATAACACTTTTTGACTTAAATCAAAAAAAGACATGACCGGAGATCATGTCCTTAATCAATAAACATACAGTAGCAGCTAGGGGATTGTTCGAGACCCCCGTCTATAACATACACCGCATTTGGCACATTCTGTGGTTCATCTGTCTTGCCTCATAAAGCCTTACTTTCTTCATACATCGCGTAGGTGTCAATATCCAGTCTTGGGCGCCATTCTATTTTGAAGCCCGAAATCTTTGCTTGTTTAAACAGTTCTAAATCTTTAAGTTCGCTATGGGGTTTTCTGCTCAAATAGGGTTTTACGTCAAAAATTCTCTTTTCACCGTTGTCAAAAATGAGCAGTAGTTCATAGTCATCTCTCGTTGAAACATCTACAATCTTGGGGTGGCGTTTATGGTTTACCATTGCCTTTATCGCTGCACTGAGTGCTTCTCGTTTGTAGTCCTGATTCCAACGGTTTACTGCTATCCAGTCAAACATTCCCGAGCTCTCTCTTGGCCATTCATCACCACCCATTTGCGAAATCGCCCGCTCAAAATCTGCAAAAGTACTGATAATTCCGCCACCTCCACCACCTGCAACGGCAACGGCGATGCTCGGCTTGCCTTTATGAAATGAAACTTGCTCATCTCTGCTGTCCCACTGTTTTGTCGCTTCACAGCGGCGAAGCTTATCTATGAAAATCTTCATTTCCTCACTGACTTCACCCCAGTATACAGGAGTTATGTATATGTACGCATCAGCGGCATCAACCTTTTTCAAAAGTTCGTTAAACCCATCTTTGTCTCCAAAAATGCAGTAGTGGTCTTTGAAGCAAACTCCCCATCCATCGTCGCACATTCTACATTTTGACAGATTCAGCCCCGAAAGCCTCAGAACTTCAGCTTCAACGCCCAATTGCTTCGCCGCTTTTTCTGCGGTCTCGACAAATGAGTAGGTCACGCCGTCAGTTTTTGGTGTACCCGAAATTATAAGTAAGTTCATAATACCCTCCGATATTTTATTTGCAATAACAACCCCCGTAGCGGGGGTTGTCTCTCTTCGCAATTAGTTGTATCTCACACAGCTATTTCGCCATGTTTTGTTTCATCAGCAGGTACATCAGTGCCTTTTGGGCGTGTAGGCGGTTTTCTGCTTCATCGAAGATTTCTTCGGCGTGTTCTTCAAAAACTTTTTCTGTGATTTCTTCGCCTTTGTGTGCAGGCAAGCAGTGTTGAACCATGCAGCCCGGATTTGCGATTGCCATTATGCTGTCATCTATCAGATAACCTGCGAAGGCTTTCATTCTTTTTTCGGTTTCTTCTTCTTGACCCATTGAAGTCCAAACATCTGTGAATATGACATCTGCACCTTTTGCCGCCACTTTTGGGTCGTCAGTCAACTCGAACTTTGCGCCTGTGAAGCTGCTCGCGAAATCTAAAACTTGTTTATCGGGTCTGTAGCCCTCAGGACATGCGACACTTACATCCATTCCACATTTTAGGCAACCTACTATCATCGAGTTTGCCACATTATTGCCATCGCCAATCCAACACGCTTTAAGACCTTCAAGCTTGCCTTTATGCTCGCGTATTGTCATTATATCAGCGAGTATTTGACATGGGTGAGAAAAGTCTGTCAAGCCGTTGATTACTGGAACTGTTGAGTATTTTGCGAGTTCTTCCACGTCCTCTTGATCGAAGGTTCTTATCATTATGCAATCGCAATATCTGCTGAGAACTCTCGCAGTGTCAGCGATTGGCTCGCCGCGCCCAAGTTGGCTGTCTGCGTTTGAGAGGAAGATTGCGTGTCCGCCCAAATGCGTCATTCCGACTTCAAATGATACGCGAGTGCGAGTTGAGCTTTTTGCAAAAATCATCGCAAGTGTCTTGCCCTCCGGGAAATCGTGTTTTTTCCCAACTTTCCAATCTGCTTTTAACTTATCCGCAGTATCCAGAATCAACTTAATTTCTTCTCCGCTTACATCAAGTAATTTCAGTAAATCTTTTTTCATGCCAATTCCCTTTCGTGTTAAATTAATACTAATGTGCTGATTCAGCATAGCCATTTTATGCATAATCAACATAAATGTCAATAGGCGTGTTGAAATATTACCGAACCAAT
Source organism: Oscillospiraceae bacterium (assembly GCA_009787625.1). GTDB lineage: Bacteria > Bacillota > Clostridia > Oscillospirales > Oscillospiraceae > WRMH01. Next base: position 70,462 of record WQSX01000005.1, read on the forward strand.
TCACAAGCCGAAATTTTTCGTATGCGTCTTGTTGTCAGCAGGATAATTGCGTAGGAGATGATTGCTACGGCGATGCCTGCACCGATTAGCCATGTGATGGGAGTCGTAATAAACAGTGCAAGTAAAGCGAACGAAATTGCTGTTGCGATTGCAGAACCTCCCCTGCCTTACCACTCCTACAACTCAAAAATCTCATTCAAACTCTCTACTACCGCTTTCAGCTTTGCTGAATTTAGCGTGTAGTAGATTTTTTTACCGGATTTTTCTAATGTTACAAGCCCCATGCTCAATAGTACGTTCATGTGGTGGGATGCGGTTGCGGGGGTTATGTCTAGGTGTTTTGCCAGTTCTACGCTGTATTTAGGACCTCTGCAGAGAACCTTCAGGATTTCAAATTTACTGCTGTCACCCAGAGCTTTTAATATCGGAACCAAGTCAGTTTCATGATCGCCTGAGCGACCCATTAGTTTGTAGGTTTCAGGAAAATATAGTCCTACATATGCACTTCTTGCTGAGAAAACAAGCCCTGTCAATATAGTTGGAATCACTGTCATTTCTGAGTCTGTGGGGAGAAGTGAGTCTGCAAAAAGCGGTGAGCCGCTATCTTCATCCAGCTTGATAAGTTGTTCACAGCTGGATTCAAACTTTTCAAGTAATAGCTCTACATCATCTTTGATAGTTTCCATCGCAAAACGGTATGCAGGCTCATTGCTCGAAATTAAATTTATAAACCTTTCCAAATATTCTTTCGGGCTTTTAAGCATAGCCATTATTTGCCATGCCTGCTTCGGTTCTACTTTCATCTCTTGCAAAAGTTCAAACACTTCCGAAAAAGATTGTGGAACTTGTTCAAAAAGTATCATTGTAAGCGCCGAATAAACCTCACCTTCCGAAGCGGCACTCGGATTTTTTTCCCATTCCTCATTTTGGTCGAGAGCTAATCCCAGCAAAAGATGCAAAGAAATACCGTCTGCAAACCCCGAGAAAAACAAGCTTCCCTCATCGGGAGCCAAAGCCTTTTGACTAAATGCATCAATGTATGACCTGCAAAGGCTATAAGCTTCCTGAGTAATTTTACTTTCGCTGATACCAATCTCTAAGTAACGAGCATCGTACTTTTCTTTTGTGAATTCACCAGGATTGTAGTACATGCTGAGTAGGCACATGATTTCCCAAATAGAATCAAATTCATTTTTAATAATCAGTTTCAAAAGAGGTTCTCCTTTGCTGTCAATCTAGCAAATTGCCCATCATCTGCGGCAATAGAACACCCTCAAGCCGAAACGGTTAGAAACTCGCTGAATGCTCCATTTTGTTCTACCAGTTTTGCGTAAGGGCCATGCTCTACGATTTCGCCATCTTCCATATATAATACCTCATCATACTGGCTAAGCATGTCTGCGTCAAGAGCATGTGTTATTGTTATCAACGTCAAATCGTCTTTTGCGAGCAGGCGCCCTTCGATATCTCTTGCAGTCACACGGTCTACAGCCGATGTTCCCTCGTCCAAAATCATCAGCGGTTTATTTCTTGTGAGTGCTCTTGCCACGGCAATTCTCTGGCGTTGACCGCCTGAGAGGTTGGAGCCGTTTTCGCCAACGGGTGTTTCGAGCGTTTTTTCTTCATCGAGAAATAGCGCAACGCCGCTGTTCGTGAGCGCCGAGTCAAAATCAGATTGCTCATAGCTCTTATTTAAGTGAATGTTTTTCGCAATATCTTCGTCAAACATATAGACATTTTGGTGAATCATTGACGACAACTTTCCGACGCTCTCCTCTGTGAGCTTGTGAAGTTCCCTATTGTCATACAATATTTCGCCCTGATAGTCACCTAGATATCCGACCATCGCTTTTGTGAGCGTTGTTTTTCCACAGCCCGACCTGCCTAGCAGGACGTATTTTTTGTTTTTCTCAAATGTGAAGTTCACGTTTTTTAAGACGGGTTGCTCTTGTTCGGGGTAGGTAAATTCTAGGTTTTTGACTTCAATCGTCTCGTTTAGTGATGCGTTTTCTGTTCCGTATTGATTTGCTTCAACCTCTGCTAGTGCTAAGAGCCGCTCTCGCACTGATTTGCTACCTTGAATCATTGGTGCGGCTTCGGATAGCATTTGCAGAGGTGATGACACCAGACCGCTGGCTTGTATCAACCCCAACAGCGCTCCGCCTGTTAAGTTCCCTTGAATTATGAGATAGCCTGAAACTAAAATTGTCCCTATCTGCATGAGCATTGCCAGAAACATCGAAATGCTCACCGAAATCCCTCTGAAATAGTCAAAGGAGACCTGCGCTTTGAATACGCCTTTGTTTTGTTCGTTAAAGTCTTGGTTTGCTTGTTTGAACATTTGATACGATTTTATTATTTCAAACCCTGAGAATATATCTTTGTTTTTTATCGTAAATAACGACAAACGCCCTGAAAGTTTTTCTTGTCTTTTTTGCAAGCCTTTTCCGAACAGCGACGGAATGACCACCAAAAACAAAAGTGACAGCAGGACAAATCCGGCAACTATCGGGCTTAAGTAGAACATAATCCCGATTGCAAAAAATGGCACCATTAAGTTGAAGAGGATTGCAAAAATCTGGTCAATGTAATTTTTCTGAAATAGTTCAATGTCGTTGCTGAGTGCCGAGATATAATCGGCGGAGTTTACAGCGCCAAAATTTGTCATGCTCTGCGACATGATTCCCGTGAATACGTCTGTGCGAACGTCTCGAATAATCTTACCCGCAAGCTTGGCGCTCAGCACTTCGACCAAATAGCGTGTTACAGCGAATAGTGGCAGGTAAATCGCCGAGATGATAATAACGCCTCGAAATCCGCTCAAATCTGCTTCAAGTGCAACATTGAGCGCATCTCTGAGCAAAAACGCAGCATACGCCGCCACCGCTGCAAATACTAGGTTCGCCAGCACTACAATTGCAAGTAGGGCTTTGTGCTTTAAAAAATACTTTTTCATTTGTTTCTCCTAATTGTATTATGTTGTGTACATCTAATCGTTTCTCGGTTTCGATATGATGTTTGTCTAACATAACATTTAATTAGGTGTTTGTCAACTGTTTTTGTTGCTTGTGTTAGATTAGGTTCTAAGTGTGGCAGTGTGGTATGTTACCGATCACACATACCACGTCATTGCGGCCTCCGAGCCGCAATCCCACGAATAATTAGCCTTTCAGTCAAGCTCGCAATGACGAGTTTTTGAGTGCGATTTTCGGATAAGACAAGGGACAGTTCGGTTCCTCTGTCTCACCCGCTTCGTGTCTTGCTCCTGCCCTTCTGAAGCTTTGTGTGGAGTTTTGGCATGAAGTGTGTTATAGTTTATGGCAGAGTATTTTCAGGAGGACTTTTCATTTGAAACTTGTTGCTATAGATGGAAACAGCATTGTTAATCGGGCTTTTTTTGGAGTGCGGTCGCTCAACGCTGCTGATGGTACACCTACTAATGGGGTTTACGGTTTTCTGGCGATACTTGGCAGAATCCTTGGCGAAGAAGCTCCTGATGCGCTTTGTGTCACGTTTGACCTGCCTACGCCGACGTTTCGGCACAAACTGTACGCCGAATACAAGGCGCACAGAAAAGGAATGCCTGAGGATCTTGCTGTGCAAATGCCTATTTTGAGGGATGTTCTCGACGCGATGAACATTAAACGCTATGAAGCGGCAGGTTGGGAAGCGGACGACCTGCTCGGTACGCTTGCGAAAAAATGCGAAGCCGAAAAAGTCGAGTGCGTTATAGTTACGGGAGATAAAGATACACTGCAACTGGTCACGCCACTCACAAGAGTTAAGCACATCAAAACTAAGGGCGGCAAAACCGAGACAGTAAACTACACTCCCGAAGTGTTTGAGGAGGAATACGGCTTTCAGCCTGAGCTGATGGTTGACCTAAAGGCGTTAATGGGCGATTCTTCCGACAATATTCCCGGCGTTGCAGGGGTTGGCGAAAAAACAGCAATGGATCTTATCCAAAGGTTTGGGCGGATAACTGAAATTTATGAGAATCTCGAAACTCTTGAAATTAAAGACCCCGTAAGAAACAAGCTGAAATCCGATGCCGAAAAGGCAAAACTCTCATACGAACTTGCCGAGATACGCACAGATGCACCGCTTGAATTCATCTTAGATGAGTGTAAAGCCCAAAAGCCAAACAATGATGAGCTTTACACTCTATTCACTCGCCTGCGTTTCAACAATTTTATAAACAAATACAACCTGAGACCGCCTGAAATCACAGGGGGTGAGGTCGCTAATTCCGCAATCGTCACACATGAGACGATTACCGTAGAGACCCCAGATCAGGTTTCCGTTTTAATGAATGCGGCAAAAAATGCAGACTTTGTTTCAATAAGAGTGGAGCCGGAGTTTTTTGACAGCGTGGCTGTGGCGCTTAATACAGGCTTATATCTCCTGACTCGTGACGATACTCCCAATTTTGAGCAACCCCTCAAGGTTCTGCTATCGGGCGAGGTCAAAAAAGTTGGGCATGACATAAAAGACACTATAAGAACTTGCTTGGAGCGGGGTATCGAGACAGGCGGTTGGATATTTGACACGGCGCTTGCCGCCTACCTGATATCTCCCACCGACTCAAATTACGAGATAGCAAATGTCTCACTGAACTATTGTGGTTATGCGCCAAAAACAAGCAGTGCGGAGAGCGATCAAATGTCTCTGTTATCCGAATCCGATAACTCAAAAGCCATTGCCGAAGAGTCTTTTTCACTACTTCTTTTAAAAGAAAAACTGGAAAATATGCTGAGCGAGAAAGAACTGAGCAAGTTGTATTATGAGATTGAACTGCCGCTCGCAACTGTTTTGGCGGAAATGGAGTACGCAGGAGTACTGGTGGACAAAGATGCACTCATAGAGTTCGGAAAAACCTTGGCACTAGAGCTCGCATCACTGGAGTCAAGTATCTATGATGCCGCAGGTGAGGAATTTAACATAAACTCACCCAAGCAACTCGGTGTGGTGTTGTTTGAAAAGCTAAATCTCCCACCGCCCAAGAAAACAAAAACAGGCTATTCCACAAACGTTGAAGTACTTGACAAGCTTGAGGGTAAGCACCCGATAATCACATACATAAAAAACTATAGGGAACTCTCAAAGCTAAAGTCCACATACGCCGAGGGTCTTCTTAAGGTCATAGCCTCCGACGGTAGGATTCACACACATTTTCAAATGACAGTGACAGCAACGGGGCGGCTATCTTCGACTGAGCCGAACTTGCAAAACATTCCTGTCAGGCGTGAAAGTGGCAGTGAGCTTAGAAAAATGTTCATAGCAGGCGAAGGCAATGTGCTGGTCGATGCCGACTATTCACAAATCGAACTGCGCCTGCTCTCGCACATAGCAAACGACCCCGTGATGATAGACGCGTTCAAAAACGGCGAGGACATACATACAGTAACAGCTTCGCAAGTGTTTGACCTGCCACTTGAAGAGGTAACTCCGACTCATAGGTTCAGAGCAAAAGCCGTAAACTTCGGCATTGTCTATGGTATATCCTCGTTCTCGCTTGCCGATGACATAGGCGTAACGACCAAAGAAGCAAAGGTTTACATTGATAATTATTTGGCAAAATATTCAGGTGTAAAAAACTACATGCAAGAGGTAGTAAAAACTGCAACGGTGCAGGGTTATGTCTCAACTTTGCTCGGTCGCCGCCGCAATCTGCCTGAACTCAAATCAAGCAATTTCAATACTCGCTCATTCGGCGAAAGAGTCGCGATGAACATGCCAATCCAAGGCACTGCCGCAGATATAATGAAAATCGCCATGATAAATGTATCAAACAGGCTAAAGTCGGAAAATCTCGCCGCAAAGCTCATTTTGCAGGTACATGACGAACTTATTGCAGAGTGTCCGGAGAGTGAGGCTGAGATTGTTTGCCGCATTTTGCAAGAAGAAATGGAAAATGCCGCATCGCTCCACGTGCCACTGGTTGCCGAGACAAAGACAGGAAAAAGCTGGCATGAAACAAAGTGAACACTCTAAAATTAAGCCGAATCCACAGCAACCAATAATCGTCCCCGCAACAACAAAAAATCTCCCTCAAATCTTAGAAATCGGCAAGGAATCAATCTCCGCAGACTGGACTTTGGGTTTTTTACTAGCCGACATAAACAAAGAGGACACATATATCATAGCGGCGATGCATGGCGAAGAAGCACTCGGCTTTGCGGTTTTTCGAGAGGTCGGCGACGATGGTGAGCTTTTGCAAATAGCCACACACAAAGACGCACGCTGCAGTGGAGTTGGGAGCGTCCTTTTAGAAAACGTCTTGCAATATGCACAGCGTAAATCACTCCACAAGGTATTTCTCGAGGTGCGAAAAAGCAACACTCCCGCAATTAGACTCTATGAGAAATTCGGGTTTAACGAGATACGAACCCGCAGGGCGTATTATGATAACCCAATTGAGGATGCGCTTGTTATGGAAAGGACAACCCACTAATGACAATTCTGGCAATAGAAACATCATGCGATGAAACCGCTGTGGCAGTGGTGCGAAACGGCAGAGACATTCTGTCTAGTGATCTCTTTTCGCAAGCTGATATGCATGCCATGTACGGCGGAGTTGTTCCCGAAATAGCGTCGAGAAACCATGCCGTGGCGCTTGGGAGACTTGTTGAGCTGGCGCTGAAAAACGCACAAATTTCAAAAAATGACCTTGATGCAATAGCAGTGACCGCCGCCCCCGGATTAATCGGCGCACTGCTTGTTGGTGTGAATTTCGCAAAGGGACTTGCCTTTGCACTTGGTTTACCGCTGATTCCTGTACACCACTTGCGAGGGCACATCGCCGCAAATTATATCGCATATCCTGATCTGAATCCACCATTTTTGAGCCTCGTAATCTCAGGCGGAAACAGCCTTATAGCCGACGTGCAGGGTTATACAGATATAAGAATAATCGGACGTTCGCGTGACGATGCCGCAGGTGAGTGCTTCGACAAAACAGCCCGTGTGTTGGGGCTTGGTTATCCCGGCGGCCCTATACTTGATAAACTTGCAGAAACCGGCGATGATATGGCTTTTAACCTGCCAAGTCCAAAGATAGAAAACCACCCATATGATATGTCGTTTTCAGGCTTAAAAACCGCAATTGTCAACATAGTCCACAATGCCGAGCAAAAAGGTGAAACGCTCGACACCGCATCACTCTCAGCATCATTTGCCCGAACAGTGAGTGAAATACTGGTGCCGCGTGTTTTTGCTGCCGCAAAAGAGCTTGGGCATCACACAATTGTAGTTGCCGGGGGCGTTGCCGCAAACTCACGTATCCGTGCAGATTTTATTAAAACGGCGAAAGAGGAAAACAAGACGCTACTGATTCCGCCCCTGAATCTCTGCGGCGACAATGCCGCAATGATAGGCGCACAGGCGTTTTATGAGTATAAAGGTGGAGTAATAGCAGGCACGGAGCTGGACGCCCGTGCAACAATGGAAGTAAGCGAAAATTTTACACATATGAGGAATTACTATGAGTTTCGTACATCTACACGTACACACAGAATATAGCCTGCTTGACGGTGCATGTCGGATAAAAGACCTGATAGCGCGCGTGAACGAGCTGGGCCAGACAAGCATTGCCATCACAGACCACGGGGTGATGTACGGCGCAGTCGCATTTTACAAAGAAGCGCAAAAGGCGGGGATCAAGCCCATAATCGGGTGCGAGGTCTATGTTGCTGCACGCACACGTCACAACAAAGAGCATGACCAAGACTCGGTGCGCCACCATCTCACGTTATTATGCAAAAACGAAAAAGGCTACAAAAACCTGTGTAAACTGGTCAGCCGCTCTTTCACCGAAGGGTTTTACACAAAACCACGTGTAGACATCGAGCTATTAAAAGAATACAGCGAAGGGCTCATAGCTCTATCGGGGTGTATCAGCGGTGAGCTTTCAAAGCTCATTAATGACGATAACTATGATGCCGCCAAGCGAAAGGCGCTCGAAATGCAGGAAATCTTCGGAGATGGGAATTTCTACATAGAACTCCAAGACCACGGCTTGGAGGATCAGCAAAAAGCAAAAGCGGGTCTGATAAAACTCAGCAAAGAAACAGGTATAAAACCTGTTGCAACAAACGATGCTCACTATGTAGACAGTGGCGGAGCGGAAGTTCAAGATGTATTGATGTGCATTCAAACCAATAAAACCGTCTATGACACCGATAGAATGAAATTCGACTCAGACCAGCTCTACATAAAATCAGAAGAGGAGATGTCCATACTATTCCCAGATCTGCCCGAAGCAATCAGCAACACCGCAGAAATAGCGGAAAAATGCAGCTATGATTTCGATTTTTCATCTTATCATCTCCCTGAGTTTACCTTACCTGAGGGCAAAACAGATGCAACGGAATATCTTAGAGAGCTCTGTAAAAAAGGTTTCGACAAACGTTATTCCAAAGATCGAAAGGACAGAGCTGAGCTTGAAAAACAACTTGAGTATGAACTGAAAATGTTTGCGAGCATGGGCTTTACAGACTATTTCTTAATAGTTGCAGACTTCATAGACTATGCAAAGAGCAAAAATATCCCCGTAGGTCCCGGCAGAGGCAGTGCCGCCGGGAGCATAGCTTCATATTGCCTTGGAATAACAGGTGTTGACCCTATTAAGTATAACCTCTACTTTGAACGTTTCCTAAATCCTGAACGAATCAGTATGCCCGACATCGACATCGACTTCTGCGAGCGTAGGCGCACAGAGGTAATTGACTATGTTAAGGAAAAATACGGCGCAGACAGAGTGGCGCAAATCACCACATTTAACACGTTAAAAGCAAAAAACGCCATACGAAGTGTTGCAAAAGCGCTGGCGCTCACGTTCGCCGAGGAGACGGAGCTCGCCAAGGAAATTCCTGACCGCCTTGGCATAACAATAAACGATGCTTTGCTCAGTTCAAAGCGTTTGCACTCCCTCTATGACGAGGATGACCGCATAAGAAAAGTCATTGATACGGCAATGGCTCTCGAAGATATGCCAAAAGATAGCGGAACACACGCCGCCGGGGTGGTTGTAACAAAGCTGCCTGTGAGTGATTATGTCCCCCTTAACCTTTCAAAAAAGGACGATTCCATCGCAACACAGTACACAATGAACACCCTCGAAGAACTCGGACTTCTCAAAATGGACTTTCTCGGACTACGAAACCTCACCATCATCGAGGATGCTGTGCAAAAAATCAGAGAGACAGAGCCGAGCTTTTCTATTGAAGATATACCCGACGATGATAAGGATGTTTTTGAAATGCTCTCGGCAGGAAAAACAGCCGGTGTATTTCAACTTGAATCGCAGGGTATGACAGGCGTGTGCGTGGGGCTAAAGCCAAAAAACATTGAGGACATCACAGCCGTTATATCTCTCTACCGCCCCGGTCCGATGGAGTCTATACCAAGGTTTCTTGACTGGAGCCAAAACCCTGACAAAATAAGTTATAAGCATCCGCTACTGGAGCCAATACTCTCAGTAACTTACGGCTGCATAGTATATCAGGAACAGGTAATTGAGATATTCCGAAAGCTCGGCGGATTTTCAATCGGGCAGGCGGACATGATTCGCCGTGCCATGTCAAAGAAAAAAGTTGCGGAAATCGACCGTGAGAAAAAAGCCTTCATTAATGGAGACTCGGAGCGAGGCATTTGCGGAGCGGTGGAAAACGGCGTACCCAAGCACATAGCATCAAGCATTTATGACGAGATATTTGCATTCGCCAACTATGCGTTCAATAAGAGCCACGCTGTAGCATATGCGGTAATTTCATACCAAACGGCGTACCTCAAGTATCACTATCCACAGATTTACATGGCGGCACTTTTGACTTCCATTCTCGGTTCACTTGATGGCGTTGCAGAGTACACCGCCGCTTGCAAATCCATGGGAATTGAACTCCTGCCGCCAAGTATCAACGAATCTGAAGCTAACTTCACCGTTGCAGGCAGCAACATTCGCTACGGACTTGTCGCCATAAAAAATATCGGCAGGAGCTTTATTGAAAGTGTGGTGGCAGAGCGCAAAAAAGGTGGGGTTTTCAGTAGTTTTGAAGACTTCTGTGACCGTATGTACGGTAATGAGCTAAACCGCCGAGCAATAGAGAGCCTTATAAAGAGCGGCTGTTTTGACGGCATGGGTGCAAACAGACGGCAACTCCTCAACATTTCAGACCTCGTGCTTGACAGTGTTACAGAAGATAGGCGAAAAAATGTCGAGGGTCAAATAGATATGTTTGGGATGGTGGATGACAGCGAAGGTTCGAGGCGCCACGCGATTGAACTCCCAATCATGGAGGAATATAGTAAAACAGAGCTTACAAAGATGGAGCGTGAGGTAACGGGTATCTATCTTTCGGGACATCCCATGGATGAGCACAGAAAAGTTGCGAAAAATAATGGAGCTATAAATATTGGTGAGCTTCTCTCAGATACCGTGCGTGAAGATGGTTATGTCAAGTATAGAGACGGGCAAAAAGTAATAGTCGCAGGTGTCATAGAAAATGTGCGCACTAGACCCACGAGAAATAATTCCCTAATGTCATACATAATGCTCGACGATGGCACCGGCAGTATCGAACTGCTTGCGTTTCAACGAATTATTGATGAATCGGGAAATTATCTGCACACCGACGCTCAGGTTTTAGTGCGAGGTAAGGTTTCCACAAGAGATGGCAAAGACACGCAGATTGTAGTAGACAGCCTACGCCCAATAACAGACCTCACCCTAGACGGTCCCGCCCCCACTTCAGAATATCCGCTCGACAAAAAGCTATATGTTAAGCTAAAGGCTGAGAACTCTCCCGAATATGAGCGGCTAATACTGGTGAGTAAAATGTTTCCCGGCAAGAGTCAAATGATTATTCATTTTGAGGAGAGCAAAAAAACAGTAGGCACAAAAATCCTAATCCATGATGCGTTCACTAAGGAGCTAACCGAGTTTCTCGGCGAGAAAAATGTTGTGGTTCGGTAGTTTTAGATTATACAGTAATCAGCGAAAATGAGAACAATATCTCAGAAGTTTCCCTCAAAAATGCATTTACAGAGTCGATGGTTGCGCCCACCTCTGAGATTCCGTCCAACCTTAGCGCTGCACTACGTCTACGGGCAAGGCTGTCATTGAACACAACGAATACGCTTTCGTTCGGTTCGTAAACAATAGTTATGAAGTGTGCGGCACTCGTATGTGTGTAGGCAAGTATTGCGACGCGAGATGACCTAATTTCCTCGTCAATATTCAGAGAGCCGCGAGGAAATAGTGTATGGGAAACATCAAACCCCGAATCGCGCAAAAAACGCTCAATCGCATGAGGAAAAGTTCCAAGCACGCCATCTAAAACAGTACCTCGGTTCGTTTCAAAATGATAGACAATCGCCGCAGGGTGAACAGGCTCACCAAGCGCAATAAGCGCATTGTATGCCGCAATCCACCCGCAACCATTGTACCAACCCTCATTCATGCCGGGTCTTGAACCCATTTGAATCAATGTTGCAGGTGGAAGTCTTTGATTGTCAATCGGTGTTTCCAAATCAAAGTAAATGCTACGATTGTGCATATAGTTGGCATCAGCACTTACCTGACTCTGCTGCTCTGCTTGCTCCTCCTCCGCCGTTTCCTCTGCCAACTCTGCCTCAATCCGCTCTGCTTCCAATCTCTCAGCTTCAAGCTGTTCATTCTCCAGCCGCAGTTGCTCTTCAATATGAGCTAAATGGCTCTGTACAGTTGTTGAAATTGCGGCAAATACTCTGAGAATCGCCTCGGAGTCGCCAATCTCCCTATAAATTTCAAGCGCACTTTGATACGAGTCACGAGCATACTGAAACAACTTGTTTTCGTAGTAAAATTCACCACGCGCCTCATATTCCAGTGCAATTACACGTTTTGCTTGGATAATCCGTTGCTCAGTGTCTTCAACCAGCTCCTGAGCAACTGTAGCCCCCTCATCAAAAGCAAGGGCATCCGCCAGATTTTTTGCATTTTCAAAAATGAGCAGGGCATCGTCATAATCGCCATGCCCCAAAAGCATTTCACCATAAGCGACCATTTCTTCAAAGTAAATAAACTGATCGTTTATATCAATAATTTCGCCAATAAAGCCTGAGTCGAGATCTTCTATGTTTCCTGCAAAATTTTGTGCAAGGATAAATTCATTGCGCGCCGCATGAAAATTACCCAACTCAAAATGCTCTGAACCCTCCACAATAGATTCGATGACAGCGGTGAGATCACCTGCCAAAGCCACATAGTGCTCATCAGCAAGCCGCAAAGCTATCTCGCGTGCCTCAAAAGCCTCATAAAGAGCAGACTCATTCTGCCCACTTTCAACATGCGCTATAGCCTGCGCCAAGTGCGTTTCCATGTCATTGCGCAACCTTTGCATATGCCATAAATAGACCAAGCCCACCGTAATAAAAACAACGCAGACAGAAGCTATAGCAACAACACGAAATTTCTTCATCTTATTATTTTCCCCCGAATGTCACAGCAGTCAATCCTTTCAAGTCTGCTAAAAACTCGTCGACTGCTGATTTTTCGGTTGCCCATGATATCACCAGCCGCACTGCTACGTCGCTTTCGACTTTTGCCCATTCGTAAAATCCATATAACTCGCCCATCTTTTGTGAAATATCGGTTGGCAACACGGGTACTACAAAATTCGTCTGTGCTTCAAATAGTAGCTTGTACCCCAAAGCTTGAATCCCGCCTGCCAGATAACTTGCTGTCTCGTTGCTTTGACGAGCCAGCTTGTCGTATAGTCCATCGGTAAAAAGTGCCTTGAACTGCAAGCCCATGGCAGATGATTTTGCCAAAAGCGCACCACGCTGTTTCATTAAATATCTAAAATCAGGTTTTAAGGCATCGTTAAAAATAACCACAGCTTCACCAAAAAGTGCGCCATTTTTAGTTCCGCCGACAAAAACCGCATCAACGAGCCTTGCAAAATCGGCATATTCCAGATCACATGCCGTAGTATTGAGTGCGGCACCGAACCTAGCACCGTCAACATACAGATAAAGTTCATTGCTCCTGCAAAATTCTGATATTGCAGTCAGTTCCGCCTTGTTGTAGACTGTTCCTCCCTCGGTCGATTGCGAGATATATACAAGCCGCGGCTTGACCATATGCTCATCTTCATGCTCGTCCAAAACAGATTCAATATCGGAAACTGCGAGCTTGCCATCATACCCTGTGCGAGTGCAAACCTTATGCCCCGTGGCCTCAATTGCCCCTGTCTCATGCACAAAAATATGCCCGGTCTGTACGGCTATAACGGATTCATGCGGGCGCAGAGCTGATGAAATCACCAAGAGATTTGTGAGCGTGCCGCCCGAAATAAAGTGAACATCAGCATCGGGTGCTTTGAACTTTTCCTTGATAAGCTCTGCGGCATCTCGGCAAAAGACATCAAGCCCATAACCGTCAAGTTGTGCCGTGCCGGCATTTTTAAGCGCATCCAAAATAAGGGGATGCACAAGTTCACTGTAGTCGTTTCTAAAACTGTATTTCATCTTATGTCTATTCCTCTCCTAGCTCTGCAAACTTTGCTTTCATTGTCTCGTTGCCGCGTGTCAGCCGTTTTATTGTGACTTCTTCCGCCTTATTATTCGCCAACCGCAAGTTGTTATCCGACGACATAAGCGCCTCTTTAGTCTTTTGCAGAGCGGCAATCGACTTATCTATTTCGTCAATCGCTGTCTTAAACTTGCGGCTTGCTAGGTCATAGTTTCTTGCAAATCCCGACTTGAAAGATTCAAGCCGCTCCTCAAAGTCCGTGATATCAATGTTTTGACTACGCACCAGCGCAAGCTCCGACTTGTAGTGCATGGAGTTCATCGCCGCATTGCGTAAAACCGTAATCATCGGAATAAAAAACTGCGGGCGTATAACATACATTTTGGGATAACGATACGACACGTCCACAATCCCTGAATTATAAAGCTCGCTGTCGCTTTCGAGAAGTGTCACCAAAACAGCGTATTCACAGCCTTTTTCATTGCGATCCTTGTCAAGCTCTTTTAGGAAATCTTCGTTTTTCTTTTTGGTCGCAGTTTCATCACCCTCATTTTTCATCTCAAACATAATGGAAATTATCTCATTATCCTCATCATCCGTTTCACGGTAGATATAATCTCCCTTACTGCCTGATTTTGCATCGTTATCTTTTTCAAAATAAGCCGCAGGAAATGCCGTTGCCCGAATTCGGTTAAACTCAGTCTCACAATGTTGCTCAAGAGTTTCACCAACCATCTTGGTCGAAAGCTTTGCTTTCATGTCTCGGTAATATTCAATCATCTCTTCTTTGGTTTTTAGCTCATGTGCAAATTTTTCTTTGAGTGTTGCTTCAGAGAGTTTGCGCTCGGTGTCTTTGGATTTTAGCTCACCTAAAAGGCTGTCACGCTCTTTTTCAGCTTTACTGACAGCTTCGGTGATTGCGAGTTTTTTCTCAGCGTCTTGCACCTGAATCTGAGCTTTTAACTTGGCAATTTGAGTATCTTTTTCGGATAGCTCATTTTGCAGACTACTCTTAACACTCGCCTGAGCAAGCTTAATTTCATCGCCTTTTCGCTCAAGCTCAGCTTTCAGCAGGTCTCGCTCTTTTTCGACATCTGCCAGAGCTTCAGAAACCGCAAGCCTTTTTTCAGCCAAGGCAAGTTCCCCCCGCTCTGCCAGTGCTTTCTCAAACTCCGTATCCCGAACTTGTTTAACAATATCAGCAAACCCGGACTCATCAACCTTAAAAACTTCATTGCATTTAGGACATTTTATTTCATTCATTGGTATGATTTCCTTTGTGTTTTATGGAAACATCTTACCATATGGTGGGGTTAATTGCCATAGCAAAAATATTTTTACAATGACAGCACTTTCATAAAAGTACCGGGTACGGTGGACTCAAAGCGAAGTTGCTCGCCTGTGGATGGGTGCTTGATGGCTAATACAGAGGCATGCAGACAGAGCCTGCCTACAGGATTCGTAAGTGCGCCATACTTTTTGTCACCCACGATGGGATGCTCCAAGTCCTTCATATGGACACGTATTTGATTTTTCCTGCCCGTCTCCAGAGATATATCCAGTAAAGAGTATCTGTCTGTGCTTTGGAGCGTACAATACTTTGTAACAGCCAACTTGCCTTGACCTTTTTCCTTGCCGGAATACACAAACAGGGTCTTCGTCTGCTTGAGCCAAGATTTAATTTCCCCTTCGGGGGGCGAAACTTTACCCTCCACAACAGCAATGTATCCACGCCGGAGAGCCAGCTCGTCCCAACGCTCTTGCAGTGCGTATTTTATCCGCTCGTTCTTCGCCAATAGCATCACGCCCGATGTCTCACGGTCAAGGCGGTGGACAATGAAAATCCGCCCGGATTTTGCTCTGCTTTTCGTGTAGTCGCTTACAATGTGATAGGCTGTGTTTGTGTGCTCTTTGTCTGTCGAGATGGAGAGCATACCTGCCGGTTTGTCAATCACAATCACTTCATCGTCTTCGTAGATAATCGGGATATCCATTTTCGTGCTGGCCACAGACGCTCTTTGAAGCACAGTAATCTGTTGCCCCGGCAATAGTGGGCGGGCATAATCCTTGCAGTTCTCCCCATCAACGAGGACTTGCCCCCGTGCTAATATTCCCTTTACGAAGTTTCTGGATTTGTTGCTCATACAGGTGAGCAAAAATGGTAGCAGGGTGGATTTTTCGGTAACGTTGAATGTTAGGTTGTTTTTCATGTTACATATTCCTGATTATCTCAATAATAGTATAACAATAGGATATCTAATTATCGGAATAATGTCAATTGCATCGTTCCGATAATGGGGGCGCGTATGTGTCAAGTAAAAGTGGGTGAAAATAAATTGCGGGTAAAATTCAGTAAAAAAAGTTTTTAGGCACTAGATGAAAATGCTGACTGCGGTCATCTTTTT
>WQSX01000006.1 GCA_009787625.1 Oscillospiraceae bacterium
GATGCCACAAGAATATATTATGCGGTATTAGCGGTCGTTTCCAACCGTTGTCCCCCACCGAAGGGCAGATTGCTCACGCGTTACTCACCCGTCCGCCACTANGTAGTCCAATCATTTGACCGAAGTCGCATTCAAGGGTACNCCGTTCGACTTGCATGTATTAGGCATGCCGCCAGCGTTCATCCTGAGCCAGGATCAAACTCTCAATATATGGTATCTTAGCCGATTTCTCGGTTAAAACCTCNATNGATTGCTTTTCTAGCTCTCAAAAGAATTAAAGGTTAGATAGTCACTTTAACTATCTGACTTTTTAAATGTCAACCAACTTAGGTATCGTTGGTCAACTGGTGCGCTTTGTTGTACATTGTTTAATTTACAAGGTGCAATTGCAGTCTCAAATTCTGGTGCATTTCAGCTTCTCAGTGAAGCGCACCTGAATCAAGAGTGCCTGAGTAGAATACCACTGTCGATATCACTTGTCAACACTTTTTTTACTTTTTTTTAATATTTTTTGTTTTGGAGCAAACGCAGCCGGGTGTATCTTCTGTATTTGCAACGGTTTCCCTCTTTTAATACGCAACACCCCAAACTACCATTTTTTCTGCTTTCGCTCCGCATACTACACATTTTTCATCGACTTTTTTATGCTCAAACGGGATACATCTTGAAGTCACACCTGCGTCCTCTTTCATTTTCAGTTCGCATGTTTCCTCTCCGCACCACATTGCTTCTATGAAACCGCCTTTTTCTTCTATGAGCGTTTTTGTTTCGTCAAGAGTTTTTGCAGGGCGGGTGTTTTCCTGCAAGTTTTTCTTTGCTCGGTTGAATAGTCCTGTTTGAATTTCTTCAAGCAGTGCTTCTATTTTTGCCTCAAGCTCATCTAATGGTATGAATTCTTTTTCTCGGTTATCACGGCGCACGGCTACACACTGGTTGTTTTCTATGTCTTTGGGACCGATTTCTACTCTTAACGGTACGCCTTTCATTTCATGCTCGGCAAATTTCCAGCCCGGACTTTGGTCTGACTTGTCGCATTTGACCCTCATGCCTGCGGCTTTTAGTTTTGCTGTCAGCTCATCGGCTTTCTCTAAAACGCCGGGTTTGTGTGAAGCTATTGGAATAATCATCACTTGTACGGGAGCAATGCGCGGGGGTATAATCAGCCCGTTATTATCGCCGTGTGTCATTATTAAGCCACCAATCATGCGGGTACTTACCCCCCATGATGTTTGATGTGGATGGGCGAGTTTGTTCTCTCTATCGGAAAAGGTTATATCAAAAGCTTTTGCAAAACCATCACCAAAATAGTGGGTCGTACCTGCTTGGAGACCTTTTTTATCGTGCATCATACATTCTACCGCATATGTGGCAACAGCTCCTGCAAATTTTTCTTTTTCTGTTTTCCTGCCTTTTATAACAGGCATTGCGAGAAAATCTTCAAATAACGTTGCATATACATTTAACATATTAATAGTTTCTTCTTCCGCCTCTTTTGCGGTTTCGTGCAGGGTGTGACCCTCTTGCCACAGGAATTCCCTGCCGCGAAGGAATGGGCGAGTTGTTTTTTCCCAGCGCAGAACGCTGCACCATTGGTTGTACAGCATGGGTAGTTCACGCCATGATGTGAGCACGTTTGACCAGTGTTCGCAGAAAAGCGTTTCAGATGTTGGGCGAATGCATAGACGTTCGGAAAGTTTTTCCGAGCCGCCATGAGTGACCCACGCCACTTCCGGGGCAAATCCCTCTACGTGGTCCTTTTCCTTTTGAAGCAGACTTTCGGGTATCAGTAGCGGCATGGAAACATTTTCGTGCCCTGTCTCTTTGAACATGCGGTCGAGTTCTTTCTGTATGTTTTCCCAAAGAGCATAGGCATATGGCCGCAGTATGAAAAAACCTTTCACTCCCGAGTAGTCTATCAGCTTTGCTTTTGTGACAACATCTGTGTACCACTGCGCAAAGTCAACGTCCATATCTGTGATTTGTTCTACATTTTTTTCTTTAGCCATATCGTTTATCCTCACTTAAATCTAGTTTTGACATTGTAGCACAAAGCTGATATTATGTGCAAGGATAAACTTTGTTGACACGCAACAATTTCCGAGAGGAACATTCTCTTATGTTTTTTGATATTTTTACCAGTTTTCAAACTGTGCATTTGTTCCCGGTTTTTACGGTTTTGCTCATAATACTTTTCTTCATATACTACCTTAGAGTTATTCGTCCCAAAAAGGGGACTACCGAATGGATTGACATGGAGATAAAAAAGACACCCGGAGCGTTTCTTGTGTCAAGATACAACATGGCAAAAAATGATATTCTTCCGCTTGTTTTGATTTCGGCTGTGTTTTTGTTTCTTGGTATTTTTGACCTCGGAGGTACAGGTGAGGTTGATGTATTGCGCGAAATAGCTCTGCGCGATGAGATGCATTCACTGATTACACTGGAGAGAAATGATGAGCTTGTCCACGATGCCGACATAGCGCGATTAGATGAGCTCAGAATTCACACTGCAAATGATAATCACATGAATTATCTGTATTTTGATGAAGTTTTTTTCGTCAGAACTGCGGTTGAGCATATTGAGCATTTATCTATTTTTGAGTGGACTCACCCTCCGCTCGGCAAAGATATCATTGCTGCATCCATTCATATTTTTGGTATGTCTCCGCTTGGCTGGCGTATGCTTGGTGCAATTTCCGGCGTACTCATGTTGATTGTCATGTATATTTTCCTCAAAAATATGTTTGGAAAAACTTCAATTGCCACCTGCGGGACGTTGCTTTTCGGGTTTGAGTTTATGCGTTTTGTGATGTCTCGTATTGGCACTGTTGATACATTTGTTATTTTATTTATCTTGACATCGTTTTTCTTCATGTACCGCTATATCACCACTGATGGAGACGCGAAGTTTCGGGAGAGCCTTTTGCCCCTCGCCTTGTCGGGTTTGTTCTTTGGACTCAGTTTTTCGGTCAAATGGATTGGTTTTTACGCAGGGGCAGGACTTTTGGTAATTTACATCATTCGCCAAGTTAAGCTATACATATATTATAAGGATAACAAGAAAAAAGGTTTTGCCGAGTATTTTACTAAAACTATTTTATTCTCTTTTTTGTTTTTCGTCATTGTTCCGCTGATTGTTTACTATGTCTCGTATATCCCTTACGGCCATTCCCATGGGATGAGTGTTCGGGGCGGTATGCTTTGGGCTCCTTCATTTTTTGAAATTTTTATAAATAATCAGGTCTCAATGTTTACATATCATGCCGGGCTTGAGGCTGAACATCCGTTCACTTCTGTGTGGTGGCAATGGATATTTAACATCCGCCCTATTTTGTTTGTTTGGGATCGTACCCATGATGGTACACGCGCCGCATTTGGATCGTTTGGCAATCCCGTTATTTGGTGGGGTGGGCTCGTCGCCATTATAGTAATGTGTGTGAGGGCGTTTATAAAGCGTGACGATAGGTCATTATTTATTGTCATTGGTTATCTTTGTGGGCTCTTACCTTGGGTGGCTGTCACTCGCATTTTGTTTGCATACCACTACTTCCCAAGTTCACTGTTTTTGACCCTGGCTCTCTGCCATGTTTTTAATGCAATTTTAAACCGCAAAAAACCGCTCAGCAAACCTGCTGTCTACGGATTCACTGCATTCGCAGGTTTGATTTTTGCCCTGTTCTATCCGTCACTTTCGGGTATGTTCATGCCGGATTGGTATTTTGAAAATTTTGTTCGTTGGTTGCCGTCATGGCCGTTTTGATGTATCTAATCAGATTTTGACAGATGATGGGCTGTTTTCTAAGCTTTTTGCGAGAACAGCGGTGTAGAACCCGATGGCTCGCAAGGAGCGCAGCAAACGGTCCATCATCTGCGTAGTTGAGGAGAATTTTATGATTGCGCTTGCTTGTGACCATGGTGGGTTTATGCTTAAACAAGATATAATAAAGCATCTTGACGCTGTCGGGCTTGAGTTTAAGGACTTTGGCACGTATACTGAAGATAGTTGTGATTACCCCGTTTTTGCAGTCTTGGCATCCAAGGCAATTGTGAGCGGGGAATGTGAGCGAGGCATATTTATCTGCGGTACAGGCATTGGTGTTTCTCTTGCCGCAAACAAAGTGCCCGGGATTCGGGCGGCTGTCTGCACAAACACTTATATGGCTGAGAAAACCCGCGCTCACAACGACGCAAACGTGCTGGCTCTTGGCGCACGGGTTGTTGATACTCCGCTTGCGCTTGATATTGTCAAAACATTTCTAAACACTGAGTTTAGCGGTGATGAGAGACATGCCCGACGGGTGGATATGCTAAAATATCTTGACTCGCAACTATTTGGGCAATAGTAGGGGAGATTATTAATAGCCCGCACGAACTGAGCGGGATTATTCAGTGCATCGGAGGTTGAAGATGGCGCGGTACGTACCTAAGACTTATAATAATCGACGTGGGCTCAGGATAATTCTTGTTGCCTTGACCACGCTTATTTTGTCTGCGGTTATCGCCTTCTTGATTTTGTTTTTCTATCTGGCAGGTTATGTTGTAGATGGGCAGCTTGAACACCCTCTGCTTGGCGATGAGTTTATCCCCAGTGTCCCTTCTGATGATGAGGATGACGGTGAGGAGGGTTATGATGAATATGGCGAAGAGAGTTATGAATACGTGGAGGATGTTTTTGAGCAAGAAGAGGTAGAAGAGTACTACGAAAACGACGAGTTTGACGACAATGAGTACGTTGATGACGAATTTGACGATGAAGAGTTTGACGTAATTATTGATGAGGAAGTTGAGGAGTAATTTTGAGCAATATTAAAATGGTCGTTACAGACCTGGATGGAACATTTCTACAGTCCGATGAGTCTATCTCCAATCGGACAACTTCTGCATTCAAGCGGTGCAGAGAGCTTGGACTTAAACTCGCATATGCCACAGGCAGGGGTGCTACCTCTACAATGATTGTCCCCTCAGAGCTGTTTGACGGATTTGTCCGTTGCAATGGGGCATCCGCACACGATGGTGATACGCTCATTCACAGCAGCTTAATCGACATAGACACTGTGCGCCCTTTGCTTTTGGCGTTTGTGGAAAATGGTTTTGAGATTGTTGCTGAGTGTGGCGGTGTTCACTGCTCGACGTTTAATGTTACTGAGCGGTGGAAGTGGCTTATAGAGTCAAAAATTGTTGATTTTAACACATTTAACGGAAAGGCTGAGAAAATTTATTCACCCTCGGCTTGTGCTGAAGTTCAAGAGTTGTTAGCCATTTATACTCCTTCCGATTATTACTCAAATTCCAGTAATGACGGTTTCTCTTTCGTTATGCACAAAGATGCGACTAAATCTAAGGGGGTCAACGCTCTGGCGAACAGGTGGGGTATTAAGAGCGACGAAATTGTTGCATTTGGCGATGATACCAATGATATTGATTTACTCGAATACTGCGGAATCGGTGTTGCGATGGGTAACGCTTTGGATAATATTAAAGCGGTTGCAAATGAAATTTGCGACACCAACAATAATGATGGTATCGCAAAGTGGCTTGAGGAAAATTTGCTGTAATTCAGCCGTATTGGCGAATTAAGTAACTTTCAAAATCTATCAGATTCTCATTGCGCCCTTCTGCTCTGAAGTCGCGGCCGTATAGAATAGACGCCCATTTTATCAGAGTGTCAAGGGTTTCGGTTTTTATGCCTGCGGCCTTGCCTGCACAGCTTGTAGGTACACAGCCTGTCAGGATATCCTCATTGATGTAGCGGGTGTCTAAGTCTTTTGGTGCTATTACTGTTTTGTAGGCTTCGGTGTTCTGTATCTGTTCGTAAAGATTACTGCCGCGAGAGCCATAGCAGTCCTCTAGCCATCTTCTGGCTGTTGGGATTGAAACTCCGTATGCGTTTGCCACTGCCACACGCTCTAAATCCATTTTCTCAAGCAAGCTCGCCACAAGCGGAGTAATGCCCTCAACGTAGAACTTAAACTCCTCCTTTGCCTCGACTTTGGTGATGTTCATCAATATCGGCATCGGATGGAATATCATACCGATGTTTGCAAAGCCTGTGTATAGAATGTTTTCAGCTATGCTGTACATTTCAAAAACCTCATGCATCATCGCAAGTAGCCTGTCTGAATAGGAGTTGTCGTGTGCCGCAAGGCGCACGACGTCTTTTATTTTGTAAATTTGCGGTTTCCTGAGCTCAACGCATCTGCACGTGAATGTGAATGTGTCTGTCTCTCCCAGCATTATATCTGCTTTTGAACCGCATTCCATAAGCACTCTCGAAAATACAGTTGTGCCAAATGTTCTTCCCGGATTTAGCACTATCGCTTGATTGTCTACCAAATGCGGAGCCATTGCCCTTGCCACTATCGGGTGGTACTGCGCCGGCGTTGTGACCATTATGAGTTGGGCATCTTCTATTACCTCACCCATATCTGAGCTTATGAGCTCAACTTCCGTCTCTGCATTAACTACACCTGATATCGTGAATTTGAAGTCCGGAAACATATCCACACGCTCTGCCTCACGGGCGTATAGTGCAACTCTGTAACCTAAATATGCAAAATATGCCGCCATCGATTGCCCACCATTGCCTGAACTTATGACTGCTATTTTGTTTATTTGCTTATTCATCGTTTCCCCCCCTTTTATCTCGCTCTTCCCCTTTTACTCCGCAAAATATATAGCTTATCGTTAAATTACAAAATCCCTGCACCAGTGTTTTGCAGAGCTTTACCCGTCAATTTTTCCAGCCTTGTTTTTTCATCTATAGCTTTTTGTTTCTCCGAATCCCACGCTACATTTTTGCCGTCTCTCACTCGGGTTTGCAGATTTCCTTTGAACTCGCCCTTTTTTACTATGTGCGGGGCATCTAAAATACCGCGTTTTATGCAGTCTGTCAGCGCTTTGGGATCGCATAGCGGGTCTTGACTTATGCTTGAATACTCTTCTTTTATGAAGTTTATTAAGTAGCTCGCCTCTTTGAGAAGCTCGTCTCTGCGTCGTTTTACGCTTGGGTCTTGTGTTGAATCTGCCGCACCCGACAGAGCACTGCGAACCACACCTCTCACTATTTTCGAGCTTTCTATTACCACATTCGGCGTTGCGGCGTGAAGTGCTTCACTGTAGCCTACTACGTGAATTATGTGCGGGCGGACATTCATTTGAAGTGCAGTGCTTGCCGCCAGTTGTCCTTTTGCCACTGCCGCATCTGCGCTTAAAAACGGCAAGCCCGCACGAGTTTGCCTGTACACCCTAAAACTGCTATCGGCAAGTGATTCCGTCAACTTAATTTGTGCGAGCGTTTTTGCCAAATCCATCGAGAACGACAGTGAATTCGGTACATTAAACATGTATTGTGATATATAATCTTTTACTCCCAGCTTTTTTGCGTTGAGGGCGCTTATATATGACATAGCGACTGAAATCGTGTCGTGCGCATCACGTAACCCCCAGTGATGGGGTTCGTTTAGTTCTACGGGAATATTCTTTTTTCCGTGGTGTGCTATGAGCTCCGCCGCCTCTTCCATGGAGTTTTGGAGAGTCCTCAGGCCTCTGCCGTCAAGTTCGTTGTACCAGCATAGCGGCACTGCACACCATGCATTTGCCAGTGTTTTTGTCAGAACATCGGCTAGTTTAATTACATCTGCGGTGCCGCTGTAGCAACGCATTAATGGGAAATTTCCTCGCTGTGAGGCTTCTTTCAGCTTTGAAAATTCCGCTTCGTTTCGGACAGGCACACCGCCTGCACCGTCGTAGATTTTATTTCTTTTTTCGGGATGGAAGTAGTATTGCTGCGTGTTCTGGTCGATACCCAGAGAAATTACATCCAACACTCGTGACTCTGCTATTTCTTCCACACCCTTGACAGTTTCGTCAAATGAGGGCAACCCGAAGTGGTGACGCAGTAGTGGGTATGGATTTTTTTGTGCAAGCCTGCCTACCAAATCTCCTGCATACAACTCTGAACTGCTTTTGCTTGGCATTTCTCCTGTTCGCAGGAGCGTAATGCTATCGTCTATGTCGTCCGTACCATCGAAGATTACGTCAAAAAATCCCAACTCATTCACCTTTTCTGCTACGGGCGGTGTGCCGCCGAACAGCCATTTTGGTGTGTGGGTGAGTTTTTTGCTTTTTTCAATCAGCTCTTTTACTATTTTGACACCATTTTCAGGAGTGAGCCTATAACCAAGGGTTACCATGACCGGTTTATTTTCCTCTATGCTTGAAATAATGTCGTCCACGCTTACAGCGGGTCCTAAAAACAATGTTTCATAACCCTCATCCTCTGCAAGATTCAAAAAATGCGCCGCACCCGCTACATGTACGCAGTTTCCCATAGAGCAGCCTATTATTATACCTTTTGTCATTGTCGCACCCCTGTCTTAACTGAAAATTTATCGCCCTCTCCGAAAGTTCGGAATCGGGCGAAATATTTTTTATTTACTTAGGCGTCGGAGCATTTCTAAGCAATCTGTGACTTCTTTCATCACCTCGTCTATGTTTGAATCTTTGCTCCACATGTGCATTACTCCTTCGATGAAGGTCGATACTAAATTCACGATATGCGCGGGGTCGAGGCCGCTTTTGAACATGTTTTCTTCGCCGGGTTCTAGGTTGACCTTCGAGTGCATGTCTTTTGCTATAGCAAGTAGACGCTCAATATCTTCGGCGACCTCTTCATCATCTTCGCCAAAAACACTGTCCATGAAATTACTCATAGCCGGATAACGTTTTTTGATGGAGAGCCTGAACCTTGTAATTGTCTCTGCTCTGTCGAAAAAATCCTTGCCTAACGTGTCTTTTTTCTCCTGTGCTTCTGTCATTACAATCTTGCCTGTATAGTATACAAGATATGAGTACAGGCCTTTTTTGTTTCCAAAGTAATGGAATATGAGCGCTTTTGATATGCCTGCCCCTGCCGCAATTTCACTTACATACGCTTTTTTATAACCAACCTCACCGAATACCGTCATAGCTGCCGTCACTATTTTGTTTTGCTTTTCTTGGGGCTGTGATAAAAATTTTCGCATATCGAAATATCTCCTTAAAAATTGTCATATTTTCACTTTCGGAGGACTCTATGTATTTTAGCACAGGTCAGTCGTAAATGCGAGTTTTTTATCCTAACCATCTTCCGTCGGAGGCAAACGAGTGTCTCGTACCGTCAATTGTGACTGTTCCGGTTGCCATGGCTCCGCTTGCATGTAAATAGTACCAAATCCCACCTGTCTGGACCCAACCGGTTGCCATCACGCCTTGTGCGTCCATGAAGTACCAATATCCGCCGGAGCGTACCCAACCATGTGCCATCGCGCCACTTGGTCTAAGGTAATGCCAGTCACCGTCACGAAGCAGCCACCCGGTTGCCATGGCTCCGCTTGCGTGCATATAATACCATAAACCGCGGTCACTGAGCCAGCCTGTTGCCATCTCGCCACTTGGGCGCAAGAAGTACCAGTGTCCTCCTGTTCTAATCCAACCTGTTGCCATGGCTCCGCTTGCACGCATGAAGAACCAATATCTATTTCCCTCATCATCTTCTTCGAGAACCCAACCTGTTTGCATATAGCCTGCATTATTAAAGAAATAGGTTTGACCGCCAATGTGATGCCAGTTTCGTGCAAATCCGCCGCCATCAAACTCATACCGCCAACCATTGGCAGCTTGCCGCCAGCTTCCTGACAGTAATCGTCCTCCCGGTGCCGGCAATTGCCAATCCCCCTGATTTATCGGGCGTAGAGTTCTGAAATACTCCAATATGGCTTCAACATAAGCATCTGCCAACCTTCCAAGCGATTCGTTACACGAGAGAAACGCTCGATCTTGGGGGTTTGTGTGAAAACCATTCTCCGCCAAAACTGCAGGTACATTAATCTCACGAATCATAAAGAAGTTTTCTGCTCGCAGACCGTGCTGTCTCCTTGGAATTCCTGCATTATGTATATGGTTTAGCAAAATGTTTCCAAATTGCCTGCTCTCGGTTGTGAATTGATAATTTGGAAAATATGTGCGGGTGTGTACACGCGCCGCAGGATTGATATAGTACACTTCAGCTCCACGAACACTTGTGTTTATTGGATTTCCCGTTGCGTTTGAGTGAAGTGAGATTGCGAGAAAATTATTTCTTATCACAGGATGGGTTTGATAGTCAAAAACACGTCTCAGGTCGGGATGAACCGTTCTCGCTGCGTTAAAGGGGATATTCATCAGCCTTCTTCCCTCTGCCCCCGTCGGGTCATTGACGATGCCTCTCATCACACTAATTAGGTTATTTATTTCTGTTATTTGAGTTTGGTTTGTAAGTTCGCCTCTTACTGCTTCAAGTGCCCAAATATTTATCATGGCACATCGAATCGGCAGAGAAACATCCGGGTCTTCAGGTCTGGTCAAGCGTACTGTGGCTCCCAGTGGCTCTAATCTGACTCTTATTGCATGAGACAGATATAGCATTGCAGTGTGTTCGCTATAACCTGCAAATACAACATCGCTGTCCTCTCCATGTCCGGCATCGAGTATTACCGTTCTTCCTGCAAGCGGTGCAGCAGCTGCCGTAACAGGTGCTACACCAACTGCGTGCGAAATAAATATTGTTAAAATAATCAGAGCTGATACCACTGCTTTTCGAAAAGACATTTTTGTACCTCTTTAAGTGTTTGTAATACTTACGTCGCCTAGTCTAGCATACGATAAGTATTATGTCAATCGTTTTTGTAATTATTTTGTCATTTTTTGTAACTTAATTCAGTAAATTCGAACCACAGCGGTCAATAATACTTGAGGTAAGCCTTCTATATCAATGCAATAGTGCACTTATTAGCTCTGAAAACTCTGCAGGATCTTCCAGTTCGACTCCCGCGGTGAGGAGTGCTTGTCCGTAGAGGAGCTTTGAGATATTTGCCGCTTTGTCTTTGTCGCTTTCATACGCATTTTTTAATGTCTCAAAAGACGGATGCTCAACGTTTAATTCAAGCACTCGCTGCGCTTTCATTTCACCAAACATTCCCGCCGCATTCTGACCTTGAGCGGCTTGCATCGTCTTGAAATATTTTTCCATTTCAAGACTTATTTCACCCTGTGCCGCAAGTGCTACCGGGTGAGTTTTCAGTTTGCTTGATACTCTCGCCGCCGCAATTTTACCGTCAAGCGACTCTTTTACAAACTCTAATATATCTTTGTTTTCAGTCTCTAAACGCTCTGTCTCTTTTTTATCCTCGTCACTCTCTATGCCAAGATCCTCATCGTTTACTGAGCGGAAATCTTTTTCTTCAAAGTTTCTGAGTGCACGCACCACAAATTCGTCTATTTCGTCTGTCAGGTACAGTATTTCGTAGCCTTTTTCACGCACTTGCTCTGCTTGCGGCAATTTGTCGAGAAGTGCTGTGTTTTCGCCTGCCGCATAGTAGATGTATTTTTGTTCTTCGGGCATGTTTTTGACATACTCTTCCAACGGTATCAGTTTTTCCGCCTTTGACGAATGGAACATAATGAGGTCGGCAAGCATGTCTCTGTTTGCACCGTAGCCATTTGCCAAACCGTATTTTAACTGTATGCCGAAATTCTTATAGAAGGTTTCGTATTTCTCACGGTCATTTTCGAGAAGTTTTTTAAGCTCCGCTTTGACTTTCTTCTCAATATTTGTTGCTATAACTTTTAGTTGGCGGTCATGCTGCAAAAGCTCTCTTGAAATGTTCAGAGATAAATCGGGCGATTCTACTACACCCTTTACAAACCTGAAATGTTCAGGGAGAAGGTCGGGGCAGTGCTCCATAATCATTACGCCTGATGAATAGAGCTGTAGCCCGGCTTTGAACTCCCTTGTAAAATAGTCGTAAGGGGTTACTGCCGGAATAAAGAGCATAGCCGTGTAGCTCACAAGCCCCTCTGCGGACACACGGATAACTGAGACCGGGTCTTGCATATCGAGGAATTTTTCCTTATAGAACTCTGCACAGTCCTCGTCCGATACATCACTTTTTGAGCGTTGCCATATAGGAACACGACTGTTGACCGTTTCGGTTTCTGTGTAATCTTCCCATGTTTTTTTCTTGTTGCCTTCGTCGTCAACTTCGTCCGTCTCAACTTGGCGGCTCTTGGTGACTTCCATCATTATTGGCCAGCGCACGTAGTCTGAATATTTTTTTATGAGACTTGTCAGTGTGTACTCTTCAAGGTACTTGCTGTATTGCTCATCTTCTGTGTCCTCTTTGAGTTCTATTATGATGTTTGTTCCGGCGCCTTCATCAGGGCAATCATACGACTCAATAGAATAACCGTCTGAACCTTTGGACACCCACTTACTTGCGGTATCCTCGCCGTAGGCGCGAGATATGACGGTCACACGTGATGCGACCATAAACGCCGAATAGAATCCGACACCAAATTGACCGATTATGTCAATATCTTCCGGCTTTTCTTCCATATCGTTTTTAAATTTAAGCGAACCGCTTCTCGCTATGACTCCAAGATTTGATTCGAGCTCTTCAGCCGTCATGCCAACGCCGTTGTCGCTAATTGTCAACGTCCTTTTTTCTTTATCGACCTCTATGCTAATCTTAAAATCATCTCTGTTTAGACCAACTTTGTCATCAGTGAGTGCTATGTAACACAGCTTGTCTATGGCATCGGACGCATTTGAGATGAGTTCGCGCAGAAAAATTTCTTTCTGAGTGTAGATTGAGTTGACCATCAAGTCAAGTAGGCGCTTTGATTCTGATTTGAATTGTTTTTTTGCCATGTCTGTTCGCTGACCTCCTAGGTTAATTATATTGTTTTATTGTAGTTGCTCAGTAACCACACTCGTCATTGCGGGCTTGACCCGCAATCCCCTGAATAATGTGCTTTTCCGTATGGGATTGCGGCTCGGGACCGCAATGACGGAGGCTTCCGGCTTGAATGCTGAATAGTTGCATTATATTATATTCGCATTTGTTTTTTGCGAGCGAGGTTTATTGTTCCGTCAGTCATATCGCCGACCCAGTTTAGGGCTTTACCCAGTCCGCTCGATACGCATAAGTCGGCATCATCTGCTGTGTATGTGGCTATGCTTGTGCGGCTGGAAATCAGTTTGTCGAAACCCCAAAGCTGACAGTTGCCGCCCGTCAGGACAATCCCGTTTTGCGAAATGTCGGCAACTAGCTCCGGTGGTGTTACTTCAAGCACATTGTGAACCGCTTCGACAATACTCTCTGTAACATCTTCAAATGCTTCTAAAATATCTGTTGAGCTGACTGCTACAACTCTTGGCAGCCCTGTGAGCAAACAGCGCCCCTTGACTTCAACCGCTACGGTTTCAGGTCTTGGGAATACACAACCGATACTTTTTTTGAGTTCTTCGGCTGTATTTTCGCCGATTAGAACATTGTGATTACGCTTTATATATTTTATAAGAGCATCGTCAAACGCGTCTCCGCCTGCTTTTAGCGACTCGGATTCAACAACTCCGGAGAGGGACAGAACTGCAATATCTGTGGTGCCTCCGCCTATGTCTATGACCATATGCCCGTCGGGTTTTGCAATGTCTAAACCTGCTCCGATTGCCGCCGCAAGCGGGGCTTCCATGAGGTAAACTTTACGCGCTCCTGCCGCAACTCCGGCATCTATGACTGCACGCTCCTCAACCTCTGTAATACCTGAAGGAACTGATATAATTATACGCGGCTTTATAAGCGAAAACGCCAATGCTTTTCGCACGAACTCTTTTAGCATACGCTCTGTCATGTCGTAGTCTGATATCGCACCCTCATGCATTGGGCGTATAGCTACAATGTTTCCGGGTGTGCGTCCGAGCATACGTTGCGCCGCCATGCCAACATTTAGCAGTCGTCCTGTGTTTTTGTCCATGGCGACTACCGCAGGCTCACGCATTATAACGCCTTTCCCGCGTGTTGAAAGTAGAACCGATGTCGTTCCCAAGTCTATTCCTAAGTCTCTACCAAGAATCATATAGCTTCCTCATGTATCATGTTTTAAATAATTTGACACTCGTTAACCGCTTCGGGCAAGAGATGCACACACCACGTCTTTAGCTCCCGCTTTAATAAGCACTCCTGCACATTCTTCGAGTGTTGAGCATGTTGTCACTATGTCATCAATCAGCAAAATTCGCTTGCCTTCTATAATCTCAGGGTCTGATGCTATGTAGGCACCTTCAATGTTTTCACTGCGCTGCGCTCTGTCACCCAGTTCTGATTGCGCTCTGACATCACGGTGTTTTTTGAGTGTTTCAACGGCAACATCATCAAGCTCTAAAGCAGTAGCAAGTGCCAGTATCATTGCCTGATCATAACCTCTCTTGCGCTCCCGCTTACTGCTGAGCGGAATCCATGAGATAAGGTCATAATTCAGCTCAGGGTTATCTTTAATGCATTCCGCCATCAATTTACTGTAAGTTTCAGCATATTGCGAGGCTCCGCCGAACTTGTAGCGCAAAATAGACTTACGTACAACACCTGTATAATACAACGGGGAGACGCAAAAGTCAAAGTTTTCCCCATCTTGCCGCCCTGAATTGTTGGAGAATGGCAAGTCCTCAGTACATTTGTCGCACCAACCGTCATCACTTTTTTGGAGTACACGTCCACAAAATACACATTTTGGAGGAAACAGAAGATCTAGTATTACTGATATTATTCCCATTATGGTTCCCCTGCTAGCCTAGCTCTTAGACCGCTGTAGCGTTTGCGGCGTTTGTCGTTTTCTACCATTGTCTGCATTATTTTTGGATTCCCTACCATGACCAGAAGTTTTTTAGCACGAGTCATTGCCGTGTATAGCACACTCCTTGTCAGAAGCATTGGTGCGGCTGAGGTCATGGCGAGTATTACGGCTTGATATTCACTGCCCTGTGATTTGTGGACTGTCATTGCAAACGCCGGCTCCAGTTCATGGAGTTGGTCGAATATATAAGTGACGAGTTTGTCGTCATAATCTACTATAACAGTTTCTTTGTCCATATCAATATCTTTGATAACTCCGACATCACCGTTAAAAACGCCTGTACCTGACATTAGCCCATCATGACTCTCCCAAAGTATATCATAATTGTTGCGAATTTGCATCACTTTATCGCCTGCTCTGAAAATATATTCCCCTACTTGCTTTTCTTTTTTTTCGGGGCTTTTGGGGTTTAATGTGTCACGGAGCAGAGCATTTAGTGAGGTTGTGCCTGATGCCCTTTTTCTTGTTGGGGAGAGCACTTGGATTTGCGAGGGGTCGATTCCCATATTTTTTGGCAGCCGTTCGCTGTATAGCTCGGCGACGGTTTTTGCAAGTTCTTCTTCGGTTGTGCGGCGCATAAAAAACAGGTCTGTATATTTTTCTGTGAGGTTCGGCACAATCCCACTGTTTACGTTGTGGGCGCACTTTACGATTCCGCTGTCTCCTGCCTGCCTGAAAATTTCTGTGAGTTTTGCCACGGGTATTATCCCGCTCCTGATTACATCTGCAAACATGTTGCCCGGCCCGACTGACGGAAGTTGGTCTGCATCTCCTACCATCACTAGTTTTGTCCCCGGCTTCATTGCACTTAGCAGAGAATGCATGAGTAAAATGTCTATCATTGAGGATTCGTCAACTATTACGGCGTCTGCTGAGAGTGGGTTATTTTCATCATGCTCAAATGCGGGTAATCCTGTCTCATCTAAGTTTGCACCGAGCAGGCGATGTATTGTGAGAGCTTCGCGCCCTGTCAGTTCTGAGAGGCGTTTTGCCGCTCTACCGGTTGGAGCGCAGAGGGCCGTTTTTAACTCCAGTGTATCAAAGAGCATTAGGATTCCACGCACTGTGGTTGTTTTTCCTGTTCCCGGACCTCCTGTAAGTGCGATAATCCCACTTGATTCTGCTGTCGCAACCGCTTCAATCTGAAGGTCTGAATATTTAATACCTTGGGTTTGCTCTATGTTTTGTATTTTCTTTAGGGTTTTGGGAGACAGCTTAGAGTTTTGATCTGAGAGATTTTGCGATTGATTTACCATTTGCAGTAGTCTGTTTGCAACTTCGCTTTCGGCATTAAAAATATATGTCAAGTAACATGCCTCTACGCCTGCCACTTGCTGAGTTATTACTTCACCATATTCGTTCAGGGCATCAAGTGCTTCGTTTATGGTCTCGTGATCTACACCTATCATTTGACTGACCGCTGAGGTCAGTTTGTCTTTTGGAATGAATGTGTGTCCGTTGTCCAAATTGTATACCAGCGAGTACATCACTGCGGCGGACACTCTCTGTGGGCTGTCGCTTTCAAAACCCATGTCCAGTGCAATTGCGTCAGCTTCAAAGAACTCTGCACCGTAAGATTCTGCTGCTATGATGTATGGATTGTCCTTTACGGCTTCTAATGCCTCGTCTCCGTAGTCTTTATATATCCCCGTTGCGACCAAAGGCTTGATGTTATACTTGCTCAGAAAGTCAATGAGTCGCCTGAGCTCGGCTATACGCCTGTATCCATCACCAATTTTTCTTGCGCTTCTGAGTGAAATCCCTTTTATCGCCACAAGTTTATCGGGGTCATTTTCTATTATATTTAGTGCATCTGCACCGAACTTATCTACAATTTCACGTGCTTTTGCAGGACCAATGTTTTTTATCACACCCGATGCAAGGTAACGAAACATATCATCGGTGCTACTGGGTGGTTTTACTACAAAACTCTCTGTTTTAAACTGTTCTCCATATTGAGGATGTGTTACAAATATGCCGCTGAGCTGTAGTCTCTCACCCTGCGACACTCCGGGAAATGTGCCCGCAGTTGTGATGATTCCGTCTATCGTTTCAAGGCGAAGCACAGTATAGCCGTTTTCCGCATTTGAAAACACTATGGTACTCACAACGCCCTCAATTAGTTCTTCGCTTTTTTCGTCCATGGTCACATTGTCTCCGTGTCGTATAAAATCGTAACAGGCCCTTCGTTTACGGAGCAAACATCCATCATCGCACCGAATTGTCCCGTCTCCGCCGCAAACCCTCTATTTCGGCAATTTTCAATAAACATTTCATATAGTGGGATTGCTGTATCAGGTTTTGCGGCTGAGGTGAACCCCGGGCGGCGGCTTTTTAGGTCTGCGTACAGGGTAAACTGTGATATGACAAGAAGGCTCCCTTTAACTGTTTCCAAATCCAGATTCATTTTACCCGCTTCGTCAGAAAATATCCGCAGGGTGCATATTTTTGCCGCCAATTTTTCGGCATCTTCTTTTGTGTCTGTATCTTTAATTCCCAAAAGGACAAGAAAACCTTTATCTATCTTGCCTACTGTTTCATTTTCAATTTTGACCGATGCGGTCGATACTCTTGTTACTACTGCTCTCATATTGCTGTTCATTCCTTTACTCAACGGGGCATCGAGGATGCTGCTCCCTACATCACAGAAAATTGTTACCCGTCGGCACGGCGCACGTCTGTAACACCTTGTACGTTCATTATTTTAGCCATTGCTGTTACAAGTTCGTCGCGGCTCCTGAGTTCTGCTACTATTGTTATGAGGGTACCACCTGTGTTTACAACGGGTCTGGCATTAAATGATGTCATTCTGATACTCATCGCATTGAGCACTGATGCCACATCTACAACAAGACCTGTTCTGTCATGTACATGTACATCAATGGTTGTGGAGTAGAGACTTGTGCCTGTGTCCGCCCATGTTACGCTAACCCATCTCCCTTTTTCTGAATCTTCTTCCATGGCGTGAGACTTAAGGTAGTTAGGGCAGTCCTTGCGATGCACCGAAACACCGAACCCTCTCGTAATAAATCCAACCAACGGGTCTCCCGGTATCGGTGAACAGCATTTTGCAAACTTAACTAAGCAGTTATCCAAACCCTCCACAATTACGCCTTGCGGCGCTTTTTTACGAGTTACGGCTCTTGTTACAACTTCATCTACGGGGTCAACCGCTTGCTTGTTTTTTGCCACTGCTCTGAGTTCTTCACGCACTCTATTTACGACTTTTGTAGCGGTTATTCCACCGTAGCCTATGGCCGCATACATTTCATCGGCACTACCAAAAGATGTGCGGTTGAGAACTTTTTTGAGAATACTCGGTTCCATGACATCGGCAAGTGCGATTTTCGCATGGCGCAGCTCTGATTCAAATGAGAGTTTGCCATGAATAACGTTCTCTTCACGTTTTTCTTTTTTGAACCATTGGCGAATTTTACTTCTCGCTTCGGGGCTTTTTATTATTTCAAGCCAGTCGCGACTGGGCCCTTTTGCAGTTTTTGAGGTTAAGACACTAACTATGTCACCGTTACCCAACATGTGAGTATATGGAACCATTCGCCCATTGACCAAAGCGCCTGTCATTCTGTTTCCAACCTCTGAGTGTATGCTGTAGGCGAAATCTATCGGCGTTGACCCCGCAGGTAAATTGACGACATCACCTCTTGGAGTGAACACAAAAACTTCATCTGAGAACATATCGGTTTTAAGCGACTGCATAAATTCTTGGGCATCGCTGTCTTGCTGTGATTCTAAAAGTCTCCTGACCCAAGCAAATTTTTCCTCATCTGCTTCTTTTTTTCCTTTGCCCTCTTTATACTTCCAGTGCGCCGCAATACCATATTCTGCTGTTTGATGCATCTCCCATGTGCGTATTTGAACCTCAAAAGGCACACCTTCACTGCCAATAACGTTTGTGTGCAAACTTTGGTAGTTGTTTGGCTTTGGTGTGCCGATGTAGTCTTTGAAATAGCCGGGTATCGGTCTGTACAGTTCGTGAATATGCCCTAAGACATTGTAGCAATCTGCTATATCATCAACAATCACTCGAAATGCGTGAAGGTCAAGCACTTCCGATAGGGATTTGTTCTGCCCGAACATCTTGCGATATATGCTGTACAGGTGTTTGACCCGTCCGGTCACTTGACAAGATATGTTGTTTTCTTTAAATCTGTCTGTGAGTTTTTTCTTAACACTTTCCAGAAATGCCTCATCTTCGATGTGGCGTTGTCTTAACCCCTCAATTATCTCATCACACGCAACAGGGTCAAGGTAACGTATTGATAAATCCTCAAGGTCCCATTTTATTTTCTGCATACCGAGCCTATGTGCTATGGGTGCGTATATTTCCATTGTTTCAAGTGCGATTTCACGTTGTTTTTCCGGTTTTTGAAACTGCAAAGTCCGCACGTTATGTAGCCTGTCAGCAAGTTTTATTAAAATAACCCGTATATCCTGTGCCATGGCAAAGAGCATTTTCCGAAGATTGTCCATCTGTTCGTCTTCTGCACTTGTGTATGTGACACGGGTAAGTTTTGTCACACCGTCTACAATTGTTGCTACATCTTTGCCGAAGTTTTTCTCTATGTCCTCACTTGTCGCCTCTGTATCTTCAACGCAGTCATGTAAAAGTGCAGCACAAACTGAGTCCTCGTCCAAACCGATTTCCACTATTATTTCGGCTGCTGACAGAGGATGTGTAATGAACTCACTCCCATCTTTTCTGAGTTGCGGGCCGTGTGCCTTGCGTGCAAACTCATAAGCGGCACGAATTCTCTCTAAGTCCGCACCGGGCATGTGTTCTTTTATGGTCGCCTCAAGATGACGATATTTTTCTTCTACAGTATCGACCATTGTTTTTACCTCGAGGACACAGTCCCTTACGGGGTGTGTGGACGGATGTCATGCAGTTGTAGTTGTACGTTTGATTTTCCTCTAAACTCGTTTATTTGGGGCTCAAACGCCACATCTACGTGCATTCCCTCTTTCACTCCTAAATTCTCGGCAGGCATTCCAAAGTATATACACTCTAAATATGCGTTATTTTTTTCAATTCTTAAACGCGAGTGTTTTCCTGCGCCTATTGATTCTGCCGAGACTAGCTTTACGTTTGTCATACATAACGCCGGCGCGGGATTTCCGCTACCGAACGGTTCGAGATATGAAAGGGCTTCGATGTTTTCAAGTGTCAGCAATTTCGGTTTTTCGACTTCAAAGTCCAGTTTAAGGTCAAAGGTTGCTCCGCCCTTGACATGCTTGGTATATTCTTCGTTTATGCGGCTTTTAAGCTTATTTATATTAGACTCTTTAACTGTAATTCCCGCAGCCATCTCGTGTCCGCCGAAGTTTTCCAAAATATCATCACAAGAGCACAAGACTCGATAAATGTTAAAAGAGCCAAAACTGCGGCAAGACCCCTTGCCCACCCCGTCTTCTAAACTGATTATTATTGTGGGCAGGTGATACGTGTCTGCAAGTTTTGCCGCTACAATTCCTGTAACACCCTGATACCAACTCTCTGAGCATAATATTATCGGCTGATCAGGTTTCAGGTCGGCTAACATGGCGGTTGCCTGCTCGAATATTTCGAGTTCTAAGTTTCTGCGCTCTGTATTGAGTTTGCACAACTCTGCCGCAAGTTGTTTTGCTTTATCGGGAGAATTTGTCAGCAGTAGTTCCACCGATAGCTCGGACATACCCATTCTCCCTGCTGCATTTAATCTGGGTGCCAGTACAAAACCTACTGTGGCGGTGGTTATTCTGTCTGAATGTGCACCTGCTTCTCTGAGTAGTTCGCTAAATCCACAGCTTGGATTTTTACTTAAACTTCTAAGACCAAATCTTATAAGGTCACGGTTTTCACCCACCACTTGCATTACGTCAGCAATAGTTCCTACAGCAACAAGCTGGCTGTACTTATCAATTATTCCATCTGAGAGATAGTCGTTTTCAAGCGCGCAAACGAGCTTAAAAGCGACACCAACTCCTGCAAGTGATTTAAATGGATAATTGCAGTCCTGACGCTTTGGGTCAACAACCGCATCGGCATCGGGAAGTTCCTCTCTGCACTCATGATGATCTGTTATTACAAGTCCAAGTCCCAGTTTCTTTGCGTGTTTCGCCTCTTCAAATGCAGTAATTCCGCAATCTACCGTGACGACAAGCCCAACGTCTCTTGATTTTAGCGCATCCAGTGCCACTTTATTTAATCCGTAGCCCTCGTCTGAGCGGCCGGGTATGTATATTTCAAAATCTGCGCCTTTCGACTCCAGCCAAATTGCAAGCGTGGCACTTGCTGTCATTCCGTCTACATCATAATCTCCATATATTGCTATGCGTTCTTTACTTTCTACCGCCTTTTTAATCCTTGCTACAGCTTTATTCATGTCTGCTAGGAGGTGCGGGTCGTGAATTTCCGGAGTTTCCGTGCCTAGGACTGCGCGGGCATCATCGAAATTCATGACTCCTCGTGATGCGAGCAACACTGATATTAGTGGGTTTATGCCGTTTTTACACAGACCAACTGCTGTTTCTCTGTCAAATTCTCCGATATTCCAGTTTTCATATTTCATAATCTCGCTACTTTGTCTGATGCTTCTGATTTAGAGCTCTCACCAACCAGATCTTCTCCAACTTTAAATATATCCCCTGCTCCGACAGTGAGGATTATGTCACCGCTCTGTGCTATAGATTTAATTTCCGTAGCTAAGTCTTGAAAACTTGAAATGTTCTTTGCTCCCTCAACTTTGGCAGCTAAATCACTTGATGAAATACGCACCTCATTATTTTCTCTTGCCGCATATATTTCTGAAAGATATACTATGTCCGGTCGTTTTAATTGCTCAACAAATTCGGAGAACAGTGCTTTTGTCCGAGAAAATGTATGGGGCTGAAATGCGAGTATTACCCGTTTATATGAGTCGATTGTGGCTACCGCATCGAGCAGGGCTGATAATTCTTGCGGGTGATGTGCGTAGTCGTCATAGACATCAGCACCGTTGTAGCTGCCTTTATATTCAAATCTTCTACCGACTCCTGTATAATCATACAACCCGTTTTCAATTGCTTCCGGTGATATTCCAATTTCGAGACATGCCGCTGTCGCCGCTAAAGCATTTTTTAGGTTGTGAACTCCGGGTATTCTAAGTTTTATCGTACAAGTTTTCTTGCCTTTATAAAATACATCCATTGAGGGGCTTTTGCCTGAAGTTGCTACATTTATGCCCCTGACGATTGTCTCGGTTAAGTTATCAGACGTTTTTTCACCAAATCCAAATGTTATAAGCTCTCGATTAAGCCTTCGCATGGACTGCATTGTGTTTTCATCGTCACCGTTGCAGACTATATGCCCATCAGGTGGTACAAGTGACGCAAACTTTTCAAACGAATCTTTTATGCCGTCAATATTTTTAAAGAAATCTAAATGGTCGGCGTCAATGTTTAAGACGACAGCAACTGTTGGATGAAAGTTGTGGAACGAATTATAGTATTCGCACGATTCAAGCACTATAATATCGCCTTTGCCAACATGACAGCCGGACTCTATCGCAGGCAGTGTCCCGCCAATCATTATGGTTGGGTCAACTTTTGCCTCGAGCAGTATATGCGAAACCATGGAAGTTGTGGTTGTTTTTCCATGTACTCCGGAAATGCAAATTGCCTCTTTGTAGCCACGCATAATGTAGCCCCAAGCTTCGGCACGCTCGAAAATCGGTATCCCTTGCGCTCGTGCCGCTTTAATCTCTGCATTGTCTTCGCGTGCCGCCGCTGTGCGCACCACATAGTCTGCACCTGCCACATTTTTTTCCGCATGACCAACTGTGATTTTGATGCCCAGCTCGCGCAGTTCTTCAACCGCAGTGTTTTCACACATATCCGAACCCGTCACCACACTGCCCATGTCATGCAGTATTTCAGCCAGTGGAGACATTGACACACCGCCAATGCCCACCATGTGACACCGCTTACAATTATTTAGGTATCGTCCAAATTCTTCAGAACTCATAATTCCCCTGTGTTGGTGTTTAAAATTCATTAAGAGCACCATTAATTTATGGTGTATGATTATACTACTCAATTTAGTTTTTTACAACAGTTTTTTTCGTAAAATGGAATATCAATGGGGTTGTAGAATTTCTCATTATGTGATATTCTTTATTAAATTTATGCAATTTAATGAAAAGGATATTCGGAAAATGAATGTTAGCGCTCCTTGGCTTAGGTCTTACGGTGATGTACCACACAGTTTAGACTATCCCGAAGGGTCAATAGTAAAGCAAATTTTTGCCGCAGGTGAAAGATTCCCCGATATATCAGCTTATGACTTTTTTGGCTGTACCAAGTCATACCGTGATTTTATGGAAGATATTCGACTCTGCGCCAAGGGTCTCTTGGCGAGCGGTGTGAAAAAAGGCGAAAGGTTCACCATATGTATGCCTAACTCACCGCAGGCTGTTACCATGCTCTATGCACTAAATCTCATGGGTGCTGTAGCCTGTATGGTGCATCCGCTGTCTGCTGAAGAGGAACTTGTAAGGTTTATAAGTGACAGTGAGAGTGTTGCGGTTTTAACCTTGGACCAGTTTTCATCTAAACTTCTTGACCTTTTACCGCGCACAGGTGCGAAAAAACTTTTATTGACCGGAGCGGACGAAGGACTTTATGGTATAAAAAAAGTGGGATATAAGCTTACCAAGGGATTAAAAATCCCTCGTCTAAAAACAGGCGGGAATATTCTTCGTTACACCGATTTGCTGAAAAAAGGTGAGGATTCTGGTGAAAACTACGATGCAGAGGTCAAAGCTGACGATGTTGCCGCTATTCTCTACAGCGGCGGAACTTCCGGCACTTCTAAAGGGGTGCAGCTCACAAACCGCAACATAAACGCCATGGCTATGCAGACTGTAGCGGCGGGAGATTGTGTCGAGTCTGATAAAATCATGGTCGCTATAATTCCACTCTTCCACGGCTTTGGTCTTGGTGTATGTATTCACACTACATTGATTTCGAGTGCTACAATTTTGCTCGTGCCGCAATTTTCACTTAAAGCATATGCTAAGCTGCTAAAAAAGCGTAGACCTCATTATATCGCAGGTGTTCCAACTCTCTTTGAGGCTCTGCTGAGGCTTGATAACATGGATGATTTGGATATGTCACAGATGAAGGGCATTTTTTCGGGCGGGGATTCGCTTTCAGTTGAGTTAAAACGTAAAGTTGATGCATTTTTAAAGCAGCACGGCTCAAAAGAGCAAGTACGTGAAGGTTACGGGCTCACCGAGTGTGTATCCGCGAGTTGTCTCACCCCCAGGACATTCCACAAAGAGGGAAGTATTGGTATCCCTTACCCTGACATGTACTATAAAATTATTCGCCCCGGCTCAACTGAGACTATGCCATATGGTGAAGAGGGCGAGATTGCCATCTCCGGTCCTACTGTAATGAAAGGATATAACAACAACCCCGAAGAGACAGCAAAAGCGTTGCAGACACACGACGACGGACGTATTTGGCTACATACGGGCGATCTCGGTTATATGGATGAAGATGGCTTTATATATTTCCGTATGCGCATTAAGCGAATGATTGTAT
Organism: Oscillospiraceae bacterium; assembly: GCA_009787625.1. Classification (GTDB taxonomy): domain Bacteria; phylum Bacillota; class Clostridia; order Oscillospirales; family Oscillospiraceae; genus WRMH01. The sequence continues at coordinate 24,295 of WQSX01000006.1, forward strand.
CAATGGGGTACAATATCTATCCTACACAGCTCGAAAATGCGATAGAAGCACATGATAAAGTTCTGATAAGCTGTGTCATAGGTATTCCCGATAATTTCAAAGGACAGCGAGTTAAGGCTTTTGTTGTGCTTAAGGACGGCGAGCTACCGACCGATGCGGTCAAAGAATCGATTTTGGAACACTGCAAGAAAAATATCTCAAAATATGCAATGCCTTCGGACATTGAATATCGCACTGAACTTCCGAAAACATTGGTCGGCAAGGTAGCTTATCGCAAGTTAGAGGAAGAGGAAACTGCAAAACAACAGACTTAATTCAAAAACATAGGTAACTCTTCACCGGTTTAGCAGATAATGGGCGGTTTGCACTGGTTTTTCGGGAGAACAGCGGTGTAGATCCCGATGGCTCCCGAAAAATCAGGGCAAATTGTCCATCATCTGCGGGGATATTGAACAGTTACAAACGTAGTTATAAATTCAAGGAGAAATACATATGATTCCCGAAAATTCATGGTTTGAAGATTTAGAGAAAAAGATACCACACGGCAAAGTTCGCACCAGATTTGCACCCAGCCCCACAGGCTATATGCATGTCGGCGGTTTGCGCACGGCACTCTATGCCTATCTCATTGCGAAGAAATCCGGCGGTACTTTTATCTTGCGTGTTGAAGATACAGACATGGCAAGATATGTTGATGGTGCAATTGATGTAATTTTCAGCACCTTAAAAGACTCGGGATTAATTTATGATGAAGGTCCTGACGTCGGCGGTCCTGTCGCACCATATACTCAAAGCGAAAGGCGAGAGCTATACAGACCTTATGCTGAGCTACTTTGCAAGAGAGATGCCGCTTTCTTTTGCTTCTGTGAAAAAGATGAAACACTCTCCACTGACCTTAACGACCAAAGCGGTGAACAACAAGCAGAACCAACCTTTAAACAATTAGAAGATGACCCTTGCCGAAAATTAAATTATGAAGCATCACAAGCACGGGCAGATTCGGGGGAACCTTTTGTGGTTAGATTAAAAGCCCCTCGTGAGGGAGAAACAACAGTGTCTGACGAAGTTTTCGGGGATATCACCACACCAAATGACACGCTTGATGACATGGTTTTACTCAAGCGTGACGGAATGCCCACATATAATTTTGCCAATGTAATTGACGACCACCTCATGGGCATAACCCATGTTTTGAGAGGTAGCGAATATATCACTTCTGCACCTAAGTATAATTTAATCTACAAGGCTCTTGGTTGGGAAATTCCTGTATACATCACGGTTTCGCCCGTTATGCGCGACGCAAAAAACAAGTTTTCTAAACGCCATGGCGACCCAACTTTTGACGACCTACTCAATCAAGGTTATTTGACCGATGCGATTATGAACTATGTGGCATTGCTCGGTTGGAGTCCGGGTGAAGAGCAGGAAATATTTTCTCTTACTGAGCTTACCGAAGTTTTTGATGTAAGAGGCATTTCTAAATCACCCGCTATTTTTGACACGGTAAAGCTCAACCACTTCAACAGCGAGTATATCAAGGCGTTGAGTCTCGATAATTTTGCAAAAATTTCTGAACCTTATATCCGCCGGGCTGTAAAAAACGAGAGCCTTTCTGTTACCGATATTGCAGGGATTTTGCAAGCTCGTTTGGAAAAACTCAGCGATATCCCTGATAAAATTGACTTTTTTGATTCTGTCTCTGATTATGACACTGAGCTTTTTGTCCACAAAAAGTCCAAGACCGATAGAGATATTTCGCGCGATATGTTAAAGTCCGCAAAAGATGGTATCTCAGGTCTTGAAGCTTGGTCAAGCGTAGCTGTTCACGATATGCTGATTGCACTGGCTGAGAGTTTAGGAGTAAAAAACGCCACCCTCATGTGGCCACTTCGCATTGCACTTGCCGGAAGAGCCGTAACTCCGGGTGGAGCTGTTGACATTTGCTATATTTTGGGGCAAGCGGAGTCACTTAGACGCATTGATATGGCTTTACTGAAATTGGAGGAAACGATATGAGCAACACCTACAAGAACTTACTGCTTGCGCTGACATTTGTGTGCGTAATTGGACTTGTGGTGTTCTTCATTATGCTCATAGTTATTAACTCCGGAGTAGAGCCGCCACAACCGACAATAACTGTCGCAGACGGACGCGACGACTCTGCAAATGAAGATGATGACTCCGATATTGCCGCCGGAGGTTTCGGTGGTGATGACTTTACATTTGATGGCGGAGAACTCGGTGACATTGGTTTTGGCGATAATTTGCTCATTGATGACGAAGATTTATATTTAGGTCAGGAACCTGCAATTGTTTTAGGCAATCGCCATAGTCTTGTTGTTGCTGAGAACACAACACTTGTTATCTACTCCAATGACTCAATTGAATTTCAGAGTGGCGCTTTTGATTGGACATTTGACTACATTGGAGACTCCTATGCAGGTAATGCTACGCTTGATATAAATGTGACAATTCGCTCAGAACAGGGGCTTGAGACTGATGTAATTGCATTTCTCGAAAGTTACACCGGATTTACTGTCGAGTTCGGCGGAGAAGTTCAAATTGCCGGTTCAGGGCTGCCTGGTTACTATGCTATTACACACATTGAGACCGGTTCGTATGAAGCTTGGGTTTATGACTTGGAAGGCAGTGAATTTGTTCTTGTTTTTGTCATAAGCTATGCTTCGGAGTCACAGCGCGATGTGCTGTATGCTATACTCAGCTCTATGTATTTTATTTAACCAACAAACCCTAAAATCCCAGCCCACCTAAGTTGAGTCCGCCTGTGAGCTTTGACATGGAATCGCTCATACTGCTCTCCGCTTTTCTCAGTGCTTCATTGACTGCGGCGACAATCAGATCTTGTAACATTTCTACATCTTCAGGGTCAACTGCATCAGGCTCTATCTCCAGCCCCATAAGCTCACGCTTTCCGCTGACCGTTGCGGTTACGACTCCGCCGCCTGCCTGTGCAGTATATTGCTTTTCTTCCATTTCCTCTTGCATTTTCAGCATTTCTTCTTGCATTTTCTGGGCTTGCTTAATCATATTCATGTTCATTCCGCCGCCCATTTGTCCGCCACGGAATCCACCTCTATTTTTTGCCAAAGTAATTCAACTCCTTATTTAAAATTATTTTATTCAAAATCCACAACTCCAAACGCACTTAGGCTTTCAAGCTTACTGCGTTTATCCGAGTTTGATTCTATTTCTCCTGTTTCTACCTCAATGGTTACTTTCTTGCCAAGTGCTTTGCTCGCCGCTTCCATGAGTATTTCTTTATACTCAGAGCGAATCATTTCTGCATTAAACGTGTCAGGCGTTCTGATAGTCAGCACGTTGTCGTTTTCTGTTATCCTGACCTTTGTCGAATCGCTGAGTAGTGCTCGGACAGGTGGGTCAGCTATTTGTCTTAAAATTAAGCCTGTTATGTCATCACCGGTTTTAGTAGGCGGTGGTTTTGGTGGTGCGGGTGATGGCTCTGGTTCTTGCGGCTCTGGCTCTTGCGACTCTGGTTCTTGCGGCTCCGCAGGAGGTGGAGGAGCTTCTGCTCCTTGCTGCTCTATCGGCAGATTCGGCGCAGATTCCCCAACGCAAGCCCTTATCAGGCACATTTCTACTGCGAGCCTTGGACTGCTCGCTCCCGATAATCCGAAGAGGCCATCTTTAAAGACTTCCAGATTGTATAGTAATCTATCCGAGGTGAATTTCTCGGATAATTCAGTCAGACTTGATATGTCTACTCCACTACTGAGCAGAGCTGTATCGGGTGTAAGTTTGTGTATAAGAATGTCTCTTTTTAGCCCTGTCAATTCACTTAAGAGTGCCGCCATGTCTTTACCGTCGCTGTATAGCTCGTCTAGCAATCGCAGTGTTTCACCTATGTCTTGGCTATGCATTGCCGTTGCGATTTGCATTAGTTTTTGCTTTCCGGCTAGCCCAAGAGTCTCTTCAACATGCGATAAGTCAATGGTTTTATCTGAGACACATTGGTCAAACAAGGACACCGCATCACGCATTGAGCCGTCAGCGAGTGACGCAAGTCTTTGTACGGCATCATCGGTCAGCGTCAAACCTTCGCTCACTGCTATGTGGTTCAACCTGTCTATAATTGAATTACTTGCCAGCCTTTTGAATGAATATTTTTGGCAACGTGACTGAATTGTCTCAGGCACTTTGTGTAGTTCTGTTGTCGCTAAGATGAATAATATGTGCTCCGGCGGTTCTTCAAGTATCTTTAACAAGGCGTTGAACGCTGCTGTCGACAACATATGAACTTCGTCAACTATATAGACACGCTTCCTCACAGATGCCGGAGAAAAGATAGCTTCATCACGAAGCGCACGAACATTATCTACACTGTTATTTGATGCCGCATCTAATTCAAGCACGTCAAGTATGCTTCCGTCTTCTATGCCCAAACATGCACTGCATTTATTACAAGGGCTGCCGTTTTCGGGAGCTAAGCAGTTGACCGCACGGGACAATATTTTAGCACAGGTGGTTTTGCCTGTACCTCGTGTGCCAACGAACAAGTATGCATGGGAAAGCCTGTCTGTTTCGATTTGGCGGCGCAAAGTTTCGGTGATGTGTTCTTGCCCTGTCACATCACTGAATCCTCGCGGTCTGTATTTGCGGTAAAGAGCTTTGTACATAAAAATACGTTCCTTTATGCTCCTTTTTCTGCGCCAACGAAAGGTCGCACACCGATACTTGAAAGTGCAATATACCCGCTAACTTGACAGCCGGCTCGAAGCCGGTTGCCTTGCGGCACACGTAAAGCCTCGCTTAATGCTGCTCGGTTCCCCGCCTGACATGGTTCACGAATTTACGTTGCGCAAGACCGACTCGTCATCACTGCTTATCAAGGGCTGACAATACATTACAAGTCCGAATATAGGAATTCATTCCTGCTGTAGCGGATTGCAGGTCACAGGGCACCGCTAACTCCCCAACTAGTGCGACCTTTCCTTGGCGCAATTATTGTTTCACCGAGTAAACAATACTATCATAAAAAGAAACGCAAGTAAAGTTTTATATTGATTTAAAACTCAAACTCCACCGCTCGGTTTAACCGAAGCAAGTGGAGTTCAAGTTTTGCGAGTGGAGGTATTGCGTGGGGTTTTGTGCGTGGGGCTTTGCGTGGGGTTTTGCGTAGGGTTTTGCGTAGGATTTTGCGTAGGGCTTTGCGTAGGATTTTGCGTAGGGTTTCGCGCGGGATATATGTTAAAAGAGGGTGCGCTTGTGGAGAGGTCTCCCGCCGCCTCAGCGGCGGGAGATAATACAGTCGCTCAGGCGCTGACAAATAGCCTAAACAACGTATTCGCTGTGTTATGGGGTCAATATTGAGAGAATACTTGGTAATCTTGTGTTCCCCCGGCTTCGGGCAAGTTCCATTTGCTTCCGGTTGATTCTCTGAGTTTGAAGTTTTCTACAAGCTCCTCAAGAACATGAGCTTGTCCGCTCATTTCTTCACTTGCCGCTGCACTTTGCTGTGCTGTTGCCGAATTTTGCTGCACAACTTGTGCCACTTGGTCAATGCCCCTGTTTATATGTTCAATTCCGATACTTTGTTCATCTGAGGATTTTGCTATGTCAACGACTAATTTTGTACTCTCATTAATTCCGCTTACAATCTCGTGCAGACTGTTTGCTGTCTCTCCGGCAATTTGGTTTCCAAGCTCTGCTTTTGACATAGAATTTTGAATCATGTTGCTTGTCTCTTTAGCCGCCTCTGCACTTTTTGCGGCCAGATTGCGTACTTCTTCAGCTACCACGGCAAAGCCCTTTCCGTGTTGTCCGGCTCTGGCAGCTTCGACTGCCGCGTTTAATGCTAAAATGTTTGTTTGGAAAGCGATATCGTCGATAACTTTGATAACTTTGCTGATGCTTTGGCTGGCTTCGCTGATTTCACTAACGGCTGATACCATACTGTCCATTTGATTGCTGCCTTTTTCGGCATTTGATTTAATTTCGCTCGCTAATCTTGCGGCATTTTCTGCCATTTCGGCATTTCCTCTTGTTTTTTGAGCGATTTCCGAAATTGAAGATAGTAGCTCCTGTACTGATGCGGCTTGCTGTGTTGACCCTTGTGCCAGAGTTTGTGCGCCATCTGCTATTTGTTTAGAGCCTGCTGAAACTTGTCCTGATGCGTTGTTTATCTCTTTAAACATGTGGTTTAGATTATTGAGCATTGCATTGACCTCTTTGCCGATAGTATCTTTTTCCGAAACCATGTTGGCTTTGAGGCTTAAATCACCGCCTGCAATAACTTTAAGTTCCTCTGTAACATTTATAAGTTCAAGTACGAATTCACCTGTGTATTTGATTGTTTCGCCTATCTCGTCTCGGACTTTGCCAAGCTCCAGAATTTGTTTGCGGTCTTTGTCGCTCATTAAGATTTCGCCTGTAAGTGCCGCATTTTTCATCCATGCGGACAATACGCTGAGAGGTTTGCTGATGAGCCTTGAGATGTAAATTGCGAGAAACAGGGCAACAGCTATTGCAAAAGCGAGTACAACGATAATAACTATCAAGAGCGTCAAGCTCATCGCTTCATTTCCCTTTTCAAGTGCTTCTGATTGTTCGAGTCGCACTTCGAGGATTGTATCCATGTTTGCTGAGATTTGATCGGCTGCTGCTGTTGTTTCTGCCATTATTTCCATCAGTTGCTCAGTCGGGAGTCCTTCCCTTGCGCCTTGCTGAACTGCATCCATGCCCGGTGAAAATACTGTATAGAAAAGATTTTCTATTTCATCCGCCATGCTAATTCCCTCAGTGCTTGTCAGAACCTGCCTGAATTCATTGAAAAAATGAAGGAATTGCTGTTCTCTGTCAGTGAACTCATTTACGTATTTTTCAACCAGCTCATGGTTCCCTGTATTTATTGCTATATTGCGGGTCTGTACTCTCATTCGTTGAAAATACTCGCGGGCAAAACTCATATCTACGATTGGTATCAGCTGGTTTTCGTACATTTCTGAACTGCCTGCTGTGATTTGTTGCATACCTATGATTCCGATTACGCCGACCACTGCGGTCAATGCAATTGCGATTAAGAAACTAACTATAAGTTTCTTTGCCACTTTAAGGTTCTTCATAATTATCACCATCCCTTTCACGATTGCTTCAATGAATACTTTTCGCTCTTTAGTCCCGAAAAAACCGACAATTTTGACTGTTAGTTTGTCAAATTATCGGTCGCGTTGTCTGGCTCCGCATCAATGTGTCCGGCTCTTTGACAATTGTCATATTCATATTTTGTACATTAATCAATGTTTCATTCTTACACTTTGGACAGTATAGGGAAAAATTTACCAGCATTGTATTTTTTCGCACCCGAGCCCGTGTGTTATTGTTGCATATCGGGCATTTCAGCCAGCTTTCCTTTTCATTGTCCATTTTCATCACCTCCCCGTACTGATTTTGCTTCGCTAATTTGCTCTCGGTTCTTACGGTAAAAAGAGTGTTTATGCAATTTATTATGCGCCTTAATTTTTATTATTACTACACCCCTATGGGTGAAAATTTGCACTTATAAATGCGAAAATTCCGCCTGTTTTCAAACGAAAACGTAGCGGAATCTGTTGCAATTGCTTTTCTTTTGCATTTGGGTTGCTATAATTCTTCCAGTTGAGAGAATCGGGTCTTAGAATACTATTTTTAATACTACAATAGCTTTTGCTCCACAGCTATACGGATTGCGTCAAGATTGTTTGTTGCATTTAATTTTATGTAGATAGACTGCACGTTTTTCTTAATTGTATTTATCGACAGATGTCTGAGCTCTGCAATCTCTTCACGTGAAAGCCCTCTGCTCATATCTCCGAGAACCTCTCGCTCTCTTGCTGTTAGGGAGATTTTCTCCTCAATTTGATGCTCGAACTTATAGGCACCCCCTATTGCCAACGTATTTTTTGCATATATTCCGGCTTTACGTTCCGTTGCATGTAGCCACTTTTCGGGGATTAAACCGGTTTTCGATTTCTTGACCGCTGCGGCTATAGGCACAATACCCTTTCCCAGCTCTATGAAAGGCATTTCTAAAACACCGCTAAACGACAATTTGTACGCTTTTTCAAAGCTCTCCACCGCACCATCTGTATCCCCTGTTTTTATCCGAGCGACAGATAAAAGAAGTGTGAGTACCAGTTCAGAAAACAAAAAACGCTCATGCGGTAATCTCGGATATGAATTGCTGAGCAAAGTCAGTGCATGATTGTATTTCTTGCACCCGATGAAGTATCGCACACTAACTATCAGTTCTCTCATCGGCACACGGAAATCTGTCGCCTCATCTTTGTCATGCTCAGAAAATATCCACGGTGCAACCATATCAAAAGCACCTATTTGTATGTAAAATGAGCCTATTATGAGGTCGTACAGAAGTTGCTTATTAAATTTCCCCTCGTTTTCTATACACTCAAATATTTGCGACAGAATTTCGTTCGATAGTGAATAATCTCCCATATGTATTGCAATGCGCAACATGTATTGCCTTATCATCATCTCAATACCGTAATGTGCATTTTGGCGTGCTTTCATCAGTCCTCTGTGAGCATAGTGTGCCGCTTTTCCCAGCTTGTTTTTGAAAAATTCGATTTCGCATGAAGCTCCGTCATCATAACCATTGTATCGTCTCAGAGAAACCATGTTTGTGCGTGTGGTCGGTTCTTTGGTACTTTCTTCAAATTCTTTCAAGTTCGACAGTGTACCGCATTCACCTACGAGACATGCAAACGACCTGATATCCTGTAGGGCGAATATTCCCCTATCCTCAGCCTTTTGTCCTAACTTTTCAGCAAAGCTTGCTGATTTTTCCAAATATAGAGCCGTCTTGTATCTGTGTGTTGTTATGCATGTGTACTTGCTTATATGTGCCAATGCGTTATATGCATTTAGCAACACTTCTGACTTGTACGGTGAATCTGATTGCTCCCATTCACTTATGACCGTTTCGGTCAATTTATGTGCTGTGTCAAACTCACGCATTCCAATCAGCAAAAACGGCTCGGCAAGTGCTGAAAGCCGCTCCAGCTTTAGGTTTTCTTCATAGCTTTTGCCGGGTTCCAATTTGGCTATTAAATCTAAGAAGTATTTGTATGTGCCGTGTGGCAGTTTTCCGGGATATGAGCGCAACACATCAATTATTTGCTCATATTCATGCGATGCCGCATAATATTTGACCGTTCCGGTAAAAAAACCGTTTTCGAAGCACCATTTGGCAGCTCTGCGATATATTGCACGTTTTTCTCTTTTTGTCAGCAAATTTTGTTTTCCATCTAAAAACTTCAGGTAGAGTGGATGAATTCTGTAGTTGTTGCAAAAACTGTCATAGCTGATAAATGATGCCAGTTCCCGCATGTATTTATCGAGTGTTTCATTACTAAATATCTCATGTGACAGAGGCAGTGTCAAGTCTGCCACGAGCGAGAGTTTAACCAGCGTTTTTTGTATGGATTCAGGAAATACACTCCACGCCTCACTCTCAAAGAGTTTACTTATATTTTTTGTAGTGAGCTCCAGTGCTGTATCAATGCTCTCCCGTGATTTTTTCAGCACTAAGGATAGAAGATTTACAGCTATTGGCCAGCCCTTTGTGCTTTCTGCAAATTTCTCTGCATTTTCCAGTGTACATATTATATTTGAATGTTCTAAAAAGCCTTTAATTTCGTCGGTTGTAAAGCGAAGGTCATCTTCGGTGAGTACCGCAGCTTCTCCCTTTGAGAGTAAACTCATTGTATTGATATCCGGCTCTGCCCGGGAGATTATTATTACACAGGCTCCGGGTATAGCAAGCTGAGTACATCTCTCCGCAAAAGTGAGTGCCTGCTTTGAGTTCACAAGATGAAAATCGTCAAGAACCAAGAAGGTTTTGTGAGTGCTGTGCTCCATCAACTTAATCGTTTCTGCGAATTGTTTGAAGCGAACCAAAGTCTCGGGAAATCCCAGCTCCCTAAACTCTCTCGCGAGCTTAGGGTTGTCGAGTGAGACTGTGTGAGTCAAGTTTTCCCAATAGTGCGTGCCTATGTTGTCGCTCTCTGTGAGTTGCACCCATCGCACAACTGCATCTTTTTGCTGCCTGATATAGTTTTGCACTGCCGCTGTTTTTCCATAGCCTGCGCCCGCAACTACATATACGAGCTTACAGCAAGATGCCCTGCCGAGTATTTCATTAACCCGCGGGCGTGGCATAAGGTATTTTCTTAAAGGTGACGTGCTCAAGTTAGTGCCTGTTGAAGTTTTCATAATTGAACCTTCCATCACGACAACTTTTACTTTTCGCTACTACACCATTAAATTTATCACATAATTACACATGACGTCAATGATTTCAAGGGGCTGTGCGGAAAAGTTTACTATTTGTACTTATGTTGGGTTTACGGTATTCGGACGTATGCTGTCATCCATCCCGGCGTACTTATGCTGTCTAATAGTAAAACATCATCTTCAATGGTATAACTCCAATTCTCTGTCGTCCACCAAAAACTAATAAGGAGCCGGCCATCATCCGCTATGCCCCATTCAAAAGTATCTAATTGTCCCTCAAGATTGCTCACTCCGTATCCATCTGCGAAAAATTCCTGCGTAACGTTGTCGTTATCAAGCAACACCCAAAGTCCGACAAGATTCATGTCAATAGAAGCATCTTCGGGTATTTCAAAGTATACATTATCAAACCATTCATAGTGACCAAACCATTCATAGAATAAGTCATCCATCAAAGACTCAAAGTGGTCAAATATACTGCCATCTAAAATAGCACTCAGTCTAAAAAGGCTGAAACTCAAACCCGGTTCCTGCAAACTGTCGATAGTGATTTCATGTCCGTCTACCGTAAATTCCCACCCCTCTGTGCCCACATCTGTAATTATAAGGAGTGTGTCACCATAGGTTCTCCACATAAATGACTCATAAGCTGAATCTATCCACTGAAAGTCAGCCTCTTCATCGACAAACCCGCGGATACCCGTTCCGTCTTCCGCAAACATATAAATATATACAAAATCAAGCTCTTCATCTAAAAACCATGAATCAATTAAATCTTCGCTGAGTTCTATCGCCACAGATTCCGGTATGCGGTCATCCAATCCAATAAACATGGACATAATTTCAGCGAGTTCTTCAGTTCCCGTCAAAGAAGTTATTGTGATTATACGGATGTAACCACTGTAGATGCTATAAAATTGTTGGCTACGTGATATTGTATCTCCCATATTAAATTCCACAGAAACATAGGTCCAATTATAGGCTCCCAATTGTACGCTTCTGCGAGTGCCTACAACACGCATACCTGCCGCGGTCAATTCTTCTGTCATAGTGTCAATGACTTCATCCAAACTTGGGGTTCGTCTGCCATATCTATGATATGTAATTTGCACATTCGCACCCGTAATGTTGTTCATCGCAACCATATAGAGAGTAGGTTGTTCTTCAGAGAGTTCTATCCCCATGTCCCCTAATGCATATGCACCTGCTTCCATTAAGTCAGCCCATTGCGAGTCCGTAGGGGCGTCCCAAAGTGCGGGCAAAGCAAAGCGAAACCCCATGTACTCACTGGTAAAAATGCGGTCATTCCACTCCCCCGGTGTGGGGCTAACCACAGGACCACTACCTCCACCAATGATGTCTCCAATCATGTCACAAGCTGTCAAGCTGAAAATCAGCAGTAAGGTCAGAGCCACCACAAAGATTATCTTTTTCATATTTTTATCTCCATATCGGTTTATTTTAGTGCTTAACTCTCACGTCCTTTGCGAGCTTACGGACCAAAAAAATCTATGGTTTGAAATGAACTCATTGGATGATTCAGGAGAAAATCAAGCACATCAATCCAGCCCCACGAATCATTGCCAAATGCAATGGCTCTGCCTAAAACATGAGCAGCAGTGAATTCTCTCCAACTGCCGTAAATTTCGATCGCACGCTCGGCTGCCATATACAAAAACGGCCAAGTCTCTTCCTCTTCTAAGAAGCCCGCCGCAACACTGTACCGCGCAAACATTGCAACCCTGCCATAATCCCATGCTGCAAGAGTCGGTAATTGAAGAAGTTCCTCACTCGTGAATCCGAAAACATCTGTAAGAAGTTCAAACGCTCCTTCAAATGCATCTAAGCCACGCTCAATCCGCTCGGAAAGTTCTATACCTGTCTGTAATACAAAAACTCTTTCAAACAACTCTTCCGATATTCCTTCAAATTCTTCAATCCTTGACAACAGGTCTTGTGCGGCTCGTGATTGCGCATTACTAATCACATTTGCCAAGCCTTCTTGATAATCTTCGGGCAGTGTTCCGTATCGTACACCCTCCCAAAATTCCGATTCGGGTATAGAAACAACCCCCTCACCTAATATGAGCGTTCTGAATATATCATCTGCAAGTGGAGATTGCCCGCTTGCCTCTGCGAGTCTCGCTAATTGGTTGAGTGCACTTTCCCTGTCCTCAACTCCCCATGATGTACTCAAGAGATGCGGTGCTGCTGAGTGAGATCTGTCCAGTTCAAAGACACGTACAGATTCCTCATTAGATGTTGGCACAAACGCACCAAAGGCTAACAGCCACTCTTGTTCCGGTGATACAGCATGAGCAAGTTCAAATGAGCGCATTTGTGGCGAGGTCAGGTGTTGCGCCAAGAAACTACTCGAAAAAGGTATAATATCGTCAGTAAGATGAACAGGAATAACAACCCACAGCTCGCCTAGGGGAAAATCTGCGTCTCTGAGCACTATCCGATATTCACCATCACCAACGAATCTGACATGGAGATAGCCGCTTGTACTTTCTCCGGGAGTAACCCCCCTTATTAACGCAAGGTCAAATCGCTCAGTCATCAAGACCTCCCCAATATTGCGTATCGGATCTCCCTCGGGGCTGAATATTTCAAACTCCCACGGAAATTGAGCTATTCTGTTAGTTGGGTTATTTAGTATCACAGGCAGGTGAAAATAAATTTCGATAATATTTGAAGAAAATCTGATATTCCTGCCCCATGTAATATCATCCACAAATGTAATTTCCAGACCATTGAAGTCAATCGTTTCACCTAACCCAAATTCAGTTCTAATTTCCTGAACTAGACCATGGTTCAATTCAAAATCAAACCTCAGTTCAACTCGCTCTCCAAAATTATCGGTGAATTCTAAGATATATTCGCCATCGCCGGAGTAGACGACATAAATATATCCTGTTTTTGTCATATTTGGCTGAATCGGACCTACTGAAAAAATATTCGTCTCATCATTAACCCCCGCACGGACTATATCGGTACTCCATCCATCGGGAGAAAAGGCGATAATGCGGGAATGCTCAATGCCGTTACCACCCTCGCCAACATTTGTAACAGATATTGGTACGCTAAAGGCATATGCGCCGTCTAAGTTGATATACCGCGTCCTTAGCCGCCATGCACCGATGTCGTTCGCTAATGTAATCTCCAAATCACCTATAATGAACGATGCATCAAATTCAGGGGTACTCCCATGATTATCGCTTTCAGGGGTACTCCCATAGTTGTCGCTTCTGCGCATGACCCCATCAAGCAAACTACATGCAGAGAGCAAAATCATGGCTCCAATCAACACTAAAACAACCGTTGTAAAGTAAAGTTTCCTCATAGTGAACACCTCAGTGCATTCTATAAATTTTGTCAAAATTTATTGCATCGCACAACGATTGAGTATCATTGTAACACCTTTAGCATCTAATAGCATCTAAGTAGCATCTAACAAACTATCACAGTTTACCGATTAAGTCAACATTTTTCAGTTGTAATTGTTTCTTTACCTGCTAACATGAAAAAAATACTTAACATATCATCAATGTTGTGTTATTGTACACATATGATTGGACTCATTTATTCTATTGTTATTTTACTTGCTTGTATCATTGCGGCTATCGTTGGTCTCGGTGGTGCTGTGTTTTTTCGTCCGATTTTTGACGCTATTGACTATCACAGCTTCAACGAAATTCAACTTTTTTCCAGTGTTGCGATTGTCACCATGACACTTGTCTCAACAATAAAGAAAATAAAAGACGGCATGAAAATTGACATGCCGCTTGCCGTTACTATTTCTATAGGAGCCATTGTCGGTGGACTCATTGGGGATTTTATTCTTGAATATATGCAAGCAATCATGGTCTCCTCGCGTAGTGTTCAGCTTGCGCAGACTGTTTCAACCATAATTGTTCTCTCTGTGGCGATATTTTTGACGCTAAAAAAAGACTTCAGGTATGAAGTGAAGAGTAAAGTCTTACCACCGCTCATGGGTTTAGGTCTTGGTATGGTGGCGGTTTTTCTCGGAATCGGCGGGGGGCCGCTCAATGTACCATTATTTATGATATTTCTTAGGTTAGCTCCAAAGAGCGCAACTGCATATTCACTCGTGATCATATTCTTTACACACGCTTCACGCCTTGTTCGCTTGGGGATTGCATCAGAATTTTTTGCGGGTTACGACATAGGAATATTACCACTAATTATTGCCGCCGCAGCAGTAGGGGGTCTGCTGGGGGCAATAATCAGTGTCTCTTTAAGCGAAAATGCCGTGAAGAAAATGTTTGTTGGGGCGCTTATTGCAGTCATTTTGCTCAATGCGTTTAATGGGCTTCAGTGGGTTATTCATACCTAAAGATTACCGGAAGGAATGAATTTTTAAATGTAAGGCTCCACTCTTCCCGGTAAGCCGGGAAGCATTTTTGTGCTGTCATCTAACTTAAACTGTGCGATAAGTTGTCCGAGCATATCGGATTGAGCGCTCATTTCCTCTGATGCCGCTGCGCACTGCTCAGCACTTGCGCTGTTTTGCTGAACCACTTTCGCGACTTGGTCTATACCGATGTTGATTTGTGATATACCCAAAGACTGTTCTTCTGATGCTTTCGCTATTTCGGCAATGAGTCCTGCTGACTCATTTATTCCCGTCACGATTTCGGAGAGGCTGGTGGCGGTTTCACCTGCTATACGGGTACCTAGCTCTGCTTTTTCCATTGAGTTTTGTATCATGTCTCCGGTACTTTTTGCAGCTTCTGCACTCTTTGATGCCAGATTTCGCACTTCTTCCGCTACCACAGCGAAGCCCTTGCCGTGTTGACCTGCGCGGGCGGCCTCTACCGCGGCGTTTAGTGCGAGAATATTCGTCTGAAATGCGATATCATCAATCGTCTTGATAATGTTGTTGATGCTTTTGCTTGCTTCGTTTATTTCTTCAACAGCTGTCACCATTTCACTCATCTGACGGCTTCCTTTTTCAGCACTTTCCTTAATTGTTTTGGACAGCTTTGAGGTATTATCTGCAATTTCAGCATTTACTTTTGTCCTCTCGGCTACTTCGGCAATTGAGCTTGAAAGTTCTTGAACGGAGGCAGCTTGCTCGGTTGCGCCTTGCGCAAGAGCTTGTGAACTGGTGGCTACCTGTTTTGAACCTGTAGATACCTGATTAGAAGATGTGTTTATTTCAGCAAACATGCTGCCGAGGCTGTGTTCCATTTTCTGAATAGACACCCCTAAAACATCACGCTCGGACATAAGTTCGATTTCAACGGTCAAATCACCATTTGCGACATTTTCTAACTTTTGGGAAATATTTGTTACATGACCAACAAATGATACACTGCCGCTTATGGCTTGCCCAATTTCATCCTCGACTTTTGCGTATTTGCCGATTACTTCTGCGTCGCCGGGCGTAAGGCTGATATCACCGGTTGAGCCTGCTTTTTTCATGAATGCAGTCAGGTAGGTGAGTGGCTTTACTATTCTTCCGGTCACGAAATTAACCACTATTACAATGACTATTCCTACAACAACAAAAATAATGAATATCATCAAAATGAGATTATTATACACCGCACTCGCTTCATTGTTTGGTGCGACAACGGATATGTAAAATGTGCTGTCTGCAAGATTAAGGCGCAGCGGAACTGTTGCGACCATGCTCTGCGCTCCGTTTACAGAAGATTGCACACTTGATATACGTACTTCTTCGTTGCCGGTAGGTCTATCATATAGGAGCCCTGCCGCACTTGCATCCTCGCCGACCAAACTCAAATCGGGGCTGTAGAGAATGGTGCCTGTGTCGCTGATAACAACGATATAACCTGTGTCAAAAATTTCAACTGCTGACAGTTCATTGTGTATACTCTCAAGATATAGGTCTACAGTTGCGATGCCGAGTACATTGCCATTGTCGTCCATCAATGGGTATGAAGCGGTTATCATAGAGACTGAAAAGTTGCCAAATGTGTATACATACGGGTCAGAAAATGTTGGAACTTTTAGCTCCCTTGATGTGAGGTAGTATGGTTGGACAAATTCTTGGTCATCTTCTTCCGTTTGAGGTTGAACCATTGTCACGCCGTCATCGCGGTAGTAATAAAATGATATGCGCCCGCTGGTTGGCGTGCCGAAAGCTGTGCCTACGTACTCGCTGTCGAGTCCGTCATACGCATTTGGCTCCATCATAAATGCCGTGCCCTCTGAAATCAGATACTTGTCAAAGGCACGAAAGATGTATTGTTGCAGTGCTTCCCTATCCACAGTTCCGGACTGGATTTGGGCTTCTGCTATGCTGCTTATCCCCGATAAAAATGATACGGGATTTTCAAAGGTATTTCCGATCATATTTGCATATTTTTGGCCCATTTCCATCAGCATGACTTCGTTACTTCTTCTGAATGCGGATTGCAGGGAGAAAAACAGCACGACTAAAATGATAGCCATACCTACGAGGAAGCTCCCGACAGTGGCTACGGTGATTTTGAACTTAACGCTCTTATTTTTAAACATCTTGACCCCTCCACTCTAAATAATAGGTTCATTCATCACGAAATCCTACATAAAAATGCAAGCGAGGAACATGAATTTAGGATTTATGTGCATTATTTTAGAACACTTTATAAGGTGAGTTGTCAACTGCTGATTAATAAACTTAAAATAATTTATGATGTACTCGGATTTCCTATTAAATATAACTTTTACAGACTTGGAAATCGTATTTGCTCATTTACCTGTGCTTTCGACCGTATAGTAAGCTACATATTTTGTTGTAAGTCTCTATGCTGATTAGGTGTTCTTTCTCTGTATTATCCGCATCGTCCTCAGCCTCGTTATCTTCGGGTTCATCATCCTCTTCTGGCTCCTTAAAGGCCGGGTCGTCGGGTTTATCATAGTCAGGTGCTTTAAATACGGGGTCATCCTCATCGGGTTCAGACCCATCTTTTATCGGTTCATCCTCAGGTTCCTTGATGGCGGCATCGCATTTTTCATCTTCGGCACTCGCCGTCTCGTCATCTTGGTATATATACTCATCTTCAAGCTCGGGAAGCAAAATACCATCCAACACTAAAGATGTCCCGGCCGATGATTGTGGGAAGCCAACACCCATGTCAGTCTCCGGAGAAACAGCACCATTTATATTTACTCCCACCACTCGACCAAATATGCGATTGGCGTTGGCATTGTCGGGTACGGGGAAATATACACCCGTTGTGTCATTATTCGCCACTAGTCCGTTGGCAACCCACCCAATGACCCCTCCGACTATATTCCCTCCCTGCACACTACCCTGAAATCTAATATTGGATACATTACCATTGCCTAAGTATCCTATAAATCCGGTAACACCATTTGGATTAGGATCGTTAATGTTCAAATGGATTATATGGTTATTACCATTAATTGTACCTACAAAGGGAGTGCTAGTCCCCAAAAGCATGGGATTATTAACATTGGTTAGCCCGTTGGCCGGTGCTATCATGAAATTTACAGGGTTTGCCGCACTTCCGATGTCAGCACGAATTTCCCATCTGGCACCCGAATAGCCACTATGATTAAGGCTCATCCAACGCAAGTTATTAATTGTTTCGATTATAAAATACTCATTTATGTTACCTGCCATAGGATCGCCCACTCTATCAGGCTCGATAGCGCATAGTCCATCGGTACAATTGCAATCAGCGCTGCCACAGCCACAGTTACAACCGGGTGGTTGAGCGGGGCTACACTCGGTATACGTGCAGTCGCAGTCATCACAAGTGCCGTTGCCGGGGCAAGTGCATGGTGTGGGCGGAGGTGGCGGTGGTGGATCAGGCGGTGGTATCGGAGTTGGAGTTGGCGTCGGAACTGGAGTTGGGGTCGGAGTCGGCGTTGGCGTTGGTGTCGGAGCAGGAGTTGGAACCGGAGTTGGAACCGGAGTTGGAACCGGGGTTGGAACCGGAGTTGGTACCGGAGTTGGTACAGGCGTTGGAACCGGAGTCGGGGCTGGAGTCGGGGCCGGAGTCGGGGCCGGAGTCGGGGCCGGAGTCGGGGCCGGAGTCGGGGCCGGAGTCGGAGCAGGCGATGCTGGTGGTGCAGGGCTCGGCGTAGGAGCAGGCGGCGCATTTTGCTGTTGCTGCGCATCACGCACGGCGTTTGCTATATCTGAACCTGATACCACATTACCGGGCGCAGGTTCCCCGCGCACTGCGGGTACAGGCAAAGTCGGCAAAATGTCTTCCGCTTCCGATGAAAAAATGATGTCAGGGTCCGGTCTGTCCGGCAACAATTGCGTCCGTACATCATTTTCAATCCTGCGCCACGCAATTGCTTCTTCTATGCGGCTAAAAAGCTCCGGATTCTGCTCAAAAGCCCGCGGATTATCCCTTAGCATCTCGAGAATAGTGAGATCCAAACTCTCCAGCGGAACAGCGAACATATCCGGTATATTCCCCAAACTCTCTTGGGATTGAGTTCCTTGTATATCCCCGGTCAACCTGAACATGCCCTGCGGAGTTACTAAGAAGCTGGCGACATCGCCGTAATTGTCCGGGTCAGGTAGTTCTACCACCACTTCGCCCTCAAGCACAAGCAGTCTGACAAACGGGTTTTCCGTACTCAAATAGTCGTCACCGACAACCATACGGCGGTAGATAAGTATATATTCTGTGCCGCGCACACCTACCATCGTCCCGGCAGCCTGCACCATATTGCGTGAGTCGTCGCCGAGGCGAACATCAACGCGCACTTTTATCATACCTTCAACCAGTGTAATAGCACTGTTATTGCGCCCGTGACGCTGCCAGACAGAGTTTATGGAAAGTTTTGTCATCTCTCCCATTACAATCATTTGCTGATAATAGCTGACAGTTGCCGATGCATTTATTCCTGTTATAATAACATCACCGTCATAAATGCTCATACCTTGATAAACGGCGGTCAAGTCATGTCCGCCGGCCCTATGCACAAACACAGCTCCGTGTATCGCCTCAATTCGCGGACTGTTATCCGCTGCAAAAACTGAGATGGGAGCCGAAAAAACAATCATCGCTAAAACAATTATAAAAGTAATAAGTTTTCTTATCATCTTCAGTTCTCCTTGCCTCTGAACAAACGCTGAATGAATTAGGTAAGCACCTATTTAACATTTTCAACGCTGTAAATTTGAATCCCGACTTTCTTGTTTTTCACGTTTACAATCCCTAAATCGCTTACGTCTACATACTGCTTTACCTGCTGGTATGTTGCATCAGATATTATTATCTGGCCTTTTTCTGCTTTTGCTTCCAAACGCGCCGCAGTATTGATTGCATCGCCTATAGCAGTGTAGTCCATGCGGAAGTCAGATCCCATATTGCCAACTACGGCAGTACCTGTGTTTATACCTATACCAAACTGCAAATCAACGCCGTATTCATCTAAAATTCCCATTTGCAGGGCAGTTGAATCTTTTTTCATCTCCCAAGCCGATTTTACGGCGCAAAGAGCGTGATTCGGAATGTCATTCGGCGCATTAAACAATGCCATCGTCGCATCTCCCATATATTTATCTATCGTTCCGTTATTTTTTTGGATAGCACTGCTTGTGAGTGCCAGATAGCGGTTGATCATTTCAACGACTGTTTCCGGCGGATTAGTTTCAGAAAAAGCTGTAAATCCGCGGATATCCACAAATAATGCGCTGATTTCCTTTACAACTCCCCCCAGTTGGATCTCTAAATTACCGTTTATTATTTCGTTTACCACTTCGGGAGCTACAAATCTTCCGAAAATCCCTTTGATATGCTGTTTCTCATAATTAGCGTATAACGTGCCGACTATGAGGTGTATTAAATAAGATACAACAAGGAAAATCAATATATCCCCAATACTGATGATTATGTGAAGTCTGCTGTATACAAGCCACGCACCAAGAAGCAGTGCGGCTGCCAATATCACCGCGACGATCGAAGCAAGTAAAGGCTTCAACCACCCGAACATCAAAAATACGACAAGTGCGGTAACAGTCAGAATAGCTAAATTCAGCCACCAAGGAGCTTCCGTCAAGAAAATGCCTTCAAGAAAGTTCTGTATTATATTTGCATAAGCTTCAATACCATGAGTTGCAATACTGTGATTTAAAGGTGAAGCGTAATTGCCGTAGCCTATCCCCGGCGCATACGGACCGATTAAAACTATGGCGTCCCTGAATATTGCTTCGGCGTATTCCTCGTTTATCACACCCCAAAGTGACATAGCTCTAAAGCTTCCCGGTCCTCCGGCATAACGTATCGGAAACCGCCCGTATTCGTCCAGGGGTATATCCTCAGTTGCGGTTTGCCCCATCGACTCTCTATAAGCCCTGTAGACTTCGAGAGGAAAAGAGCGGATAGTTATATCTCCGAAACGCATTGTAGTGAGGGCTCGCCGCAATACTCCGTCGGGATCGGGCAAGGGGTTTAGAAATCCAACATGTACTTCATTAGCAAGCTCGTCAAACGGAATCACATAGTCAAAAATTTCCAACATTTGCCCCGCAGTCTGATAATGCTCCAGTATGCCCATTCCTCCGAGCACAAGCCCGTCCATTCTTTGCGCCGCATACACCAACGCCTCATCATATTCAGGTACGGCTCCATAAGTGTTGTATAGTACATTTACTCCTATTGCAGCGGCTCCCATTTCCCTAAGACGCATTATAGCTTCCGCCACAAACAGGCGTGGCCAAGGCCAGGTGCCTATCTCATTTATACTGCGCTCATCTATGCCCACTATAATAATGTTATCTGCGGTAGGTCTTTCGGAAGCCATAATATTGTCATGAATAATATTATCTATGGTAGACGGAACCAATCCGAAATATTGAACAAACCCAAACATAATAAACAGTGCTATGGGCAACATGACTTTTAACTTTTTATACATATGGATACCTCAAGTCATGTGGGACATAAAGCGCAATCAGGCTCAGCTCCGGAAACCATTCTATTACATATGGAAACAGGCGCATCAGCTCACCTAATGTCGTGACCATAACACCCCTCAAAATAAAATAATCTCTGTCCCTTGTGAGAATTGTTACCGTGTCGTCTATGAATATGGATAGTTCACCTGAGCTTTCATTTAGCTGTACTTCTGCACCCAAGGATTCAAGGAACGGACGTATCGGTACAAAAATTGAGTCCCCTCTAATCCAGGGCTGAACTCTTCCCATGTCTATCCTCTGATTGCCTAAAAATATGCGTATCTCGCCGCGAAACGCAAACCTGGAGTCTACGGTCAGTCCGGTTTCCGCCAACATTTGTCCGCGTGACGGACGGCCTGCCAATAGCCTTTCTGTGAGAGCCACCGTTACTATACGGTTGTTCATTGTGTCGGATATGAATAGGGTTTCCCCGTCTGTGGCGAGACCCTCCGGTCTTGTAATGCGTAAATTTTCGGCTGAATCGTGAAAATATCCTGACTGACCGCCTCCAACCAGTGTTCGCGTGTCATCGGCCGTTATAAGGCGGATAGCGTGGTTTAGACTGTCAGCTACCAAAATTGAGCCATCCGGCAACAAAACTAAATCCCGAGGGAAATCAAATCGAGCTTGCCCGTTCGGACCGTCCACATGCCCGCCTTCAAAGTATTCTGAAAATCTAATTGGTTCTCCGGGTTGCCCTGCAACAGTACTGACAATACCATTTTCTATTCTGCGTATTGAATGGTTTGCCGCATCGGCAACGTACAGTACACCGGAAGCTGTAAGGTATAATCCGGAAGGCTCAAAAAATCTCGATTCCAACAACGAGCCATCAAAAAAGCCGCTCTCTTCGGGCGCACCCGCATACAACATCGTTCTTCCATACGGGTCTATGCGGCGTATAACGTGGTTCATGGTATCTGCCACATATATATATCCTTGTGAGCACATAATAGCTGCGCGCGGCTGGTTAAACCTGACTTCACCCTCTATCCCGTCTTGAAACCCTGCCGTGCCGTTACCGGCTATGGTTATTACAAACTCACCAAATATTTTACGTATGGCATGGTTGTCGGTATCACTGACGATAATGTCTCCGTTTGGTGTGACAAAAACGCCGGAGGGTTTTCTGAACATAGCATACTCGCGGAACCCGTCCACAAACGCACCGGAATAGTAATAGGACAAACCATATCGTCCCGGACTGCCGATACGTTGGTTTTCTCTGCCATCTAAGATTTGTATGCGGTCACACATAGAGTCAGCAACAACTAAATATGTACCCAAAAGGGCGATACCTATGGGATAGTACAGCTCATCAAAAACGTTTTGCGAGTTCCAAAGTCCACTAAAAGACTCAACCGGCGTAACTGCAACCGCCTCAGCCTCTCCTGTGATAAGATTCATCTCATTCGCGCCGTTCGGCTCCCTAAACAAAAGGGAATAGCTCAAGAAGCCCAACGAAAGTAGGATTAACGCAACAGCGGATGCGATAATCCATTTTTTAACTTGAATACCCTTCGCCAAGAATACACGCTCCCCAGTCACAATCAAACCCATTTCCCAATTACATGTAAAATGTACCTATAAATGCATATATATCGTACCACATTTCACACTATTATGCAAACATTTCTTAAAATTTATTCAGTGTTTGCCTATTGGTATGCAACAATTTCTCAATTATTGTTTTGTCATTAATCAAAATCACTACTCGTTTTACCCTAGTCTAGTGGCGCTTTTTATATTTATTCATATTTTTTCTCAACACTTTATCAATATTTTATCAATATTTTCATTAAACATTCTCAACAAGTGTCCTTGTGCTTTTGTTAATTTATATGATATAATGCGCTCTGAATTGCTTTCGTGTCGTCTTGTAATTTTTTTTGCCGCACAACTACAATAATGAAAGCAAATTATTATGTATAACTAGGAGGGTGTTTAAGAGTGTTTAGAAAGTTGAAGTTAAGAGGGAAAATTATTTTACCTGTCGGAATTATTTTGGCTCTGTTGGTTGTTGCACTCGTTGCGATTGTGTTCGTGTCCGTAATGAATCTTACAGAAGATTTAACGGAAGACCGCGTCCTTGCGACAGGTCGTATTGCGCAATCCAACCTTGACGACCTTGAAACCCAAGCTGTAACTATTGCCGTATCCGTCGCCGGAAACCACACCGTCACATCAGCTTTGCTTGACTGGAACGCCGACATAGACAGAGAGGGTTCCAGACAGACATTGCTTACATATCTAAACTCCGTAGCAATGGAGATGGGAATTGACAGCTTTGTGGTGCGCGACTTTGAGGGTCGCGTTGTCCTTAGGATGCACGATCCGGATAATTATGGCGATATTGACGGAAGTGCAGCCGGTATAGCAGCTCTGGAAGGACGGACTACGACATCATACTCTTCAACAGCGACTATGCCTATGGGACTTAATGCGACAGTGCCAATACGGCATAACGGCGAAATTATCGGCACTATGACACCGCTGTTTTTCTTGCATGAAGACGCATTTGTAGACAATTTTGCCGAAATTTTCGGTTCAC
The DNA here is from genome assembly GCA_009787625.1 of Oscillospiraceae bacterium. Lineage (GTDB taxonomy): Bacteria > Bacillota > Clostridia > Oscillospirales > Oscillospiraceae > WRMH01. The sequence goes on from WQSX01000006.1 coordinate 48,039, forward strand.
ATGTCACCATCTTTGGCGGTAGCGAGGGCAACACACGCGTTGCAACCACGATTCTTACGGAAGGCGGCACGCGAGCTGTCGGTACCGATGCCGATGATGCCGTTTCAGACATTGTGCTGGGTGGCGGGCAGAACTATTTAGTCGGGCTTACTTTATTCGGAGAGCCCTATTATGCATACTACATGCCTCTTCTCGGATTGGCAGGTAATCCCATTGGTATGTTTTCCGTAGCATTTTCAAATACACAAACTGTCGCCGCTACAAATTCGCTGACTCTCACACTGATTGTCGTTGGCGCTATAGGATTGCTTTTGGCTATTCTTGCAACATTGATAATTGTAAACGGCATAAGCAAACCTTTGGCTACATTTGATGAGTGGATGAAAGAAATTACTAAAAACGGCAACCTTGTCTGGACAGACGAAGAGACGGTAATCTATGAAAAGCTTGCAAGCCGCGGAGACGAAATAGGAACATTGTTCCACTCATATCACCAACTTGTTGAGCACATGCTCGAAATCAGTGATGACCTGCAAAAGGCCGCAGAAGGTGATTTTAACTTTGAAACTCACGAGCTTTCCGATGTTGACACCATTGCAAGATCGGTAAACAAAATGACATTCAGCCTCAGTCACTTGATTGGTGAGGTACATATGACTTCGGAAGAGGTGACGGCAGGCTCAAAGCAAATAACCGATGGGGCGCAGGCTCTTGCGCAAAGTTCAACCGAGCAAAGTGCCACAGTTGAGCAGCTTTCAGCCACCGTAGGCGAGATAACACAAAAAACCCAAATAAATTCCGAGAAGGCCGCCGAGGCTTCAAAACTTGCCACTGCCATTAAAGATAACGCCGAACAGGGTAGCCGCCAAATGGATGAAATGGTCGGAGCTGTTAATGAAATCAGTCAAGCAAGTCAGAACATCGGCAAGGTCATAAAGGTCATTGACGATATCGCTTTCCAGACTAACATCTTAGCGCTCAATGCCGCAGTAGAGGCGGCAAGAGCGGGACAGCACGGTAAAGGCTTCGCAGTCGTCGCAGAAGAGGTGCGGACACTCGCTTCTAAGAGTGCCGAAGCTGCAAAAGATACAGGAGAACTTATTTCCAACTCAATAGAAAAAGCTGAACAGGGTGCGCGAATTGCAAAAGGCACAGCCGAAAGCCTTGACGGTATTGTTTCCGGCATCAGCGAAAGCAGCAGGATAATCAGAGAAATCGCATTGGCATCGGAAGAGCAAACCACAGGCATATCCCAAATTAATGCCGGAATTAGCCAAGTAACCTCCACAGTCCATCAAAACAGTGCAACCGCAGAGGAAACTGCTGCGGCAACGGATCAATTGGATTCCCAAATAAGAGCACTCCGCGAAAGGCTTGCCGCGTTCAAGACAAAACCGGCTCTTGAGGGCAAAGCCCTCACGAAAAGTCAGATATATCAAAAAGCTTCTATCAGCACTATAGAAGTCGGTGAACTAAAAGGTCTAAAAGGTGACCGCAAATCTCACCGCAGCGGCGATGTTATCATCAGAGAAGGTGATACAAACAGTGATTGTATGTATTTCTTGCTTGAAGGTAATGTGGACGTGTACAAATTCTACGGTAGTCCCAACCAAACGCGTCTTGCCTCGCTCAATCCGGGAGACCTTTTCGGGGAAATGGCGTTATTCCTGCGAGAGCCGCGCACAGCGTCAATTATAGCCGACTCAAACGTCACAGTAATGGAAGTGCGGCGCTCGGAAATTCAGCGTTTTATAGAAAGTAACGTTAACGTTGCCTACACCATCGTAGAAACCTTGTGTGAAAGACTTAGAAATCTGCTAAAAGAAATGGATGCTTATTAAATAACTCTGATTTAAAACAATACACAAAGAGACGAGGCTGTCAAACTCACATACATACGCAGCCTCGTCTCTTTATTTTATATTACGTCTTTTTTCGCTATGGTTATATCTCTAACTCCAATCCGTCGTGAGCCAACATAAAACGCGGGTCGCCGGCAAAGTATTTCTTCCACTCATCAAGTTCTTCATCATTGTATTTATGAAACATGTGGGAAAATACCATACAACGGCACTTCCATTCATCAGCCAGTTCAATGCCGTTTGGCACGGTGGAATGGCCCCAACCTTCATAATGACTATGGTAGTCTTCCGGTGAATATGCAGCATCAAAGACTACAACATCCGCATCTTTGCAATGACTATGTAAGACCTTTGATTCAGCGGCATCCACCTTTGATATTTCGCTGTCGAGAAGATGTACAACGCTCTTTTTTCCGTCTGTCACATGAAAAGAATACGTTATATCCGGGTGATTTGCAAGAAAAGGTGTAACGGTATATACTCCAACCTTAAAAGGCACATTGTCCTCAATTTGAACACATTCCGCATTTCCGACATCACACAGAGAGACAGGCCAATGCGGAGGCGAAAAAGCTCCCAGTACTTGCTCCTTAAGTGGCTTTTCACTGCGAGAACCTGTATAAATGCGAACACCTCCGTTTTTCTCACACAACGGAGGAAACGTGGCTATACCTATGATGTGATCTATGTGCAAATGACTAACCAATATATTTATAGGGTTTCGTAAATTGGCAATATAGTTGGCATCATCGCTAAGCAATTTTTCGTGTAAGTCCATAATGCCGGTGCCTGCATCAATAACAAGCAATTCTCCGCCGGATTCCAGAGTTATACAAGAGGTGTTCCCGCCATAGCGCGAGCCGGGGCGAGATATAGCTATGGAGCCGCGACATCCGTGAAAGTATATTTTCATTATCAGTCCAAGCCCTCCATGTCATGTATCCATACATCATTATATCGTATTAGGTTATCATATATTTATCTCTTTTTCAACATCTTTTTGGGTTTTTTAGGCGAAATATTTTTAATACTTTTGTAAAATCTTCTTGACTAGCTGTGCAACAATGACTATACTTAATATGGTTTCGTAACGCCCAATACTTGTGCGTTTAAACAGCAAAAGGAGTGACTTTTTATTTATGGTTGCCGGTAACGTCATGTTGGAGAGGCGCAGTTTAATGGATTCCTTTAACCGCTTCCGGGATAGGCGAATTATTTTCATATGCGCACCGGCGGGCTATGGCAAGACTGTGGCTACGACCCAGTGGATTGGTAAAAGTACCCGCTCAAAGGCTGTTTTGTCGCTGGATGAGTACGACAACAGTCCTTCTGTTTTTCTTGAACGTTTTTGCGCCGCTCTTCGCACTTGCCAATCTCAAAATACAACGCTGGCGGATATTGTTTCGCACCCCTCTTTCCAGGACGCTCCCGAAATATTTTCTTTTCGGGCCATTTCCGCACTTTCAACCCGAAAAAAAGCACTTGTTGCGATAGACGATTTGCACTTATTGCATGACGATGAGGTCTTGCAGTTCCTCTTTACCTTTATCAAACGTTTGCCGGAAAACTTTCAAATTGTATTAATCAGCCGACATGATATGCCGCAAAAATTTTCCGAACTGTGGTTAAAAAGCCATGCTTCACGCATAGGCGTAGAACAGTTAGCTTTCACGGATGATGAAGTAATGAATTTGTACAATAAGCAAGGTATTCGGATAACCCCTGGCCAAGCATCGGAGATTATTGCTAAAACTCACGGATGGGCGATGGGGATAAGTGCGTTTTTACTCTCCGGAGGACGAGCCGATGATAGCGTGTACTATCATCTGGATAGCTTCGTTCGAACAAATATATGGGAAAAGTGGGAAAACAATGTCCGGGAGTTTATGCTTTGCACCGCAATGCTGAGAGAACTTAACCCATCTGTATGCGAAGCGATGGCAGGTTTTTCCAATAGCGAAAGCCTTCTTAACGAACTTGTGCAAAAAGGCGCATTTATAACTCAATTGCAAGACGGCTCGTATCGCTACAACCACCTGTTTCAGGAATTTCTTGTGCGTATGGCCGGTGAACGCGGAGAAGAGTTTTTATATTCCCTTCTGGAAACGGAGGGAAACTGGCATTTATCGCAAAATAATTATTCAAAAGCCATTGATTGCTTTATTCGCTGCAAAAATCATAAAGGAATCGGAAAGACTTACATTGCGTTGGTGACTTCCGGTAACAAAGATTATGCGTTGGTAAGACTTTTGCCCATATTTAACCATCCGGAAGTCATCGCTGCGACCAAACGATACCCGCACCTATTATATGTGGCGGCTTCATGCGCTTTTTTTGGAGGCCGTGTCAACGATGCGATTTCTTTTATGGACGAATATTACGCAAGATACTCTGAAATTGTGTCTGAATATCCGCTTCTTGCATATGATATTGTGCTTACGCGCTTTTGGGATTTTCGCATACCGCTCAGCGAGGCGCTGAAAAAAGCCGAAGAGTTTCCTGTGCCTGACTTTGCTCTGACCAGAAGTATCTCTATGCATATGCCGTTATGCCATCGAGGTGTTATCGACTTCTCGGAAATAACATCGGGAGACATTGACGGAGCACTAAACACATTTTTTCAAAAAATAAGCTGTGTATCCGATGAGGCAAGGTTCATGAACGCCAAAGTAGTGGCGGCAGGTTTATTATACGAACAAGGCAATCTGATGAAAGCCCATGAATATGCAGTAAGTGCAGTGGCGGAAATAAAAAGCCATTTTCCGGCTGACTCAAAGTTTTGTGCTATGTCAATAATGATTTATGTGCTTGATGCACTTGAGCGCGAAAACAAGGAAAGCGTTACAAGCGCCGCAGAAGCCGCCACGTTGGTTGAATCAATATCGCACATGATTGAGGAGAACAAGGCATATCACTTGATTCATAACTTTGAAGCTCTTGTTACACAGCGCAAAATATCGGCGGGAAATGTTAAAGCCGCTGAAGAATGGGCTAAAACGCACCAAAACCCTACAGATCCGACTCTGTATGGATTATATCTCGATTTTACAACATGCCGGACATTTATAGCCACCGGAAAATATGACCTTGCAATTATTTTGCTAAAAAAAGTTTTAGGAATAGTGAAAGTATGCGACAGACAGCCGGACATTCTTACGGCACAAATTCTGCTCGCAATTGCATATTGGAAGAAGAAACAAGGCTTTCAAAATGAAGCTCTGGATTATCTGGAAAGTGCGGTTTTGACAGCATATCCTTTCGGCTACGTGCAAATGTTTATAAACGAAGGCGGTGCGCTTTCCGGTATGCTCTATAAGCTGCAAAAGCGTGTAGAGCAACGAAAAGAGGAAGAAAAAGAACATATCAGCTTTATAAAAGTTCTTTATCTGAAAACTCGAAGCAGCGCGGTGAGTGTGTACGATTCGGGTAAGGCATCTGTAAAATTTACCGACAAACAAAAAGCGGTAATGGTTTTGCTTTGCCAAGGCAAAACGAGAAGAGAAATTTCTGAAAGCTTAGGCATAAAGCAACCAACTCTTCGTACCCATCTTAATTCCATTTACGCTAAACTTGAAGTATCAAATGTGTCTGATGCGGTAGCTAAGATAAATTCACTGAGATTGCTCGAATGAGAAATTGTAAATTTGATTGCTCCCCCGATTAACCGGTGAACTTCATGCACAGAAAATTTGTGGCAGGACAGATTTATTTGTTATTTTTTATAAATTTGTATAAAAAAATAACAATAAACCCGTCCTGTCTGCCTTTACATGAAAAATTATATGCGCTACCATTAATAACATAGAAAACAATGACAATGCAAAAAAAGAAGAATTGTAGGAGGACATTATTATGAGTATGAAAATTCGTACAAAAATCATCGGGGGATTGCTGTGTGTGTTCCTTTTAGCTGTGGTGCTTGGAGCATTCAGCCTGTACACCATAGCGCAGATTGACAATATGCAGCAAGATGTTCTGCTACTGACGGAACTAAACGACACGGCAATTAATCTTGTGACTGCACACCATGTTTGGGTATACCGCTTGGCATATGCATTCCTTTTTGATGGCGAATTTCCGGGTGGTCTGAATCCGCATACCTGTATATATGGAAACTGGTTGGCAGGGGACAAGCCTCATATGATTGACGATGCGGAGCTTATGCGGCTCATAGACGAGGTTTTTGACCCTCATTACGACTTGCATGTACAAGGCGGAGTTGCACTTGGGCTGAGAGAAGAAGGGCGCATGGATGAAGCAATGGCTTTACTTTCCGAAGTCGTATTCCCTGCCGGTCTCGAATCCACTTCCAGGATAACAGCGCTCTCCGGACGCTACGAGGAACTGCGCGACTACCAACTTGAACTTGTGAGTGCTTTTGTGGCACGCTCAATTTGGATTGTTGTCATCATTTTCGCAGTAGCTTTGGTAGTATTTCTGTTGCTGAGCGGAATAATAACAAAGAGTATATTATCACCGCTGAGAACACTTTCAGCATGGATGAAACATGCCGGTGCGACCGGAGACATATCCTTAGACGAAAACACCCGTAAAGGTATTGAGCTTACGAGCCAAATTAATGATGAAATCGGTGCAACGTATAAATACACCAGTGCATTCGTTATGCGCGTCATTGATATCGCCGGGAAACTTGAGACACTTGCAGACGGCGACCTGTCGCAAGATATCGAACTGCTGTCTGACAACGATACAATGGGCAAAGCCATGAAACGCATGATAGACAATCTTAACAATATGTTTGGTGAAATCCAAAATTCCACAGCACAAGTTGCCACAGGCTCAAAGCAAATCGCACAAGGCTCGCAGACATTGGCGCAGGGCAGTATGCAACAGTCAGCATCAGTACAGCAACTCTCAGCCATAATCAGCGATGTAGCGCAAAAGACAAAGACCAATGCAAGTAAGGCCGAAAAAGCCGCTACGCTCGCAAGCGATATAAAAGGCAGTGCGGAAAAAGGTAGTCGTCAGATGGATGAAATGATGACCGCAGTCAAGGATATCAATGAAGCCAGCCAGAACATCAGCAAGGTCATAAAGTCTATAGACGATATCGCATTTCAGACAAATATACTTGCGCTCAACGCCGCAGTCGAAGCTGCAAGAGCGGGACAGCACGGTAAAGGTTTCGCCGTAGTTGCTGAGGAAGTACGTAACCTTGCCGCAAAGAGTGCGGATGCTGCAAAAGATACAGAAACCTTGATAGCGAATTCGATGGAAAAAGCGGAACTTGGCTCCCGCATTGCCGATGGAACAGCAGCAAGCCTTGCACAAATAGTTTCGGGAATAGATGAGAGCAATAAGCTTGTAAACGAAATAGCCAAATCATCTGAAGAACAGACTATCGGCATTGAACAGGTAAACAACGGAATAGATCAAGTGGCACTGGTAGTTCAGCAAAATTCGGCGACCGCTCAGGAAAGTGCCGCTGCATCCCAACAAATGAGTGGGCAATCAACGACACTTGAACATTTGATTTCACGATTCAAACTAAAAAGTGTGCATTCACAAGATTTTGATATTCTGCCGCTCGCTGCAAGTGCGAGAAATACGTCATACGAAATCGATGAGATTGATACATCATCCTTTGGAAAATATTAAATACTGCTTACGAAGTTCACGTCGAAGTACGTGGTCAATAACCTCGGTGTTCATGGTAGCGGTCGAGTTGGTTTTCTACCTACCTACTTTACAACCTCTTCACAACCTCTTCAAGATCGCTTCAAGATCGCTGCCATGTACATATTTCTAATGGAGAAACCGCATTTTCAGTGAAACACTTGACATGGTTGTTCCTTTCCGATAGAATCATGGTTGATTTTCATAATTTAGAAATGGAAGTTGCTTTGTGTGAGCACGCTCACGCTGCGTAACCGAGAGGAACCAAACATGAAAGAAATTGTTTCAATGATTGATCTTGATATGTTGAAAAATTTATCGGTAGTGAAGAGTTTTCCTGCCAAACAAATCATTATTAGAGAAGGTGCGACGGAACCTTACAATATGTATATTGTACTCGCGGGAAAAGTTGAGGTTTGGAAAAACTTTAACAGTGTGCAAAGAATGAGCTTGGAGACCCTTGAACCCGGTGGAATTTTTGGCGAAATGTCTTTATTTTGGGGAGAACCTCGAAGTGCTACTGTGATTGCTCTGACTGACGTAACATTACTTGAACTCTCGGAAAACAGTATGGAAGATATAATGAAAGCAAATCCCAAACTACCCTATGGTTTGCTGATGCTGTTATGTCAAAGAATACAGAAACTGAACGATAAACTGCAAAGTTTAACAACATAAAATGGCGGAGAGGGGGGGATTTGAACCCCCGGTACGCTTGTGGCGTACACAGCATTTCCAATGCTGCACCTTCGGCCGCTCGGACACCTCTCCTTATTTTGGGAAACTAATGAAGCCCTTTTTGTATAGCTACTCAGGTTGTGGGCTTTATAGTTTCTCTTTTATTTACTTTTCTATACTTGTGTACGTAGAATTTCTTGGTATGCGTCTATGACTTTGTTTCTCATGTTTAGGTTGAGCTCAAACAGAATACCTGAACGCTCGCTTGCTATCATTGCTGCAGGGAAATCGTCCAGCTCGCCTGTGATAATTTTTGCTCTCATGGCTCTGCTTTCAGCTGATGCCTCACTTGCTGCGTTTGCAACATCGTCAAAAATGTTTTTGAAACCGGCAAGATTTGCTGAGCTTGGTGCTCTTGACTCGTCTGTTTCCACATCGTCTTTTGGTGCGAAAAGCCCTAGTTTGGGTGACAATGGTATGTTTCCATCTATTCTCATTATGTACCCCCCATTTCCATGCACTGTATTACAAAAACTCCACTGTACTATAGCATATTTAGTGGTGGCTTGTCAAGATTTATCGCATATCCTGTATGTTGTAGGCTAAAGTTGCAAAAGTTTACTTTATTTGCTATATTCTTAGTATGATGATTTGTGTTTGATAATTTTTGAAAGGATTTGGCACCAATATGCTTAAAAGACTTATTGCCTGTGTTTTGCTTGTTTTGGTGGTTTTCGGTGTCCGAGTTACTGCTTTTGCTTTTGAAACTTCCGAGCCTACTCTCACTCATGAAGTGGCGCGGTCTCATAGCTTGTTCTTTGTAAATGAACTGAGGATCCCGCTCCGGGCCTATAGTATCGCCGGTGAGGACTTTGTGGATATTTTTGACCTTGCCAATGCACTCGCCAATACAGATGCATATTTTTTCCCAAAATGGAATATTCAAAATTACTCAATTAGAATAATGAGTGGGCAAGTTCCCCCGCATCTTGTTCTCGGTTCATCTGTTTTGACTCCTGCGGTCAGTGTTGCTCATTTTGCCGATGTCGATGTTGTCTTTGATAGCCAGCGCTTTAACATAGGCGCTTATAGGGTTAGAGACTCTGTGTATTTCAGTCTTCACCAACTTGCGGCTTTGCTTGACATAGGGATTTTTGCGGCTGAGACCGGAAATGTCGTTGACCTCGTGCTCGATATGACATTTACGGAGAGCCTCACCGAGAGTATCAATGAAAGTTTAAGTGAGGGCACTGCTGAGGATACTTCTGAGGCTCCGGCAAGCATACGTGCCATCAACCCATTTAGACCCATGATAGCATTGACATTTGACGATGGCCCCAGCATACATACCATTCCTATTCTTGATGCTTTGGAGTATCACGGTGTTGTTGCCACTTTTTATGTCACTGCAAATCGCTTGGAAAATTATAGAGATATCGCCATTCGCACTCATATGATGGGCAACGAGATCGCCAATCATACTTGGAGTCATCCGAGATTACCCCACCTTTCGTGGGAAGAAATTTTTACAGAGTTACATGAGTCCAATATTGCCATTGCTGAAATAACAGGAACAGTTCCTGCCAGTTTCAGACCCACATTTGGCTTTTTTGATTCCAGGGTTGAAGAAATTGCAAGAGACCTTGGCTTACCGCTTATCCTCTGGTCGCTTGACACCAATGACTGGTATACTCGTGATGTCAATTCCACGTTTAACATTGTTATGAATAATGTGCGAGACAGAGATATTATTCTTTTGCATGACCTACACGAACCGACTGCACGAGCTACAGTGCTTTTGATACCTGCCCTGCTTGAAAGAGGATTCCAGCTTGTCACCGTCTCCGAACTGTTTTACTATTCTGGCGTTACTCCTCAGCCGGGGGGCGTTTACAACTGCGGAAACGGTATGCGAACTTGGCGCTGAGCGACAAGGGGCTGTAGCATATCCTGCTATTTTAACGTATTTACTTCTGAGCGTGTAATTTGTTCGTCGCTGTAACGGGCTTTGTGATATAGATTAAGAAGGTTATCTATGTTTTCATGCTCGTCTATTTTATGTGCTAAATGCTTTGGTGTATCGAATTTACGCGGTAAAATCCCAACTTTGCCATATCTGCGTACTTTCTTCTTAAATAATCGGCGAACTGTGAAGTTAGGTCCGAATAAGAAGGACATTTTGCGTTTTCCACTCTGCTTATCTTGCAGGGCAGAATCTTCGAATTCATTTTCGTCATAATCGGCAAATTGGTCTGCCTTACTCCGTTTATCGCTAAAAATAATGAGGAATACAAGTAGCGCAACCAGTAAGGCTATAACGATTACCATAGCAATCATATCCACATTCGGAATAGGCAGTGGCGGAAGATCTGAGTCGTTGCCGGCATCTTCTTCCTCAATTAAAACCTCTTCCATTAGTGTCCATTCTTGCGATTGCTCAGGGGTAAGCATCTCTTCTAATGTGGCTATGAATTCTTCTACAATTTCAGATTCAACGGGAAGCTCTATATGCTCAACATCAAAAGTGCTTATTAAAATGAATCCAACAATAAAAATCCCGGACAGACAGAGAGCTGAAAATTTATAGCTTCGTTTAATTACGGACATTGCCGTTTTCTTTGAAATTTGCCTGCAATAGTGCGAACCCAGAAAGAATTCCAGTGAATCCATTTGTTTCGCAAAAAATATACACATGACCTGTATTAATAAACATAAAATTAGTGTATTACTATGTATTATATCGGCAAATTGAAGAGTTATCAAAACAATACAAACGAATATCACATTATATATCCCAATGTAGCGGCTCGGTCTGTAGATTGCGCTCACCACAAAAATTGCGAACATATGTTGCCCCAAGAATATCAAAGCAATCCCGGCTACCAGACACAACACAACGAAGACATTTCGCATTTGAATTTGCATGTCTGAAATACATAGTACAGTAAAAGTCATCAGAATCAGCATAAACACGGAAATGCCTGTATCTTCGAAGAATGGCAATGTAGCAGCATATATTGCAAAAAAGAACGGCAGTCGCAACATATATGCATGTAAAACTTTAGTTAGCCAAAGCATCACCATGCACCTCCATTTTAATAATGTCGTCATGAGGTGGTACAGATATCTCATCTCGCTCACTGTGAGGTAAAATCCAAGATATATCTGTTTTTGCCCTGCGTGCAAACATAAACTTTTCATACAAATCTGTATCGTGATATGATGATATCAAAATAAATGCCTTATCAGAGGTTCCGGGAAGATATTCGGCAATTGAATGATTTTCGGCATTTAGGTTGATGTAAGCAAGAGTTGCATATATCGTTTCCAGATGTGCTGCGGACAGACCACTACTAATTTGCACCGGTCTGCCGTCTCCGGCCGGACAAACCAGGCTGACAGGAACTCCCATTTTTATGCATTGCCTACTTAAAAATGCAGCGAGACGTATTGCTTCCTCTAAAACAAACCCTCGCTTGTAACCGTTATATCGCTCAAGGTTGAGCAAAATTGTGATGTTTTGCTCAACTGTGAAGTCGTGAATATTTGACATCAGCGTGCCGCTTTTTGCTGTGGCACTCCAATTTATCTGCCTAAAACTATCGGTCGGCAAATATTCCCTAATTCCTTTAAACACAAAAGGGTCAGGATCAATAAAACGTTTGACCGTAGCGGTTCCGAATATTCTTTTTAAGGGAATCACCGCTTCAGGGTAGTCAACAATTCGCGGGTATACCAATAAACTGAAGTTAAGTGCGGAATTTTCCCGTGTGTGATGTGTCATCAAGGGATTGTTTGCCGAAATCGAGAACTCCTTAGCTACGTAGTGTCCTCTCTTACTGCAAAGCACCTTTGATTTTCGTGAAGCTGTCTTATTCGTGCCTACTACAAATAGCAGGGCGCGCCTCTCTCCACGGTGGATTTCATTGTTTTTGCTGTCAATAAATATCAGGTATTGTGAAATTAGATAACTTGCGTAAACCCAAGGTAACGGCAAGTTCTTCCCGTTTGTCACACTGTCGGTGATTTCCACGTTTTCGCCTTCAAACGCCGCCTTTTTCGAGGCAGTGAGGTTATAGCTCAGATTTTTGTTCCAAAGCCGTTTATATACCGTTTTTTGAATTAGCGACAATCCAATTGAGACGGCAAGTATGATTATAGCTATTGTCAGAACTGTCATAATTATGACTAATCCTTTCAGTCTCGAAGATTAATAATTTTCCGATGGTACTTTCACGTCTCTAACAATCTCTTCAAGCAGTTCGTTTGCTACGTCAGCTCCGCCACCTCTGCAAATGATTCTGTGTGCATAGACGTATTTGAGCAAATATTGTATGTCATCCGGCAAAACATAGGTTCTTCCGTTAAGTGCGGCATATGCACGGCAGATATTACTAAGTGCGATAGCTCCGCGGGTGCTGACACCTAATACGGCAGCCGCCGCAGTGCGTGTTTTTTCGGTCAGTAACGTAATGTAGGTCAACAGGTCATCGCTTATAGTTACTTTCTTTACTGTCTGTTGAATTTCGAGCAGATCAGATGTTTGACATACCGGCTTAACCTCGTCGAGCGGTGTGCCTGACAGGAAGTTTTTCAATACATTAACTGTCTCAGATGTTGTGGGATACCCTAATGTCAGGCGAGTTAGGAAGCGGTCGAGCTGAGCCTCCGGCAGTGGATATGTCCCCTGTGTTTCAACCGGATTTTGCGTTGCAATAACGAAGTATGGCGCTTCCAGCGGATAAGTTTGTCCATCGACGGTTATCTGCTTTTCTTCCATGCTTTCAAGCAGACCTGACTGCGTGCGCGGGGTGGCACGGTTGATTTCGTCTGCAAGCAGTATGTTTGTGAAGAGCGGTCCTTTGCGGAATATGAACTCGCTCTGCTTGGGGTTGTAGTAGTTGATGCCTGTTAGGTCTGCCGGCAGTAAGTCCGGTGTGAACTGAATGCGCCCAAAGTCGGAGTCAAACGACTTTGCCAGAGCTTTTGCAAGCATTGTTTTCCCTGTGCCGGGAACATCATCGAGCAAAACATGCCCCCCGGCAAACAATGTTGCCAATATTAGGTTTATTTCGTCTGTTTTTCCCACTATAACTTTTTCAATATTTTGGCGTATTTTCGCTGCTAGGCCGCTAATTTCTGTTATTTCCATGTGCGCTCCCCTCTGCTTAACCTTTTTTCTCTATATAATATTATAGTTCACTAGCTAAGTTTTCGCAAGTGGAAGTTTGAGTGATTTGAGGTATCCGATTCGGTCGCCCAATAAAAAAACCACCCGACGACTTTGGTGTCCTTGTCGAGCAGTAGGAAAGTTGAAGCGTTGTTGGAAAATATGCAGACAGCATTAAACTATCAAAACGTATACGTTTTGATAGTTTAATGCTGCGCATCATTTTATTATAGGCTACATAGTTTTGTCAAGAAAAGTTTTGAAAACCTTCATAATTTAATTTTAATTTACACAAAATCTGTATTTTGAATTATCTATTATGCCAAATTTTGTCTAATATCAAAACGTATACGTTTTGATAAAACACTTCTGGTTAGCTGATTTGTCACATTTGCAGTCACATTTCGTAAAGAAAAAAGATTGACACAAGTAACGAAACATGATATTGTACAGATGATTTTTGCCTTGTCAAAACGTATCTTAAAACGCACATATTTTGATAGGCAGGATTAGGCAGGATATATAGGTATGTCAAAAAATATTATTAGTGAAATGGAGAGGTAAAAAACGCATGAAAAACTTAAAAGTAGGTAGAAAGCTCCTCGTCAGCTTTCTCATCGTAATTGTTATGATGCTCGCTGTCGGGATGATCGGGATAATTGGGATGGGACAGATAGATGCAGGAAGTGACCACATCTATGGCGAACAGGTAATCCCGCTTGTTGCACTGGGGCGCGCACAAGAACACTTTCAGCGTATGCGCGTGCAAATTCGCAACATTGCCATCAACTCAGGTGATGACGCTGCTGTAGAAAACTTCTACGCAATGTTTACCGACAGACGCGAGCGTTATGAATCCCGTTATGATGAATTCATGCCGTTTCTCGTTTCTCCCGAAGGAATACGCATGGGCGGTGAAATAGGTCAGCTGTACCGTGATGTATTTATTCCGGGTATGTATCAAGTTATCGAAGGTGCACGCCGTGGCGAATCGACATCCTACCTCATGGACATAATGGCAGGCACAACTCTTGCCGCAGACCAGATTTCCGAGAACATAGAAAACATAATGAACATACGCATTGCCGCAGCAGCAAGCGAAAACGAAAGCAACACCGCACTGTACAATATGTTACTTATTCTCATTATCGCAGTGCTTGCTGTAGCTGTTGCAATTGCCATATTTTTCGCACTCTACATATCCGGACTTATCAGCAAGCCTTTGATAGTGCTAACCACTTTCATGAAAAGAGCCGCAGAAACAGGCGACATTGTTGTACGTGAAGCAGACAAGGTTACTATCGAAAAGTATTCACAAAGCAAGGATGAGATTGGTCAGTGTATATCCGCAACTGCTTTATTCATGCACGAAATCAACGAGGAGATGGATTTACTTGAAAAGATTGGTGATGGTGACTTAACCATAAGCCCTAATGTTATGTCCGATGAAGATAAGGTTGGTAAAGCTCTCAACAAGGTTGTGAATAGCCTCAACAGTATGTTTAGTGAAATCAACAATGCGTCAGGTCAAGTTTCAGCAGGCTCTAAGCAAATTTCTGATGGTGCTCAATCACTCGCACAAGGCAGTACAGAGCAAGCCGCATCAGTTCAGCAACTCAGTGCTTCAATTTCAGACATAGCCGCTAAGACAAAAACAAATGCTGAAATGGCGGGACGCGCAGCATCACTCGCATCAAACATCAAAACAAGTGCAGAAAAAGGTAGCGGTCAAATGGATGAGATGATGGCCGCAGTAAAAGATATAAATGAATCCAGCCAAAACATCAGCAAAGTTATTAAATCAATCGACGATATTGCATTCCAAACAAATATTCTTGCTCTAAACGCCGCTGTTGAAGCCGCAAGAGCAGGTCAGCACGGTAAAGGTTTTGCCGTTGTCGCTGAGGAAGTCCGCAACCTCGCCGCAAAGAGCGCAGAAGCCGCAAAAGATACCGAGAGTCTCATCGCAGATTCAATTTCAAAAGCAGAACTCGGCTCACGTATAGCTGACGATACTGCCGCAAGTTTGAAAGAAATCGTTTCAGGAATTGATGAGAGTACAAAGCTCGTTGGCTCTATTGCACAATCTTCTGAAGAGCAATCAGTCGGCATCGACCAGGTAAACAGCGGTGTTGACCAAGTCGCTCAAGTTGTTCAGCAGAATAGTGCAACAGCAGAAGAATCTGCCGCAGCATCGCAGGAAATGAGCGGTCAAAGCTTAATGCTCGAAGAACTCATTTCACGATTTAAGCTCAAGGATTTAGGCGGTTCATTTAGCCTTCCTGCTTCACAATCTGCACCTCCGGCACCTGCTAATCTCCCTGCGTCGGCACCCGCCGTAGACCTATCAGATGATTTTGGAAAATATTAATCTATTTTCTAATTCTGTCAAGGTACAGTGATCACGGTGTTCACGGCAGTGGTTCAATTGATTACCACAAACAACACTTTCATGTTTTTCTTAATCATTATCATGCTGTTGCCGTGTACATAATAAGTATATACATCTGTAATGAGCGATGGTTTTCTCTTATGCGAAACCATCGCTCATACACATGTTGTGTGACTATGCGCAGTTCTTTGTACCTGAGCGAAACACAATTAGTTATTGCAAAATTGTTGTGAATATGTTTGACAAACGCTTGCATCTGTGGTAGTATTTCACGGTCGGAGATTTTCGGCATGGTTAATCCTTGCGCTTAGTTTCGGGATAAAGTCTATTATATAGTTTCTTTTCCGCCCGATACTCAGCCATTGGATATGAAAAATGCGGTTGTTTGTGCCGCAGATGAAAAGAAAGGTTTTTAAAAATGATTACAAAAGATCAAAAGAGCGCAGTTATTGGAGACAATCGTACTCACGAGACAGACACCGGTTCACCGGAGGTTCAAATTGCAATCCTCACCGAGCGTATCCGCCAGCTCACCGAACATTTGAAAGTTCATAAAAAAGATAAACATAGTGAGCTTGGTTTGCTCAAGATGGTCGGCCGCCGCCGCAGTCTGCTCGACTATCTCATGAAAAAGGACATTGAGCGTTACAGAGCGTGTATCGCAAAATTGGGTATCAGAAAATAAGTATATTTCAAAGCCGGGCTGTTTAATTCAGCTCGGTTTTGTAAACGGAGCACTGTCCCGTAGCAGTTGAAAATGCGCCTGCTTTTCTAATGCAGGAGTGTTTTCAAGTGCTAAGAGACCGATTGCTCCGAAAATTGAAAGGAGCTATAACGAATGATTATTAGCAAAAGAGAATTTCCGACAGTTAAGAAGTATAGCATGGACTTTGCAGGCAGGCCCCTCACTATGGAGACAGGCAAGCTTGCCGAGTTGTGTAATGCTTCTGTTTTAGTGAGTTACGGCGAGACTGTAGTGCTTGTCGCTGTGACTGCATCTCCCAGACCCCGTGATGGCATTGACTTTTTCCCGCTTTCAGTTGATTTTGAAGAAAAACTCTACGCCGTGGGAAGAATTCCCGGTGGTTATTTGAGACGTGAGGGTCGTCCTGCTGAGCGTGCTGTCCTTGCAGGCCGCATGATTGACAGACCTATGCGCCCGCTTTTCCCCGATGATTTGCGCAACGATGTCTCCATCACCTGTACAATTATGGCTGTTGACCATGACTGCTCACCTGAGATTGCCGCAATGGTTGGTGCGTCTGCCGCTATTTCAATCTCCGACATTCCGTTTAACGGTCCGATTGGTGGTGTCGGTCTTGGGCTTATTGATGGCAAATTCATCATTAACCCAACAACTGCGGAGCGCGATGCAACTGAAATGTACTGCACAATCGCGTCAACCCGAAGCAAGGTTGTCATGATTGAAGCGGCGGGTAATGAAATTCCCGATGACATCATGCTCGACGGAATCAAGGCAGCACACGATGCCATTCAACCTGTCATTGGTCTTATCGATCAAATGGTTTCAGAAATTGGTAAGCCTAAATTTGAATATGCAAAAACCTCGTTTAATGAGGAACTCTTTGCAAAAATTTGTGATAAGTTTCTTGACGATGTTAAGCACTCTATGGACACCGACGATAAAAATGTGCGCGAGGGTCGCTTCAATGCTGTCACTGAGCGTATGATTTCTGAATTTGAGGGTGAATATCCTGAAATCAGCTCACAACTTGAAGAAATCACATATAAGATTCAAAAGAAGGTCGTTAAGACTTGGTTACTTGAAGGTAAGAGGGTTGACGGTAGAGCCATGAATGAGATTCGTCCGCTCGCATCTGAAGTTGGCATTCTTCCGCAAGTTCACGGCAGTGGGCTGTTTACGCGTGGTCAAACACAGGTTCTTTCAGTCGCAACGCTGGGCACTGTTTCAAATGTGCAAAAGCTCGACACCATCTATGAGGAGGAGACTAAGCGCTACATGCACCACTATAATTTCCCATCATTCTCTGTGGGTGAGGCACGTGGCGTGCGCTCTACAACTCGCCGCGAACAGGGGCACGGTGCTCTCGCAGAAAAGGCACTTGAGCCTGTTTTGCCAAGCATTTCCGAGTTTCCGTATGCGATTCGTGTTGTATCTGAGGTTCTTTCATCTAACGGCTCGACTTCACAAGGTGCTATCTGTGGCTCGACTCTCGCTCTTATGGACGCAGGTGTGCCGATTAAAGCTCCTGTTGCCGGAATTTCTTGCGGTCTGATTTCAGATGGCGATAATTGGACTACTTTCATCGACATTCAAGGTGTTGAGGATTTCCACGGCGAAATGGACTTTAAAGTTGGTGGGTCTAAAAAAGGTATAACCGCAATTCAAATGGACCTTAAAAATGACGGTCTGACAATGGATATCATCAAATCTGCTTTTGACATGTGCCGTGAGGCCCGCATTCAAATGCTTGATGAGATTATGCTTCCTGCAATTTCTGAGCCACGAAGCGAACTTGCCGCAACTGCTCCTAAGATGATTATGATGAAGATTGACCCTGATAAAATCCGAGAAGTTATCGGCAGTGGTGGTAAGGTCATTCAAAAAATCTGTGCAGATACCGGCGCGAAGGTCGATATTGAAGATGATGGCAGTATTTTCATCGCATCACCTGATATTGAAGCTTGCCGTGCCGCTAAGAAAATCATCGACGATATTGTTTTTGTGCCTGAAATTGGTAAACTCTACCACGGTAAAGTTGTTCGAGTTATCGAAATCGGTGCATTTGTTGAGCTCGTGCCCGGTAAAGACGGTATGGTTCATATCTCCAAGCTTGAAAATCGCCGTGTTGAGAAAGTCGAAGATGTTCTCAAAGAGGGCGATATGACTTGGGTCAAAGTTATGGCAATCGACGAGCGCGGTCGCGTGAATCTTTCAAGGAAAGATGCTATTAAAGAGCGCGAGGCTCAGGGGCTGAAAGACTAATTTGTATAGAAAAAGACAGCAGGCACGTGCCTCTGCTGTCTTTTTTGTTTCTCCAAGTCGTGGAAGGGGTAGCGGATTGCGAAAAGTCTGCTACCCCTTCCACGACCCCCGCATTTTTACATGTTCTTCTCGTAGGTTTCTCTTGTCATGTCGCCATCGAAAAATAGCGCTATTGTGCCGGGCCCTGAGTGGACTCCTATTGATGGAGCTATTGCTACTATATGGGATTCCTTTACTTCATATGACTCTTTGATTAAGTTTACCATAGTTTTTGCGTCTTCTTCACAATCACCGTGCCCTATTATGATTCTTTCTAAGCTCTTCGTTTTTGAATCCAGCGCATTTTTCATTTGACCGACAAGGTCAGCGAGCGAGCCTTTGCGTCCTTTTGCCTTGCCCGTTTTTTCTAATTTCCCTGCGAGCGAAACATGGAGTAGTGGTTTGACTCCAAGCATTGTTCCTGCTACTGCCTGCAATTTGCTTACTCTGCCGCCTCTGTGTAAGTGGTTTAGGTCATCAACGGTAAACAGTGCAAAGCATGAGTTTTTCTTTTCTTCAAGATACTTTGCAGTGTCTTCAAGAGTTGCGCCATCCTTACATTTCTCGACAGCGTGAAAAACAAGCGACCATATTCCGGCTGAAGCATTTATACTATCCAGACAATAGATTTTGCAGTTTGGATATTCTTCCTTTACCTCTTCGAGTGCCAAAACTGCGTTTTGATACGTCCCCGAAAGCAAACTGCTTAGACTGATATATAGTAGGGACTCGTCTTTTTTTGCAATTTCTTCAAATTTTTCTTTAAACCTCGCAGGATTTACCAGTGTTGTAGTTGCCATGCTTCCACTGCGAAGTTTGTTGTAAAATTCTGTACTGGTTATCTTCTGCCATCCACCATCGTCATGTGTCTCTCCGTCGATTTGATAGGAAATCGGCATTACCGTGAGATTGTTTTCCTTGATGAAACTTTCAGATACATCGCATCCTGTGTCAATCATGATTTTGAATTCGCTCATTTTTTTAGTTCCTCTCTTTAAATATCCCTACCCTCTTTAGCAAAGAGGGTGACCCCGCAGGGTCGAGGGTTTTTTTAGTGCTACTTTTGCACTTGCATAAATTTTAAAGTGTCTTTAAATACGGTTTGCTATTTCTTGCTTCAGAGTTTCTGTGAATTTTTCCGGTGACATAGTGCCTATGTCACCCTCTGTACGTTTTCTCACTGTCAGCTCACCACTCTCGGCTTCTTTGTCGCCAAGCACCAACATGTATGGAATCTTTTGCATCTGTGCTTCACGGATTTTGAAGCCTATTTTTTCGCTTCGGTAATCTGTAGCCACCCGCAAACCCATTTCTTCAAGATTGTCCGCTACGGTCTGTGCATAATCCTTTGTCCTGTCAGTGATTGGCATGACTATGACTTGAACCGGAGCGAGCCAAAGTGGGAATGCGCCTGCGTAATGCTCGGTCAATACGCCTATGAAGCGTTCCAGCGAGCCTAGAATTGTTCTGTGGATTGTGACGGGTCTATGCTTTTCTCCGTCGGGTCCGACATACTCTAGGTCAAATCTCTCCGGCATTTGGAAATCCAGTTGTAGTGTAGCGCATTGCCATGAACGCTCAAGGCAGTCGAGCAGGTGGAAGTCTATTTTCGGACCGTAAAATGCACCATCGCCGGGGTTGATTTTATAATCTACCTGTTTCTCAAGCAATACATCTTCGAGTGCTTTTTCCGCCATATTCCACGTCTCAAGCTCTCCCATGTAGTTTTCCGGGCGGGTCGATAACTCAACACGATAACTAAAGCCAAAGACTTTGTAGATTCTGTCTGCTAAGTCAATAACTGCGGCAATTTCTGCCGGTATGTGTTCAGGAGTCATATAGATGTGTGCATCGTCCTGTGTGAAATTTCTTACTCGCATAAGACCGTGGAGCGCACCCGATGGTTCGTTTCTGTGAACAAGCCCAAGTTCAGCGATACGTGCAGGAAAATCGCGATAACTCCACATTTTGCGTTTATACGCAAGCATTCCGCCGGGGCAATTCATCGGCTTGATTGCAAAGCCCACGTCATCAATATGGGTGAAGTACATGTTGTCCTTGTAGTGCTCCCAATGTCCGCTACGGTGCCATAATTCTTCGTTGAGGATAATTGGGGTGCTGATTTCTTGATAACCCGCTTTTTTGTGCTCCTCACGCCAAAAGTTTACAAGTTCGTTTCTTACAATCATTCCCTTTGGGAAGAAAAACGGGAATCCCGGGCCTTCCTCGAAAGTTGCGAAAAGGTCAAGCTCACGTCCAAGTTTTCTGTGGTCGCGAAGTTTTGCCTCTTCTATGCGCTCTAGGTGCTCGTCCAGTTCCGTTTTTGACATAAAACAAGTGCCGTAGACTCGCTGAAGCATTTTATTTTTTGCGTCTCCCCGCCAGTATGCGCCTGTACAACTTGTCAGTTTAATTGCGTTTGCCTTTATTCTTGCGGTTGTATCCACATGCGGCCCTGCGCAGAGGTCGGTGAACTCCCCCTGCTTGTAGAAACTTATTATTTCGCCTTCCGGCAAGTCTTTTATCAGTTCTTCTTTGTAAGTTTCGCCTTGCTTACTCACAAACTCCAAGGCTTCACCACGAGACAATTCAAAGCGTTCTATCGGTAGTTTTTCTTTGATTATCTTTTTCATCTCGGCTTCTATTTTTTCTACAACTTCAGGCGTTATTGTTTCGTTTGTGTCGAGGTCGTAGTAAAATCCGTTTTCAATCGCCGGTCCGATAGCCAGTTTTGTATCGGGATATAGGCGTTTTACCGCCTGCGCCAAGATGTGCGCCGCTGAGTGACGATAAGCGTGTTTATACTCCTCGTTTTCAAATGTGTATATGTTTTCAGACATAACAAAGCCCTCCCATGGCTGTGTAATTTAAACAGTATGTCACGCAAGGGCTAAGTTGTCAAGTTTTTGAAGCAAGCTGTGAGAAATTTTGCACGTTTTTTTTTTGCGAACCGGCCGAATTCTTTCTTGAGTCATTGTTTTTATAACTAAATGATAACGTGAATCGCCCATAACTTGCACTTATTTATTAATAATGGCGTTTTGACTGAATAATTCTGCGAATTTCGACTGTGCTTCCTTCTATAACGAAGAAGAATACAAAATCGTTTACAGCCAAAGTCCTGTACCCCCGATACCTGAGTTGTGCATCTCTGGCTGTCGGGCAACTGTGCGGAGAAGTTTTCAGGACACTGACACTTTGCACAAGCTCTTCATAATAAGCCGATGCCTCATCGGGTTCAAGAGCGCTTAAATGTCCTGTGATGCTTATAGCATCATGTTGTGCTGCCGGGATTATTTTTACTTCATATTCTTGCATGAGTGACCCCTATAATCTCTTTGCATACTCGAAAAAGTCTGCGTTTCCTGCTCCGGAATTAACTTCCGCCTCTGCTTCTGCCAACTTTGCGTAAAGCTCAAGTTGTGCTTCTTGTCGTTCGTACATTTCGATACTTAATACGACCATATCACCCACGCCATTTTTTGTTATAAATACCGGTTCGTTTGTGGTTTTGCAAAACTCACTTATTTCATTTGAGTTGTTGCGTAGGTCTGAAATTGGTCTGATGTTGGGCACAATAAAGCACCACCTTTCTGAAAATTTTTTAATGAATATTATCACAATACTGACTGAGCAGTAATCGGCCGAGCTTTCGATATACTTCTTCGAAGAAAATACCCTGCTTTTTTATTCAATAGAGTGATACATTTTTTATATACTATTGTGCTACCCACGAGTCAAGCAAAGATTTTAAAAAATATTATTCGTTTGTTTGTGGATAAAAGTGATGTTTCCCTCTTTTTACTTGCATTTTTATACGTTTAACTGTTTATTTTTCGCCTGTACCCTTGTGTTACGCAATAGTTTGTGGTAAAATAATCACATAAAATCTGATAAGGGGGTCGCTTACCATGACCACTAACGGACATTTTTCTATCGGCGAATTTGCGAAGTATTCACGTACAACTCGTGAAACTTTATTGCATTATGACAGGATAGGATTACTCAAGCCGATTTCACGTGGGGATAATAATTATCGTTATTACTCCAGTAATATGTTGCCTTTAGTAAAGGTAATTCGGACATTACAAAAACTCGGTATGTCTCTGGAAGAAATAAAGGAAGTTATGGATACTCGCACTCCGAGACTTGCCGTAGAACATCTTGAACTTCAGATTGAGAAGATAAACAGCAATATAGATGATTGGATTCGCGCTCGAAAATTATTGCTAACACTAAAAAACACTATTTCATCAGTCCTCAATGTTGATATTACTGAGATTTCAATTCAGTATTTGCCTGCTGAAGCAGTTGTCATAGGTGATTTGAATGACTTCACCCGCGATAGACCAAATCATGCTGTTGAGCTTGACTTTTATCAGACGATGAGTGAGAAATATCCTGATATGGATTTGGATTACATGTTCTCGTCAACGTTCTCTGAGGAGAGAGTAAAGAATAAGGATTGGGTGCATCCGGATAGATTTTACTTTCATAACCCCGAAGGCCACGATAAAAGACCTGCTGCACTATACGCCATCGGGTATGAAATTTGCGGATATGGGCAAGGCTACAACCTATATAGTAGAATGTTTGACTACATTGAAGCAAACGGTTTTGAGATTTGTGGTGATGCCTATGAAGAGTACCCTCTAAATGAGGTGTGTGTCACGAATGAAAATCAATATCTCATGCGTGTTTTAATCACTGTGAGGGAGAAAAGCTACAAATAATAGTAACTTGCTCTCGCAATATTATCATATTAATTTTACATATGCAAGCATTTTTTGCTTTTTTGTTGGTCAATTATAAATTGTATTCTTTTAATCATTTGATCTATGTGATATACTAAAGTACGATAGTAAAACAACGGCTGGAAAGGATATTTACTTGATGAAAAAAATAGTGTGTGATAGCCCATTTTTAGCTGCGCAGGCTGCTGCCGACGTCTTTGAAGAGCAAATTAAGGCTAAGTCAAACAGCGTGCTTGGGCTTGCGACAGGCAGTACCCCAATTGAACTCTATAATGAACTTGCTTCAAGATGTAGCCAAGGACGATTTGATTTTTCTCAAGCACAGACTTTTAATCTCGATGAATATTATCCAATGAAGGCAGATAATGCGCAGAGTTATAGGTCTTTTATGAATAAGCATCTCTTTAGTAAGGTAAATTTTGCAAATTCTCGGGTTTTAAACGGCGAGGTTTCCGATCCACATGCGGAGTGTGCGAAGTTTGATTCAGAGATTGAGGCTGTAGGTGGCATTGACCTGCAACTTCTCGGCATTGGTCACAACGGTCATATCGGTTTTTGTGAACCTTCAACTTCCTACACTTTAGATACTTATCTTGTGGATCTCACAGATGATACCATTGAGGCTAATTCTCGTTTTTTCGGTGAGGGCGAAACTCAGCCGAATCAAGCGTTAACTATGGGTGTTGGTACTATTTTTAAGGCTCGGAAAATCCTGCTTCTAATTACAGGAGAAAGCAAAGCTGATATTACGAAGAAGCTATTTGACGGTGTTCTCTACACAGATGTGCCTGCATGTTTACTTTTGCTTCATCCGGATGTTACTGTTGTGCTGGACAAGGCCGCCGCTAAGCATCTATAAAAGAGAGTTATAATTTTCGTGCCTAAAGATTACTGAAAGGAATGGATTTTAATATGAAAAATACAGGAGTTGTCGCCAGAGGCATAGTCACCCCTATTTTTCGGCAGGGGGACGATATTATCAATATGATTTATGAGAGTTTGATGAGTGCCGCAAATGATGGAGATTTTGAGATTGCTGAAGGAGATATCGTTGGCGTCACCGAGGCTGTCGTCGGCAGGGTTCAGGGCAATTATGCAACTTTGGAGCAAATCTCTAATGATGTACGCACTAAGTTCGGCGGTGGTACATTGGGTATTGTTTTCCCTATCTTATCCCGCAATCGCTTTTCAAGTGTTCTTCAAGGTATTGCAGGTGGGTGTGACAAGCTCATAATTCAGCTCTCCTATCCGCAAGACGAGGTAGGAAATAAGCTTGTTGAACTTCAAACTTGTGATGAGAAGGGGGTTGACCCTACTCATGATAGTTTTACTGAGAAAGAATTTCGCGATATCTTTGGCATGGAGACTGTACATAAATTCACAGGCGTAGACTATATTGAGTATTATAAGGAAATTGGCGGTAGCTGTGAAATTGTTTTTTCAAACGACCCGCGGCATATCTTGAAATATTCAAAAAATGTACTCTGCTGTGATATTCACACCAGGCGGCGCACACAAAAGCTTATTCAAAATGCAGGGGCTGATAAATGTCTTTGTCTTGATGATATTCTGTGCAAGTCCGTTGACGGCAGCGGTTACAGTGAGTATGGTTTGCTTGGCTCAAATAAGGCGACCGACGACTCTGTAAAGCTCTTTCCCATTGATACTGATAGGTTTGTGCATGATTTGCAGGCAGAACTGAAAAAGCGTGTCGGTGTCACTGTTGAGGTTATGGTCTACGGCGATGGTTGTTTTAAAGACCCCATGGGTGGCATTTGGGAGCTTGCCGACCCGGTTGTCTCCCCTGCTTTCACTTCAGGGCTTGCAGGTACTCCTAATGAACTTAAAATCAAATACATTGCAGACAACGATTTCGCTGACCTTTCAGGTCAAGAGCTCACTGACAACATTCGTGAGCGCATTAAGAGTAAAAAGAGTAACCTTGTTGGCAATATGGCATCGGAGGGTACAACTCCGCGCAGAATCCATGATTTAGTGGGTAGTCTCTGCGATCTTGTTTCCGGAAGCGGCGACAGGGGTACGCCCGTTGTTTTGGTACAGAATTACTTTAAGAATTATGCGAGCGAATAATTGTTAAATCTGTTTTTGTATGAGAGTTTTTGAGAGGAATGGTTCTTAATATGATAAGAGTTGGTATTGTTGGGTATGGAAATGTTGGCAAAGGAGCTGCGCTTGCTGTGACTTATGCCCCTGATATGGAGCTTAGTGCTATTTTTACCAGACGCGACCCGGCTTCTATAGTTGCTCCCGGCGGAGTTCCGGTCTTTTCTTTTGATGATGCGCTTAGCAAAACCTCTGATATTGATGTGATGATCTTATGTGGTGGTAGTGCTACGGATTTGCCTGAGCAAGGTCCTTATTTTGCAAAGCATTTTAACATTGTCGATAGTTTCGACACTCATGCAAAGATTCCTGAGTATCTCGCCTCTATTGATGCTGTGGCTAAGAACAAAACGGCTGTTATTGCATCAGGTTGGGATCCCGGTCTTTTTTCACTCATGCGTGTTTTCTCTGAAGCTGTTTTGCCTAATGGAGCAACATATACTTTTTGGGGCAAGGGCGTTTCGCAGGGACATTCTGATGCAATACGCCGAATTGAGGGTGTCAAAAATGCTGTGCAGTATACGATTCCTGTCGATGCAGCTATCGAGGCTGTCCGTTCAGGTCAATCACCTGCTTTTGAGACCCGCGAAAAGCATATTAGAGAGTGTTTTGTTGTTGCCGAAGGGACAGCGGATAGAGATTTTATAGAAAAGACTATAAAAGAAATGCCTAACTATTTTTCTGATTATGACACTACCGTGCATTTTATTGATGAAAGCGAACTATTAAAATCACACAGCAAGATGCCGCACGGGGGTTTAGTCATGCGTAGTGGTTCAACCGATTCTATCAATTCGCATGTCATCGAATTTTCTTTAACTCTTGAATCTAATCCCGAATTTACCGCCAGCATTATTGCCGCATATGCCCGTGCGGCATATCGCTTGGCGGAAGAAGGTAAGTTTGGAGCTAAAACTGTATTTGATATTCCGCCTGCGTATCTCGCTGAGAAATCCCGTGAGGAGGTTATTCGCGATTTGCTTTGATGTTGTTCGCGGATACGGCACTAAAAAGTTCGTCATTGCGGGCTTGACCCACAATCCCCTGCGAATATGCTCATTATTCATGGGATTGCGGCCCGGAGGCCGCAATGACGTGGTATGTGCGACCGGTAACGTATAACGAACATTAAAGAAAATTTCATAAAAATAAGTATTGACAATTCAAATGAGCTATAGTAAAATAAAATCAAGAATGAGAATCGTTCTTGATTTTATTAATAATTTGAAGGGAATTTTTATCAATGAAAAAATTTGTTTGTGATGTATGTGGTTATGTCCACGAAGGAGATGCTCCTCCTGAGAAATGCCCTACTTGTGGGGTTCCTGCTTCTAAGTTTTCAGAGCAAGGCGAAGGTATGACTTGGGCGGCTGAGCATGTTCTCGGTGTTGCTCAAGGTGCTCCTGATGATATTATGGAGGATCTTCGCGCCCACTTTAGTGGTGAATGTACTGAGGTTGGCATGTATCTCGCAATGTCTCGTGTTGCACACCGTGAGGGTTATCCTGAAATCGGTCTGTACTGGGAAAAAGCAGCACTTGAAGAAGCTGAACATGCGGCGAAATTTGCTGAACTGCTCGGTGAGGTTCTCACTCCCAGCACCAAAAAGAATCTTGAAATGCGTGTAGCCGCAGAAAATGGTGCTACTCTCGGTAAGTTTAACATTGCAAAACGTGCAAAAGAGCTCAACCTCGATGCGATTCACGATACCGTTCATGAGATGGCTCGTGATGAAGCCCGCCACGGCAAGGCATTCCAAGGCTTCCTCGACAGATACTTTAAGTAAAAAGCATAGCCAAAATCGTCGTTGACCGCATTGGTTAACGGCGATTTTTTATCAATTAATGCAACTGTTCGGTACCCTTGTCATTCTGCGCGTAGTCGCAGAATCCATTTAGGAAAATGAATAAATTATTCTGCAACAAAAAATGGCGCAGACCTTTTTTCAGGTTGCGCCATTTTTAACTATGCTTTATTAGTCTTTAAGTGCTGCTTGGGCTGCTGCCAGTCTTGCTATCGGTACTCTGAATGGTGAGCATGATACGTATGTCAGCCCCAATTTGTGGCAGAATTCTACAGATGATGGGTCTCCGCCGTGCTCGCCGCAGATTCCGAGTTTTATGTCAGGGCGGGCTTTTTTGCCTAGTGCGACTGCCATCTCCATCAGTTTGCCAACGCCTGTTTGGTCGATTCTGGCAAATGGGTCTGATTCGAAGATTTTCTTTTGGTAGTATTCATCTAGGAATCCGCCTGCATCGTCGCGACTGAAGCCGAATGTCATTTGTGTGAGGTCGTTTGTTCCGAATGAGAAGAACTCAGCTTCTGATGCAACTGCATCTGCTGTTAGACATGCGCGTGGAATTTCAATCATTGTACCAACGAGGTATTTTAGATTAACTCCTGCCGCCGCAATCAGTTCGTCTGCTACTTTTTTCACGATGTTTTTGAGGAATACAAACTCTTTGACTTCGCAGATAAGCGGGATCATGATTTCCGGAGTTATCGCCCAGTCCGGGTGTTTTTTCTTGACGTTAATTGCAGCTTTGATGACAGCTTTTGTTTGCATTACTGCGATTTCCGGATATGTTACAGCCAGACGGCAACCACGGTGTCCCATCATTGGATTGAACTCATGGAGCCTTGTGATAATTCCTTTAATATCTGCAAGTGATTTGCCTGTGTCTTTTGCCAGTTTTTCAATGTCTTTTTCTTCAGTTGGCAAGAACTCGTGGAGAGGTGGGTCTAGGAAACGGATTGTTACAGGTCTGCCTTCCATTGCTTCGTAGATGCCTTCGAAATCACTTTGTTGCATTGGCTCAAGCTTAGCAAGTGCCGCTTCACGTTGCTCCACTGTTTCAGCACAAATCATTTCACGGATTGCAGGAATGCGGTCGTGTTCAAAGAACATGTGCTCTGTACGTGTGAGACCGATACCTTGTGCGCCAAAGCCGATTGCTTCGCGTGAATCGTGTGGGGAATCTGCGTTTGTTCTGACTTCGAGTTTTCTGTATTTATCTGCCCAATCCATAATACGCCCGAATTCACCACCGATTGTAGCTTCTGTTGTGCCGATTTCTTCACCGTAGAAGTTACCTGTTGAACCATCAAGGCTAATCCAATCATTGACACCGTATTGTTTGCCGCCTATTGTAAAGACTTGACCTTTTTCATCAATTCGGAGTTCGCCG
Source organism: Oscillospiraceae bacterium (assembly GCA_009787625.1). Lineage (GTDB taxonomy): Bacteria > Bacillota > Clostridia > Oscillospirales > Oscillospiraceae > WRMH01. The sequence continues at coordinate 76,851 of WQSX01000006.1, forward strand.
CATCCTGCTACGCAGCATGTACCCATTTGACGTGCAACAACTGCCGCATGTGAGGTCATGCCGCCGCGAGCTGTGAGGATACCTTGTGCCGCCGCCATACCTTCAATGTCTTCGGGTGTTGTTTCGAGACGGACGAGAATGATTTTTTCGCCTGCATCGGCTCTCTTTTTGGCTTCTGCGGCTGTGAATGCCGGCTTACCTGTCGCCGCACCGGGTGATGCGGGTAGAGCTTTTCCGATTGGAGTTGCAGCTTTGAGTGCCGCTGCGTCGAATTGTGGGTGAAGCAGTGCATCGAGCTGTCTTGGGTCAATCATCATGACTGCGTCTTTGTCGCTGATTGCGCCTTCATCGACTAAATCACAGGCAATTTTGAGAGCCGCCGCCGCTGTACGCTTACCGCTGCGTGTTTGAAGCATGAATAGTTTTTTATCTTCAATTGTGAATTCCATATCTTGCATGTCGCGATAATGGTTTTCAAGCTTTTGAGTGATTTTAATGAACTCATCGTATACATCGGGCATAATGCCTTTTAGCTCTTCGATGTTGTTAGGTGTACGGATACCGGCAACGACGTCCTCACCTTGTGCATTCATCAAAAATTCGCCAACAAGGCTTTTCTCACCTGTTGCAGGATTACGAGTAAACGCAACGCCTGTTCCTGATGTGTCGCCGAGGTTGCCGAATACCATTTCTTGTACGTTTACCGCTGTGCCCCAGTCTCCGGGAATGTCGTACATGCGGCGGTATGATACTGCTCTGTCGTTGTTCCATGAGCGGAAAACAGCTTTAATCGCACCCATGAGTTGAACTTTGGCATCATCAGGGAAATCAGAGCCTATTTTTGCTTTATATTCAGCTTTAAACTCTTGTGCCAATTTTTTCAAATCGTCGGCTGTCAGATCAAGGTCTTCTGTAATGCCTTTCTTTTCTTTCATTTCGTCAATGAGTTCTTCGAAGTAACTTTTACCGACTTCCATGACTACATCTGAGTACATTTGGATAAATCTTCTGTAGCAGTCATATGCCCAGCGAGGGTTGCCGCTTTTTGTCGCCATTGCGTCAACAACTGCATCGTTGAGTCCCAAATTGAGGATTGTGTCCATCATTCCTGGCATTGATGCGCGTGAACCTGAACGGACAGAAACCAACAGTGGGTTTTGTGCATCTCCGAATTTCTTTCCTGCTATGCCTTCGAGTTTGTCGATAAACTGCATGATTTCATTTTGAATGTCGTTGTTGATGACTTCACCGTCATCGTAGTACTTTGTGCATGCCTCAGTGGTTACTGTGAAGCCTTGAGGCACCGGAAGTCCTAAGCTGACCATTTCGGCTAGGTTTGCACCTTTACCGCCAAGCAGCTCCTTCATTGTTCCCTTACCTTCGGAAAATAGATATACATATTTTTTGCTCATTGATACCCTCCTGTTATTTTAATGGAGATT
>WQSX01000007.1 GCA_009787625.1 Oscillospiraceae bacterium
AGATTATGGAGGTGAGATCAGATGGCTAAATGTTCATATTGCGGCAAAGGAGTTTCGTTCGGCATTAAGCTCAGCCACTCCCACAGGCGCAGCAATCGTATGTGGAAACCGAATGTTAAGCGTGTCGCGGCAATAGTCGATGGCTCCCCTCGTCGCGTTCATGCCTGCACCCGCTGCCTACGCAACGGCTCAGTCATTCGCAAGTAATTTCGATTGTTAAAAACACCTAAGATTTGTGTCTTAGGTGTTTTTTCATATGGCATAGCTTTTGTATTATTTTTGCAACTGTTCAATACCCTAATGTCATTCTGCGCGTAGTCGCAGAATCCAACGAGGAAAACTCTATTTTTCAGGTTCGATTACCGCCTGCTAAACAATAAGCATAGCATCTCCAAACGAAAAAAACCTATACTCCTCTTTAACGGCGGTTTCATAAGCGTGCAAGATATTATCTTTCCCCGCAAACGCCGAAACAAGCATTATCAGCGTACTTTCAGGCAAGTGGAAGTTTGTAATCAATCCGTCCATGCACTTAAACTTATAACCGGGATAGATGAAAATGCTTGTATCGCCCGACCCGTGGGGTACTTGACCATTTTCGTGTGCTATGGATTCAAGCGTGCGACAAGATGTTGTGCCAACCGCCACCACTCTGCCACCATTTTTTTTGGTGCGGTTAATTATATCGGCAGTCTCCTTGGAGATTGAATAACTCTCCGAGTGCATTTCATGATCCTCAATTTTTTCAGCTTTGACAGGGCGAAAAGTGCCAAGCCCCACATGGAGAGTGAGGTAACAGACCTCTACACCTGCCGCCCTCACTTCGTCCAACAGCTCGTGTGTAAAGTGCAGACCCGCTGTTGGCGCGGCAGCCGAACCCGATTCTTTTGAGTAGACCGTCTGATAGCGCTCCGCATCTATCAGCTCCTCATGGATATACGGTGGAAGCGGCATTTTGCCTAAACTCTCCAACACTTCCATAAATATGCCGTCAAAATTAAATTCAATGATTTTGTTTCCGCCATCGCCTGTACCTATGACCGTTCCGGTGAGCTCTCCGCCCCCGAATATCAGCTTTGTGCCCGGCATCGTTTTCTTACCCGGTCTTGTGAGACATTCCCAACGTATTGTGTCGCCGCTTCCCTGCTCCGCCCCTGCCCCCGGAACTTCATGAAGCAAAACTACTTCCACTGCTCCGCCTGTATCTCGTTTCCCCAAAAGCCTTGCAGGGATAACCCTTGAATCATTCAGCACTAAGCAGTCACCCGGCCTTAAAATCTTTGGTAATTCATAAAAATGATGGTGTCCGAGTTCTCCCGTAACTTTATCAATTGTCATAAGGCGGGATTCCTCGCGGTTTTCCAGCGGTGTCTGAGCTATGAGGTGTTCGGGTAATTCAAATCCAAAATCTTTTCTTTCCATGTTACTCCTATCGAATTTTTATTTGCTTTTCTTTTTTCCGTATGATACACTAAAAGCCGATAATTTTCAAGGGAATTTAATTTTTATGACAAGGTATAAAGTAGGTATAGTTGGAGCTACGGGCATGGTTGGACAGCGGTTTGTTTCCATGCTTGCTTCGCATCCTTGGTTTGAGATTTCCGTCTTGGCGGCAAGCAGTCGCAGTGCAGGAAAAACATATGAAGAAGCTATTGCGGAGCGATGGAGTATGCCTACTCCCATGCCCGGCTCCGTTAAAAACATTACTGTATTAGATGCCACAGCTGAAATCGCCCGTATTGCCGACAGCTCGGATTTTGTCTTTTCAGCAGTTGATATGAAAAAAGAAGAAATCAGAGCCTTTGAAGAACATCTCGCTAAAGCCGAGTGTCCTGTTGTCTCCAACAATTCAGCTTGCCGCAGTTTGCCCGATGTTCCTATGATTATTCCTGAAATAAACCCTGAGCATATGGGCGTAATTCCGTTTCAGCGAAAGCGGCTCGGCACATCACGTGGGTTTATTGCAGTTAAGTCAAATTGCTCGATTCAAAGTTATGTCCCCGCCCTACACCCGCTTAAAGATAAATTCGGGCTTAAAAATGTGCTCGTTTGCACCTATCAAGCAATTTCCGGTGCAGGAAAAACTTTTGAAACTTGGCAGGAGATGGTTGACAATATCATTCCGCATATAGGTGGCGAGGAGAAGAAGTCTGAGGCAGAGCCATTGACTATATGGGGTAAATTGCTTGACGGCGAGATTATTTCGGACAACTCAATCACGATAACCTCTCAATGTGTTCGTGTGCCCGTTATAGACGGTCACATGGCTGCCATTTTTGCAAGTTTCACAAAAAAGCCTGATATTGCAGAAGTTAAGAACATTTGGCGAAACTATAGCGGACTTCCGCAGGAACTAAGTCTCCCATCTGCACCCAAGCAGTTTTTGCATTACTTTGACGAAGAAAACCGCCCGCAAACTCGGCTTGACCGTGAACTCGAAAATGGTATGGCGATCTCACTTGGGCGCTTACGTGAGGATTCGCTGTTCGATTTGAAGTTTATAGGGCTGAGCCACAACACAATACGCGGCGCCGCCGGCGGTGCGATTTTAACAGCGGAACTATTATGTGCAAAAGGGTACATTTGACGCAATTTTAGTCATTCCGGGCTTGACCCGGAATCCCATGAATAACACACATCGGGCGTCCCGCATACGAAAATCAGAAAACACAGCAAGACGAATGTATTAATAGAAGGGAATGGTCATTACTATGAAAACTCCGGTATTTAAAGGTTCATCGGTTGCCATTGTCACTCCGTTTCGTGACGGAAAAGTGGATTACAAAAAACTTGGCGAGCTCATTGATTTTCAAATTGCAGGAGGCACTGCAGCCATCACAATTAACGGCACTACAGGCGAGTGTTCAACACAAACCCTGGAAGAATCCGTGCAAACTATCGACTTCACTGTCAAGCACGTAAACAGCCGTGTGAAAGTTATCGCAGGCACGGGCAGTAATGACACTCAATCTGCACTCTACATGGCACAAGCCGCAGAGAAATCCGGTGCAGATGCCCTTATGATGGTCACTCCCTATTACAACAAAACTTCTCAGAGCGGGCTTGTTAAGCACTTTAATTTTCTCGCAGACAGAGTAAATCTCCCAATCATTTTATACAATGTTCCCGGGCGGACCGGTCTCTCCTTCACAGCCGCCACATATAAGGAACTCTCGAAGCACCCCAACATTAACGGAGTCAAAGAAGCTTCAGGTAATATCAGCCTTATAGGCACAACTCTTGCAAACGCTGAGGGTAATTTTTTCGTCTGGAGCGGCAATGATGAAGATGTTGTTTCCGTGATGGCACTTGGTGCGCTCGGTATTATTTCCGTAGCCGCAAATATAATTCCTGCTGATGTCGCCACCGTTGCAAAACTCTGTCTTGAAGGTAATTTCCGCGGAGCGGCAGAGCTACAGCTTAAAAATTTCGACCTCATAGAAAAGCTGTTTATTGATGTGAGCCCAATGCCCATCAAAGCGGCAATGAACCTCATGGGCTTCGACGTAGGCGAACCACGTATGCCACTGTGCGAGCTTAGCTCAGCAGATTTGGAAACACTAAAAGCCTCGATGAAAAAAGTTGGATTGCTTTAAAAACGGAGTATCATTATGCTTAAAATCATAAATTCAGGTTGCAGTGGATATATGGGGCGTGTAGTGACGAATATCGCGGAGTCCGACCCTGAGCTTAAAATAGTTGCAGGACTCGAAAAAGAAATCACGGCTCAATTTGATTTTCCTGTTTATAAAGACCTACGTGAGTTTCAGGGCGATGCTGATGTCATCGTTGACTTCTCGCAACCTGAAGCTCTTGATAACCTACTCGCTTATTCTCTCAAAAAAAATGTCCCCTTAGTTTTATGTACAACCGGATATTCGGCGGAGCAAATCGAGGCGATTGAGATTGCATCCAGAAAAATCGCCATCCTCCGAAGCGGCAACATGTCGGTTGGGATTAATTTGCTCCTTGACCTTGTAAGGCGTGCCGCTTTAGCTCTTGGTGATGACTTTGATATTGAAATCGTAGAAAAACACCACAGGCGAAAAGTCGATGCCCCAAGCGGTACAGCGCATATGCTCGCAGATGCCGCCGCTGAAGGACTCTCGTTTAAACCTGAAAAAATCTACGAACGAGAGAGTGTGCGTAAAGCCCGTGATAAAAATGAAATAGGCATTTCCGCTGTGCGCGGTGGAACTATTGTCGGAACTCACGAAATTATTTTTGCAGGACAAGACGAGATAATTGAACTTAGCCATACCGCAGCTTCCAGAGATGTTTTCGCAGTTGGCGCAGTGCGTGCGGTGAAGTTTATTGCAAATAAGACTCCGGGATTATATAACATGAACGATATTTTGTATTGATTTTAGTTTCTGAAAATGGTAAAATAAAAGTGAGAGGTGATATGAAGTGGCAGAATTTACTCAATATGTTAATGTCAACGAGGCGTTAAAACGTATCGGTGGCAGTATGGACCTGTATAAGAGGTTGCTTACGCAGTTTTCAAATGGCGACTATATTGGACCGCTTGAGCTTGCTCTTAGTTCCGGCGATTCCGAGGAGGCATCGCGCCGAATTCACTCATTAAAAGGTGTCTGTGCGAACCTCTCTCTCGTCAAACTAACTACTGCATCAGTGAGCCTTGAGAACATCATACATGACGGTGCTGATTATACTGAGAGCCTTGCGGAGTTAAAGAGTATTTATAGTGAAACATCAGCGCAAATAAGCGAAATTATCTAATCTCTGATATTATTTAATCTTGATTAGTTTAATTTGGCTAGCCTAGGAGTGTGGCAATTAGATGATAAGTAAGGATACTAGTAAGGATATCGGCAAAGATATTGTACTAATTGTGGATGATATTGAAATCAACCGCGTAATACTTTGTGAAATTTTAGGTGACGACTATCATATTGTAGAAGCAGATAGCGGGGAAGCTGCCCTCGATATTATTTTTGAAAGTGACGGCAGTGCTAAGCAAGTATTGCCGACCGCAGTTTTGCTGGACATTATGATGCCCGGCATTGACGGGTTTGGAGTGCTTGAACGAATCAAGTCACACGATAATACAAAGAATATCCCCGTGCTTATCATCTCTGCATCGGACTCAGATGAGAATGAATCTCGCGGATTGCTCGGTGGTGCCGCAGACTACATCACCAAGCCGTTTAACTTTGACATAGTAAGAGCGCGTGTGGATAACCACATCAACCTCGCCAGATATAACCACAACCTTGAAAAACTTGTCTCAATAAAGACCTCAGAGGTAACGCGCACATATGAATCAACCCTTGAAGTGCTTGCTACTATCATCGAATACAGAAATCTTGAATCCGGTGCTCACATTCGCAGAACAACACTTCTGACTGAGGTTCTTGTTGAATTTATGCTGACTACCGAAAAGTTCAAAGAAGCTCTGGAAAAAGAGAACATTTCATCTTTGGTAAAGGCATCTGCCTTGCACGACATCGGCAAGATTGCCATTCCTGACAGCATTTTGCTCAAACCCGGCAAGCTCACGAGCGAGGAATTTGACGTCATTAAAACACATGCAAGCATTGGCAGCCGCATCATTGACAGCATTTCTGAAAAACTTCCCGACAATGATTTGTACCTAAAGTATGCCAATGATATTTGTCATTATCACCACGAACGTTGGGATGGGACAGGTTATCCCACAGGACTGAAAGGGGAAGAAATTCCGCTCTCTGCGAGAATCGTGTCCGTTGTTGATGTCTATGACGCACTGACGAGTGTTCGCTGTTATAAAGATGCAATGTCGCATGAGGTTTCGCTCAATATTTTAGAGCAAGGAAAAGGTACCCAGTTTGACCCCGATATAATCGACCTTGTTCCGGATGTTGCAGAGGCTTTCAGAAAGATTGAAGAAGAACATAGAGATTAACCGAAAAAACACAAAAAACGCTCGTTCGAGCGTTTTTCGTATTTTCGTCCCCTACGGGTTTTATTCTCCACGTTCGGCTACTTTGGCGCGGCTTTTTATAATCATTTGGTCAACTACGCCAACCAACTGTGCAATTTCCGGTTTTGCGAGTTGGGCATCTGCGCCTACTTCTTTGCCTTTTAGTTGCATACGTTCATCTATCAGTGATGAGAATATTACAACAGGAATGTCTCTTAACACAAGGTCGCCCTTTACCAACTTTGTGAGCCTATGTCCGTCCATTTGGGGCATTTCAATGTCTGTGATAAGACAGGCGACTTTGGAGAGGATATCGCTTGTACCGGAATCTTTAATACGGGTTATGTGCTCCCACGCCTCTTGACCGTTGTTGAGAATCAGGAGGTTGTGATAACCTGACGTATGAAGTGCCTCTGTGAGCATTTTTCTGAGCAAATCTGAGTCTTCTGCAACGACAATTGGGATATGCTCTCTGTCTGCACCTGTGTATTCCGTGACAGTTGTTAAATCAATGCCTGTCTCAGGGCTGATGTCGAATGTTATTTTTTCAAAATCGAGGATAGAGATAATTCTGTCATCGACTTTTGCGATACCCGTGACAACGCCCTCTTGCCCGCCATAGATGACGGAATCGGGTTTTTCTATTTGGTTCCAAGAGATGCGGAAAATGCTTTCTACCGCATGAACGTGGAAAGCTATGTTCATCTTGTTGAAGTTGCTGATGATGAAGATGTCTGTCGACGGGTCATCTGATGGACCGTGTCCAAGATATTTTGCGAGGTCAACGATTGTATAAACCTCGTCTCGCGGTTGAAAAACCCCTTCTACACACGGGTGAGAAAGTGGCATTTCTTGAACTTCTTGGATCTGCATCAGTTCTGTGATTTTAGCTACATTAATGCCAAAGCTGTTTCCTGCGATTTCAAATTCCAGTATTTCAAGTTCATTGGTACCGGTTTCAAGAAGAATATTTGTATCAACAATTCCCATTAAAGTTTCACGCCCTTTCGTTTCTCTGCTCATTATTATAACCAAAATCCGCCATTATTGCAATAGCGGATTTTTGAATTTTCTGTGATGGAGAAATTAATTATTTATTATATCAGTAATTCTCACACCGTAGTTCTCGTCTATGACTACTACTTCTCCTTTGGCTATCAGCCTGCCGTTTACTACAATCTCTACCGGATCACCCGCTACTTTTTCCAAAACAACGATTGTTCCCAAGCTAAATTCAAGTATTTCGCTGATTTCTTTTTTTGCCCTACCGAGCTCAACACTGACTTGCAACGGAATGTTGTAAACCAAGTCTATGCCCTTTGCCTCGCCCGGCAAACTTGGGGCGTCGAATGACTGAAACTGCATTGGAGCTACGTCTACCACACGGCCTTGTTGTGCGGGTGGGTGCCCCGGAGGCGGGTATGGTGCTTGCTGATATGGGTATGGCGGTGGTGGGTAGGGTTGTTGTTGGTAGGGGTTGTACGGATCTGCAGCGGGATATGGCGGTGGGTATGGTTGCTGTGCGGGGGGTACTGCCTGCGGTGGAGGTGGTGGGGGTGCTGCTGCCACCTGGGGTGGCGGGGGCGGCGGTGGAGGTGCTGCCGCCGGGGGCGGTGGAGGTGCTGCCGCTGCTTGCGGCTCTGGTTTGGGTGCTGCCACTACTCCGCCAACTCCGACATCGAGGAATTGTTTTGCAAAGGTGCGGCTCACATCGTAAGGCATGAGCTGTATAAGCTCACTTTTGAGCAGTCCCTCAATTTCCATGTCAAAGCTGATTTTTGTGACTTTATCTGAATCACCGAGCAGTGTTGAAACATCGAATCCTACGTCAACTGCTGTGCTTTTCGGTGGTGAAATGTCTATCGCCGTTCCGAGTAACTTTGAGAGAGATGTTGATGACGCTCCCATCATTTGGTTCATGATCTCACTCATTGCACTCAGGTGCATTTCATTTAATTCAATAGGCTGTTCAACGATGCCGTCTCCGCCCATGAGCAAGTCTGTTATGAGTGCCGCATCGTCTATTTTAAGTACGAGTAAGTTTGTGCCTTTGATACCTTGGGTGTATTCGATTGTTGCAACAACAAAGGGTATTTGATACATGGATAAAACGTCTTTTGCGTCAAAAACATGAACCTGCGGGGTTGTGATGCTAACACGTTTATCCAAAAGTGCGTACATTGTGGTGGCAACTGCGCCCATGCTTATGTTTCCGACTTCTCCCAAAATGTCCACTTCATCATCTGTGAGCATACCTTCGAGCGATGGAACTTTCGACAGATCTAACTGAACTTTTTCAGGTGAATCTGCTTCCTCTGAGCCTGCGGCAGGAGCATCTGCACTTGCAATCAGGCCGTCTAACATAGCGGCAGCATCGCCATCGGATTCATCATCGGAGTCAGCTTCCCCGGCGGCACCATCGAGCAATGCGGCGATTTGCTCAGCAGACATAATATCTCCGCCACCGCCTGAAGCCGGAGGTGCGTCAACCGGAGCCGCAGGAGCTGCATCTCCTCCACTCGCTCCGGCGAGCATGGCTTCGATTGCTTCGGGTGACATCATATCGCCACCGCCTGCATCAGCAGGAGGTGGCGCAGGAGCTGCATCTCCTCCACCCGCTCCGGCGAGCATAGCTTCGATTGCTTCGGGTGACATCATATCGCCACCGCCTGCATCAGCAGGAGGTGCGCTGTCTTCTTCAGTTGCATCGCCCATCATTAAGGCATTGATTTCATCTTGCGAAAGATTCATTTTGTGCTTCCTCCTCGTTTAGGATGTCTACGACCTCTAGTGCATATTTTTGACCGAGGGTTCCAACCGTAGCGCGGAATTTTGGAATGTGCTGAACTTTTATCGTGAGTGGGCTGTCAAGTGTATGGTTTAATTTTATGACATCACCAACTTGTAGGTTAACTATGTCTGCCACTGTTGCAGGGGTTTGCTCGAAATATGCTGTGAGCGGGATTAGGGTGTTCATGAGGTTTTCTGTGAGAGAAGCGCGTCTTTCCTCGTGTTTGCCATCGTCGCGAAGCCCGCTTGAGAACCACATCTTTGTGTTTAGCTGCTGTGCAACAGGCTCAATCGCTGTGTGCGGTATGCAAATGCTCATGAGTCCTGATTCTTCGCCCATCGTTACATTTAAAATCACTACCACTACCGGTTCATTGGGGGCTGTGACTTGTGCAAACTGCGGACTTGTCTCGATTCTGTCAATCTGCATGGATAATCCAATAACCTTATCCCACGCCTCATCGAAAACACTGCATTGTTGGCGTAAAACTCTTTCGACAAGAGCCAGCTCTATCTCTGTGAATTGCTTTGAGTTCTCACCTGCTCCTGCTCCGCCAAAAAGGCGGCTTATGACCATGTATGCATATTCAGGCGACATTTGGATAATGAGCGAGCCATGAAGAGGTGGGGCTGACATTATCGAGAGGATAACGGGGACCGGAAGTGAATTGTTAAATTCGGCATATGAACATTCTTCCAGTGATAATATTTCGACTTCACAGGACACTCGAAGCACGCTTGACAGTGAACTGGAAAGGAGTTGTGCATATGTGTCAAAAACGACATGGAAAGTTCTCATCTGCTCTTTTGGGAACCTGTTAGCCGTTCTGAAGTCGTAACTTTTGACGTTTTTCAGCTCCGAGCCATCGGAATCATCTTCTGCCGCTTCAGAGTCGCCTGCCATGAGTGAGCCTAATAGCTCATCTATTTCTGCTTGTGATAATATTTCAGACAAACCGTACTCACTCCTTTAAAGTCAAATCGCAATTTAATCTTAATTTTTACCATTCTCCATTAAACAGGATTTTCACGGATTTGTCAAGCCATTTTGTGCTCTTGTTCTCATTCGTGTACAATATATTGCGATTACATTGTAAATTGTGTTGCCTTTATTTGTCTTATTTTTTCTTCGCGTATTTTTTCTACTATTTCGATTGCACCTTCACTGACTGTTATTTTTTTTGCGGTATTCAGCGTGATAATTGTGTCCGGTGTCTCCTCAATGAATTCAATCATATCCTCATTTACATAAAACTGCGATGATTTGTTAAGCCTCGTAACCAATATCATGAGTGTAGTCCTCCCTTTCTTGCAATATTTAGCATGTGCGGAGTTGTTCTTATAAGAACGGGCGACCGAGGACGGTCGCCCCTACATTATATCATTATCTTCTTAAGTTTACAATCTCTTGGAGCATCTCGTCCGTAGTGGAGATGATACGGGAGTTTGCTTGGAATCCGCGCTGTGTAACAATCATATCCGTGAATTGGTCTGCCATATCGACATTACTCATCTCAAGGCCGCCTCCGTTGATTGCGCCTGCGCCGTCAAGTCCTGCCTGACCAATCAGTGCCTCACCTGATGATGCTGTCTGACGGAAGATGTTACCACCCGCCACTTCAAGACCTGCGGGGTTAGAGAACATAGCTATTCCAAGCCTTGCAATTACGACGTTTCTGCCGCCACTTAGTACTGAAATATCACCGTTATCTGCGACTGCGAAGTTCGGAAGACTTACATCGCCCATAGGAAACTGTCCAAAAAACGCTTCAGCACTTGTGCCCATTGAATCCCAGTCAACTACGTAAGCTCCTCTTCCATCGTCAGGAGTTGGGTTTTCCATCCACTCTATTTGAGATAAAATTTCGAGTCCCAGTGGTTGAGGGATAATCGGAGTGTCGGGCATCATAACTCTTATAGGCGAGAGTACTGACAAATCAGGGTCACCCATAGGTACGAGTCCGAATGTGGGTGGAACTGAGCGTTGCAAGCTCTGGAGGGCACCTATACCTATGTTGCGAGTCATTGGCAATGGAAGGGTCAAAGGTAGGTCAATACTTGGAACAGGTGGGTCTCCTGCACGCACTGTGATTGCTCCTTCTTCCGCTGAAGGCCAAGGATTGCCGTTCACTGTAAAGGTTCCTACAGGTATTACGTCACCTGTTCTGAAGAACCCTCTTGGTATTATATTTGGTGACCCATCTGTCGCTACCGGGATTGTAAGCTGAGTTGTGCCCGCAGCCGGTGGCATCGGCGGATCGCCTGTCAGAGGAGCGAGCCAGCTGCCTCGTGGAATTACCGGATCAGCATCGGGATTGCCGGGGTGAACTTCTGCTGCTGATGGCCATGCCGGTATTTCAGGACGACCTTGATCTACAACGCCCATTTCGAGCGGAACAGTGTAGCCCATTACGAAGAAACCTTGTGATGTAACGAGGAACCCTTCGTCGTCAATCGTGAAGTTACCTGCTCTGGTGAAGAAGTCTCCGTCAGGGCTGCGGACTACAAAGAATCCATCGCCGTTAATCATCATGTCTGTAGGTCTGTCTGTGCGTTGGAACGCTGAGCGTGTGTGAATTACGTCTATTGTTGAAAGGCTGATACCAAGACCTACTTGAACCGGGTTTGTTCCGCCTTGTACGCCTGAGTTTGCCATACCTGCTGAGATGTTTTGGCTGAAAATATCTTGGAAAATTACACGGCTTGATTTATAACCTACTGTGTTGACGTTGGAGATGTTATTACCGATAACGTCCATTCTTGTTTGGTGGTTTCTTAGACCTGAAACCCCTGAAAATAGTGATCGCATCATAGTGCGTTTCCTCCTAATTAATTAAATTGAAAGTTGAAAATTGTGTGGGATAGGGGGACGGTTCCTGTGTCCCAACCCCGGACTATGCGGCGTTTTCGTAGTCTTCGTCGCCCGGTCCGTCACTTGGTGGTGTTTCTTCTACGGGTGGAGTGTCGCCGTTTTCCGGTCCATCATTGTCTGCCGGTGGTGTCGGCGGCGGTGCCGGTGTGGTACTTACTTCTGAGAATAACCATCTCCACTGTGTCTCGTTCCAATCCCAACGTCCGATTATGTTGGCGCCGTCTTCACTCAGTTCAAAGAATCCACCGTTCGGGTCTGCTCTGAAGTTCACTGCATTAGGCGGGCTTTCAGGTTTTTGACCTCTCGGCATTTCACTGGCGTGGTGGCGAATTTCAACGATTGTATTTACGGGTACAAACCGCGGCTCCCCTCGCCCTATGTCGAGTTCTGCGTACATAGTTCCTCTGTCAACGACAATCCCTGTTACTATGCCCACAACATCTGTGCCATCCACCGAGGCAAGCACTTCACGTCCAACGAGACTGTTTGATGTTTGCATCAGTCTGTCTGATGTCAGTATATTAGATGTGTTAAAGACTTCCCTTATTGCTGAGATAGGTACTGCATTTTCACCGATTTGGGCAAATGTCACACCGTCTCTCACAAATATGCTGTCCACTTCACCCGCAATCTCAGTCACTTGGCCGTTTACAACTTGCTCTGCAATTACAAACTTGCCGACCAGGCTGTAGCTCTGCATGCTTGCCATTGACTCAAGTGAGTTGTTCATGTTTTGCATTTGCTCAAGTGATGAGAACTGTGCAAGCTGTGATGCAAACTCGGAGTCGCTTGATGGGCTAAGAGGGTCTTGGTGGCGCAATTGAGCTGACAGAAGCATGAGAAAATCGTTCTTCCCCATTGTTCCGCCTACATTGCGTCCTCTTTCAGCACTCTCTTCAACCTGTCTTGCACGATCTGCCGATCTTTGCCACTCAGTTTGATTGTTAAGATTTCTTACTGCATCTAATACTGACATAAAAATACTCCCTTCTTAGCACCGAGTTCAGAAGCTCGTGCTAATTGGGGGATCCATCCCGTAGTGCATCTTGCACTATATTTTATAGCGAAAAATCCGTTTTCACTATTTAAGTTACTATGCGCTGAACTCTACTGAACTTAATCCTGCATCCATATAGTAGTCCATTATGTCCGGTAGTGTGGTGTAATATGTTACCCCATCTTTTGCATCTACCTTCTGTTCCCTTCCGCCTGAGTGTGAGCCTTTTTTCTGCTCTCCTCTTGAATCTCCTGCGGACGTACTGCTGTGGTTGTATTCCATTCCTGTATAAGCTACTTCCACTCCAGCGACTGCAATTCCCTTGTTTTGAAGTTGTTCTATCAGCGCTGTGAGCTGAGAATTTAACATTCCTCTGACTCCGCTGTCCTCTGCGTTTATCTTCACATGGAGTCCGGCTGCATCTATTGCTACTTCGAGTGCCACGCTTCCAAGATGTTCAGGGTTTAGAGTTATGGTCATGGCGCTTCTTGTCTCGTTTTGCATTAATTCAACGCGTTGTACCAGTTCTTGGAATAAGTTTTCCGGTTTCACCGGGGCATTTAATGTTGCTTCCGACATCTGTTGAACTCCTGTGAATTGGTGAGTTTTGATGCCTTCTGCAATGGGTACTACTGTTTCTGTTGACTGAAGTGGTTCCGAAGTTTCCGTGTTTTCTCTCTGTGTCTCTACATTTCTTGAACCATTTTCATTATCCAAGGGGCTCGGATTTTCGTTTTCCGAAAATTCTGACATATTCCCGTTATTCTCTTGATTGTCAATTGTTTCCGGCATCCGTGCCTCTACATCTTTTGCGGTTATTGGGGCTGTGTCGGGTTTTGTCTCTGTAATGTTTAACTGCTCGACACTCGCCGGTCCCGCTTGGTATGTAGTTTTAGTTTCTGCATTTACTGTTTCAACCACTTGCTTTACTTCTGCCTGCACAGGTTTTTGTGCTTGAATTTCTTCATTTAGCTTTTGTTTAAAATCCTGTGGAATTTCATTTGCGTCAGCTTTTTGTGATTGAATCGGTATTTCTTCTGAGCTTACAATCTGTTCTTGCGGTATTATCTCTTCAACATTTTGATCATAAGCTATTGCAGTTCCTGTGTTTCCCTCGATAATAAAAACGATTTCGGTTTGGTTTGCGACAACTCCGGCTGTTTGCATTATTCCATCTAAATCTTCATCGTCATCTATCAGATTTTGCTTCTCTGTGCTGATAGGTTCTGTTATATCAGTTGGTCTGCGTCCGGCGTTTCGCCTGTTTGAGTCCTCTCTGCCGAGCTCCTGCTCAAAGACTTGTGTGAAGTCTTGTCCCGTATTCTCACCGGCTCTTCCGCGTGCTTGCCGGCCACCTGCGCCGGGCTCTGTCCGGGTAGTCATGAGGGACATAACATCCATCATCTGTTGCATGGCTTCACCTCCTATACTCTAAGTATCGTCACATACCCTGCCAAAGATTAGTGTTTTAAGAAATATTTTTTGAAATGTGTAACAAGACAGGGGGACGGTTCCTCTGTTTTTTAGATCGCGTCTCCCTTGACTTTTAATCTGGTATATATGTATTATGAAGTTAGTAAAATTTTACGAAAGGGCTGATATTAAATGACTACTGTACCTGTATCAGATTTAAGAAACTATAATAAAGTGTTAAATCAGGTTTCTTACGGAAATGAAGTAGCGCTCACTAAAAATGGAAAAGCTCAATATGCAATCGTTGAAATGGAAGAACTGGAGCGCCTTCGCGCCTTGTGCCTGCTAATGTCGGAGATTAGAAAATCTGAGTTTGATATTGCCGCAGGTCGTGTTGTTACACTTGGAGATGCACGCAAGGAATTCGGACTATGACTGTGTCATTCAAAGTCATAGCAAGAGATAGATATAATTGCATTTCAGAGTGCAAAAAGAACATACCTAATAATGTAAAACTCATTGAGTATACTGATATATTTAATGTGCCATAAGCAGAACCGCCCCTCTGTCTTATGGATTACCAATGCCTAATGAAGATAATTCTATATATAGTAGCTCTGTTCGCTCGGTGTCGCGGAAGCTGATGAAAATTGCACTTCCCCTGTGTCTGTCAATTCGAATGGTCGGTGACGAATCCGGCCTTACAAACAGCAGTCCCGCGGTAAAATTACCTCTCCAGGCTCCACCGTTGTACCCGTTTGTTCTCCTGCCTACGCCTATTTCCCTCATACTCAGGTCTAACAGAGCAATATCGGCAATGTTTGTTAACTCAACTCTCGTTCCATACATGGCGCTAATGTGCATACTGTCGCCCTGTATGGTGACAGCTAAAATAATGCCGCCAAGGTTACCGGTGAAAGCAGCCGCAATCCCCCAAATATTTGCGGCAACAAATCCCAAAAATATCAACTGAATCCACCAATCGAATTTAGCCTTAAACTTCATAAAAACTCCCACCTTTCATTTTGCACTTTATACCATTATCTATACCATGTCAATATTTTTTATGCCTTTTGTCTGCGGCAAGCATGGGCAACAAGACAAGGGAACCGCCCCCTGTCTTTGCTTCACTAATCAGACAATGGAAACACATCATCCACAAAGAATCCTGCAACAAACCCATCCTCATTGAATACCACACGTAGGACTACAATAAAATGCTCGTGAATGGTTGTAACAAGGCAGAGGAAAAACTCTTCTGCGATAATGTTCTCAATTTCATCAATGTGATAAAACTCCCCAACTTCACCAATAATAGCTTCCCATAATACCTGCATGTCAGCCGCGCCCGCAGCTCCTGCCATTACATCGTCAAACATAGCCACGGCACCGTCAAAATCGCCTTCTGCCATTGCTGACACAAAAGCTTCGGCACGTTGATTGTAAAATGCCCAATCGACTTCGGTTGTTGCTGTGTCGTTCGTATCCGCTGCATCTATGGGGATTTCTTCAGCTGCGGTGTCACTTGGCGGGGGCGTATCGACTGCGGTGTCACTGCTGTCGTTTCCGCAGCCTGCGGTGATAAATAGTACCAGCAGTGCTAAAGATAAAACCGGCAATAGTTTGTTTAATACTTTTTTCATGATGATTCCTCCTTGTTTTGTGTTATGATATACATTATATAAGGCTATTTCTTGTCTGCGAGTTTTTGCAGTAACTATCATGATTTTTGCAGTAACTATTTTTTGTGACTTTCACCGCCAAATATGATAAAATTTACAAAGATATATTCATAATTAAAATATAACTATTCACCAGGCTGGCAGATGATGGGCAGTTTGCCCTGGTTTTTCGGGAGAACAGCGGTGTAGATCCCGATGGCTCCCGAAAAATCAGGGTGAATTGCCCATCATCTGCGAGAGTGATGAATAGTCATTAAAAAGGGAAATGGTCATTATTATGATTCATATAGCAATCTGCGATGACGAAGCTAAAATATGCTCAGACTTGGAGCGCACATTGACAGACATATTCGACCGAGTGAAGGTTGAATGTGAAATCGACGTGTTGGCAACAGGGGAAGAGCTGTGTCGCATGGTTGATACAGGGGCGCACTATGATTTAATTTTCCTTGATATCGAATTTGCTAAAAGTGAAATCAATGGCGTGGATACCGCACGGTTCATTCGTGAGTCTCACCAAAACCACTTGGTTTCAATTGTCTTTGTTTCTTGGGAAAAGAAATATGCCATGCAACTATTTGAAATTCACCCTATGGATTTTCTCATAAAACCTTTAGAGTATGAAAAAGTCGACAAAACTGTGAGGACTTTTCTCAAGATTGCCGGACTCTGGTCTGGAGAATTCACGTATAAAAAAGGTCATGATATATATAAAGTGCAGGCAAAGAACATTTTATATCTTGAAAGCTCCGACAGAAAATTAATTCTTCATCTAAACGATGGCAAAAAAGAAGAATTTTATGGGTCTTTGAAAGAGGCATACAACGAACAGTTGCACAGATTGGATTTTCTGTTTATTCATGCTGCCTATGCGGTCAACTATGACTATGTGACCGTAGTAAAGTTCAATCAACTCATTTTACCGGGTAATCTACCTGCCTTACCCATTAGCCCCAACAGAAGAAGCGAAGTTAGGGAACGGTATTACGAAATCATTAAAAGGAGGAGAGGCTCATGAATACGATTGTGCTTTTTATTTCTCATGTTTTTGCTGCTCTTGCCGCGGAGAGGATTATAAGTGCTTTTTTTGAAAAAAGGCGTACACCGCGAGTTGTTTTTATTCTTTCATATGTATTGATTTGGGCGTCACTGAATTTCCAAAGCTTGTGGCCGCACCCCGGCATTGCTGTTCCAATTTATTATGTTACATTGTTTATTGCAACGCTTAACTATAAATCAACAATGACAAGGCGGCTCTGCGCGTTGACGGGAGGTCACCTGATTTTAAACTCGGGTACAATAGTTTTTCAAACATTTGCATTTTTTACCTACGGAATGTTTGCTTATATTTTGGAAACAGCTCTCTTAGTTGCTACCGCAATCATTTATATCGCCGCATTTGCTTTGCACGGATACTATAAAAAGCAGTTAACGCTTACGCAAAATATGCATAAACTAATGATTCCATTTCTGTTTGTGCCTGTTACACAAATTATTCTTATTGCTTTTATGCAAATAGATTTTGGTTTTGCCGGTATAATTCAGCTTACTTCCAACGGACTTGGCATTGCGTTTTTGTTCTTTTACTTATACTACAGCGTTTCAAAGTCAAATGAAAAAGACATAAAATCAGCACTACTCACCCAAGAGAGGGAATATTATTACACCCAATGCAGGCTCATGCAGGAGTCGATGGAGCAGGTAAAATCTCTCCGCCATGACATGAAACTGCATTTGGCAACGGTAAGAGATTTTACTCTAAGTGACAAATCAAGCGAGGCAACAAACTATCTCGATGACTTACTGGATAGTGTAGGCGAAAGCGAGGTCTACAGCGACACCGGAAACATCGCTTTTGACAGCATTATCAATTTTAAATTGAAAGATGTTTTGAGTAGCAGTATTAATTTGCAGGTAAATATCCTTGTACCACCTGAGCTAAGCATTGAGGTGTCCGATGTTGTAACCATTCTCGGCAACCTCTTAGATAACGCTTTTGATGCTGTGGCAAAGGTTGAGGACAAGATGATTAAGCTTGATGTTGAATCAAGCAAAGGCAGTCTTTACATCAAAATTGACAATACGTTTGATGGTGAAGTGAAGTACGCAGATGGTGCTGACAATGCGGAGGGATTAGACCGGGTGATTGTCTCGCGAAAACCCGCAAACGGACACGGCTACGGCCTGAGCAACATCAGGAAATCCGCGGAGAAATATGATGGACATATAGACGTCAGCCATGAGGGAAATATTTTCTCCGTGGGGATTCTACTTTATGTGTAACCACAAGGGGGACAAGACAGGGGGACGGTTGAGCATACTGTTTAGTTGAAAACCCCACTTGACAAATCTAAAACATTCGTATAATATAGACTCATGAGTTACGAACTCGTAAGATAGCGAGGTGAATGTTTTGTTTGTTGGCAGAGACAGCGAACTGGAAAAGTTAAACAAAATGCACGCAGGAAGCAAATTTGAGTGTGCTATTATATACGGTAGGCGGCGTGTCGGAAAAACATCGCTGATTCAGGAATTTATTAAAGATAAAAAAGCAATTTACTTTCTCTCACTTGAAACAAGCGAGAGTATGAACCTTGAAAATTTCTCAAAAAGTGTTTGGAACACAACCAAAGAACAAATTAAAACTAAACCCCGATTTACAGACTTCATAGACGCACTTGACCTGATTTCCGATTTGGCAGACGGGCAGCGGCTTGTATTGGTTATTGACGAATACCCATATCTTGCAAACGCAGTTAAAGTAATGTCATCAATACTGCAAGCTCATATTGACACTAAGCTGAAAAACACTCAACTATTTCTGATATTATGCGGCTCATCAATGTCATTCATGGAAAATCAGGTACTTGGATATGAAAGCCCGTTATATGGCAGAAGAACAGCGCAGTTTAAGATTCAGCCACTGAACTTTTTTGAATCTATTGAATTTCACAAGGAATATGATATATTCGACAGTGCCTTAGCATATGGAGTCACAGGCGGCATTCCGCACTATTTAGCACAAATAGATAGCACCGCGTCGCTAAAGGATAACATTATAGATAACTTTTTCACCCCAAACTCATATCTGTTTGAGGAACCCTCAAACTTACTCAAACAAGAACTGAGAGAACCGCAGGTGTATAACGATATAATTACAGCAATCGCCACAGGAAGTTCCCGTCTAAACGAAATAGCAACAAAGACAAAGTTGGAGTCTGCGGTGTGCAGCAAATATTTAAGGTCACTCTTATCACTGGGCATCGTAAAAAAAGAGCGACCGATACTTTCCGATAGCTCCAAAATGACCATATACAGGTTAGCCGATAACATGTTCCGCTTTTGGTACAGATTTGTGCCACAGAACATATCACAAATTCAGTCAGGTGCAGGAAAGAAGGTCTTTGAAAGCATTGAGCCGCAAATATCAGCATTTATGGGGAATGTTTTTGAGGAAATTTGCCTAGAGTATCTATGGAGAGAAAACATTGCGGAAAGATTGCCATTTTACTTCAAAGATGCAGGGCGATGGTGGGGAACAAATCCACAAACAAAGTCACAGCAAGAGATAGATATAATTGCATTTGAAGATAACCGTGCGATTTTTTGCGAATGCAAATGGACAAATGAAAAAGTTAAGCAAGATGTAGTATATAACCTTATAGAAAAAAGCAAAATGTTCAGCTACTCAGAGATGATTTACTATATCTTCTCAAAATCAGGCTACAGCTCAGAGTGCAAAAAGAACATACCCAATAATGTAAAACTCATTGAGTATGCTGATATGTTTAATCTGCCATAAGCAGACAGGGAGGCTGAAAAGCAGCCACTCCACACCTCTCACCTGTTTTATTTTTGATCAAACTCAAAAATAACGTAAATAACTCAAAAAAATAACTCAAAAAATCATTGACACTCTTGACAAATGTTTGCAGATATTTTACAATTGATTTGTACGTTTTATCCATATTTCGAGAGGAAGGGTGTGGTAATTATGAGATGAGTTGTTTTTATCTTAGTTGGATTAGTTTTAGTTTAATATGTTCAAAAAGGAGTTTTAGATGAAAACACGGATAATTTCTCTGTTAATTTGCATTATTCTGCTCGCAAGTTTCTCAACCCCTTCCACATTAGCTGGCGATTTTGTTACAGGTGATATAAGCGCAGAGGAGTTTGCGAAATTACTGGATCAAGCACTTGCTTCCGGTGAACTCACTATTGATGAAGATGGTTTTATTCACGTAGAAAGCTATACCTACTTTCTCTATGATGTTATTGACAATCGGGTGCATGAAGCAGTTTATTTAGAGGACGACATCAGCGCAGAAGAATTTGCGGCATTAATAGAAAAAGCTCTTGCTTCCGGCGAGCTTGTTGTTGACGAATATGGTACTATAGTTTTAAATGGCGAACTTACAAAACTTTATCCTGAGCCTTCACAAATTAATCCCTTGACACAGAGTTTTCCTTTCACTACCAATAGGGTGCATGGTGTGTATGTCACAATTGGGGGGCAAAGAACCAGAGTCTTTGATGCTAGAGTTGCGACAGCGGGGCATCATCACGGACAATTCTTTGTCGTAGAGTGGCACTCTGTAACAAGTCAAAACAATGCATCAGGTGTTTCAAATGTTTCAATAAACTCTACCGGTGTTACAAATAATGGTTCGACCAGACCCTCAATTCACTTTTCTTTCTCTTTACGTTCAAACGGATCAAGCGTAACTTCTTCTGCCACATTTTCTGCTACTTAATCAGAGAAACGTTCACTTAGTTAGTTGGCACAAGTTAAGTATAAACTCATCGAATATACTGATATGATAATTGCAAGGCAGAAAGACAACTCCTCTGCCCGCTAACCTACAAACATAGCAGACAAAAGGTATAAAAAATATTAGCAACCCGACCGACATGAGAAAAACCGGTATAAGAAATATGGCGTACTAGTAAACCCATATGCACTGGTGGCAAAGAGGCGGCTGAGTGGTGCTAATATTTTTTATACCTTTTGTCTGCGGCAAGCGTGAGACAGGGGAGCGGTTCTCCCTGTCTTACGCAACAACTACCAACAAGACACAGGAACCACCCCCCCTGTCTCATCTCATGATTATCACACCGCATCAACCTTCGGCACCCTCCGCGAATAATGCACATACCAGACATAAATCCAAATCCCACGCAATGTCGCACCGAGCGCCAGTGCAATCCAAACTCCATAGAGCCCCAAGTCAGTGAAATGCACCAATACATAAGCCAAAATAACTCTAGCCACATTCGAAGAAATACTTGAAATCGACGGAGGAACAGTCTTTCCCTGCCCCCTGAAAACACCCGCCGCAACACCCTCAAGGCACTGTGGAATTTGACAAATCGCAAAAATACGCAAGTTCATTGCGCCAAGCTCCGCAACTTCATCGGAGACAAACAGCCCAACCAAAAAGCGGCCACCGAAAATAAGCACCAAAGAAACAATGAGCCCCCATAAAGACATGATACCGGAAGAAACCTTAAAACCACGGTTTATTCTAGTCCATTTACCTGCACCGAAGTTTTGCCCGGTATACGCAGTCAGCGCAGAAGCAAAACCGCCCCCGATAAGCCACGTAAGGCTTTCGATCTGAGTGCTGACACGAGTCGCCGCCATGGCACTCTCACCGAAACTCACAATAAGGAGCGACACAAGCATAGTCAGAGCAGTAAAAAAGAAACTCTCTGTTGAAACGGGAGTAACCCACTTGAAAATCTGCTTTATTACAGCAACGCTTGCTTTCGGGAACAACCTGAACTTTTCAAACGGACGATTTTTGTAAACCTTAATCAAAATCAAACCCAGACCTGCCGCAACACCTTGGGCAAATACAGTTGCAAGGCCCGCACCCATCACACCTAAACC
Source organism: Oscillospiraceae bacterium (assembly GCA_009787625.1). Classification (GTDB taxonomy): domain Bacteria; phylum Bacillota; class Clostridia; order Oscillospirales; family Oscillospiraceae; genus WRMH01. The sequence continues at coordinate 21,574 of WQSX01000007.1, forward strand.
CATGCTAAAAATCATAATCGGGGTTAAAGTCATGTTTACTAAAAACCCACTGCCGCCGATGACCATTGCCGTTTTCGCATTGCCTGAGCCGTTAAAAATCCCCATAATGGAAGCAGACAAAAAGGTAAATGGAAAACTGAGGCTAACCATAGACAGGTAGTCTTTTGCATAACGCTCAACATGAGCCTCCCTTATCCCAAAGAACGAAACAAAAGAAGAATGGAAAGTAAAAACAACAATTGACAGCAAAATCCCTAAAACTACGCCAAGTAACACCGCATTTTGAGCAAACTCCTTAGCTTGCGGCAAATCGCCTTTGCCAATATTCTGTGACACGCCAATTTCCGCCCCCATACGCCCAAAGAGCATGAACGCCATCGACATCCATAAAAATAAGCCCACAGTTCCCGAAGCAGCCACCGCTGAGTCACTGTGCCGGCCGAGCCAAAACATATCCGTCAAGTTATATGTCATCTGTAAAACTTGAGTCATAATCAGCGGGGTTGCGACAGAAAAAAGTTTCCGCACAATCCCGCCTTGCGTCAAATTATATTTATCCAAACTGCTACCTGCCAAAATCTACTCCGCCCCGCCCTAATGATTGAGCAAGATTTCTGTTATATGGGCGGCAAATCTAACGTCCATTGCCGCCATTATGGCGCCTCTGTTGCGCTCAGGCATGAAGTATAGTATTGACGCTGCATCTCGTGGGTCGTGTATTTGCACCATGATGTTTGCCGCAATCTCCGGCGCCATTTGGGTGTAGGAGTTGCTTAGTGAGACTATGTCTGCAATCTCGTCCTCGGTCAAATCACGGCGGTGTAGCGGAATTGTCCTGTCCAGCATCAATTCAATCTGCGCCTCACGGTTGTCAAGTTCAAGCGCGCGTCTGTCGAGCTGTTCTTCAATAGTAAGGAGTAGCGACTCTTCATATTCAATTTCAACCTCACGAGCGTTAAGCTCATCAATACGCTCACGAAAACGTATCTCTTGCGCCTGCGCTTCTGCTTGTTGACGCATCTCAATTGTGTTGTAATTTGGGTCAAGCCAAGCAACTAGGTCAAGTAGCGGGTCATTGATTGCATTACCTACAACAATACGTGCTCCGAGCGCGTCAAAGTACAATGCCGCACCGAATCCACCAAGGAGAATGAATAGTACAAGTGCCATCAGGAGAATTATGCCGCCTGCGCCGCTGCGTTTTTCAGCCTTGACCTTTGGTTCTTTCCCCTTTTTTCCCTTACCGTCTACGTCTTCAGCACCATCTTTACCTTCGGCGTCAACTATACCGCCCTCTGCATTTTTGGATTTTTTTTCTTTTTTTGCCCTTTTTTCCTTACCTTTTTTGCCTTTAGGATTATCCTCCGGCGATTCTTCTTCTGTAAGGTCAGTTACTTCTTCTGCCACTATACTACACCTCCTTTCATTTGAGTTTTGTGCCTATGCCTCTTCGCTTATGACTTTAAATGAAACCAAGTCATCAATCACCTTTGCCTCTTCTGCTTGTACTTCCATTCTATATGCCTCATATTGTTCCTCACGCAGTCTGTCGTATGCTTTAAGTTCTCTCATTGTGGTAATCAGTCTTTCTTGGCATAACCTGACTATTTCCTCAGCCCTTACAATTTTGCCTTTAACTTCCACGAGAGCATCTCTTAAAAATCTGAAGTATGCATCATGTTCTGCGAGAGCCGCTACAATGTTTTCACCTTTTTCGAGTGCCAGTTCCAGTGATAGTTCTGTGTCCTTTTGCGCCTGCTGTATTCTCTTTTCCTCATTTAGCAGTAACTGTAGCGCCTGTTGCGCTTTACTAAGCTCTGCTTTTTGCAGTTTCTCAACGGTGAGCTTGTAGTTATATAGTGACTGCAGGGTAAATTTAAACTTTTTCATTTATTCCAGCCCTTGTCCCCTACATATTGGGAATTTGAGGGGCCCCGCTTCCTGCTATTGCTCTCATCATTTCCAGTGTATCTTCATACGAGAAGCTCTCCCTCATGCCTTGCTTTAGAAAAATCGCCAATGGGGCGTGAAGTTCTACAGCTCTGTCAATTTCGGGGTTTGCACCCTGTTTATATGCTCCGATATTTATGAGATCTTCCGCTTCTTTATATACGGCGAGCAAGTTTTTTATGGTACCGAAATCTTGAAAGTGTTCGGGGGTCACTATTTCAGGCATTACACGGCTTACACTGCCTAAGATGTCTATCGGAGGATAGTGGTTGCGTTGGGCTATCGCCCTTGAGAGGATTATATGCCCATCGAGTATGCCCCTGACCGTATCTGAGATTGGCTCGTTCATGTCATCGCCATCGACCAAAACTGTGTACAGCGCTGTTATTGAACCTTTGTCCGACATGCCCGTGCGTTCGAGTAGTTTTGGCAGTAATGCAAACACTGATGGGGGGAAACCTCTGGAAACAGGTGGTTCTCCCGCCGCCATGCCGATTTCGCGCTGCGCCATTGCAAAACGTGTGAGCGAGTCCATCAGCATTAAAACCTTACAACCTTGGTCTCTGAAATATTCAGCAATCGCAGTGCCTGTCATGGCGCATTTCAATCTAAGCAGTGCAGGTTGGTCGGATGTTGCGATTACCAATACGGACTTTTTAAGACCCTCTTCTCCCAAATCTTTTTCTATGAAGTCGCGTACCTCGCGTCCCCTCTCTCCGACCAGAACAATAACATTTATATCGGCAACGGCGTATCTTGACATCATACCGAGAATTGTACTTTTACCAACTCCCGTGCCTGCAAATATGCCTAGCCGCTGACCTTTTCCCACGGTCAGCATACTATCTATTGCTTTAATACCGAGCGGCAGAGCCTCTTTGATTCGCTCGCGCTCCAATGGGTTTGGCGGCATATTGTCTGCGGGGTACCATGCGTCGATTTTGTCGTGTTCGCTTCCATCGAACGGGTTTCCCAAAGCGTCAAGCACCTTTCCAATGAGTGACATACCAACAGGAACTCTGAGCTGTTTTCCGGTGTAAACCACGTAACTTCCGAGACCTATACCTTCAAGACTGCCAAACGGCATGAGCAAGGTCTGCCCCTCGCGAAACCCTATTATCTCAGCTCGGAGCGATTTATCGTTATTTAATGAGAACATCTCACAGACATCACCGATTTTAGCGGGTGGTCCTGTCGCCTCAACCGCAAGCCCGACTATTTTTGTGACCCTGCCCGCACGTTCTATGGTGTCGGATTTGGACAGAGATTCTATATATTTTGAAACATCAATCCGGCTCATATTGGTTTGCTCTTTCAAATGCAATTTTAACGTACTCCAGTTGTAAGTCAATACTCGCATTGACTGTACCCTCGTCTGAGTCGATAATCAGCTCGTTTTCGTCCATATTTAAGTCTTTCATGACGGTCGCAGTAACTACGATTCCGTTGTCTAGTTCTATGTTTGCAACTCCCGACGAGAAGAATCGCTCATACTCTTTCGGACCGATTCTTATAATTATTTTCCCTTCTGTGGACATTTGGCGCAGGGTGTTTTTCACAAGCGAGGTAAAGACTGTGCCGAGTTCTTCCTCGGCAGGACCTATTATTTTCTTGACTACTTCCAGTGAGAGTCTGACAATTTCTGCCTCAGTTTCGGCTGAAATGCGCTCTTGCTCGGCATAGAGCTCTTCGAGAACGCTTTTTAATTGTCTATCGTCTGTTTTCAGTTTTTCTTCAAGTGTCTCTTCGCACTCTTTAAGTTTGTCATCGAATGAGAGTTTGCCCTCTGCCGCGCCTTCGGTATAACCTTCCTGCCAGCCCTCTTTGCGCGCCTCTTCGGCATCTTCACGTGCCGCAAGTTCTATCTGTGCCGCCTGAACTCGTGCATCGTCTATGAGTGCCTGCGCCTTTTCCTGCATCTCCAGTTCGGCAATCATCATGTATTCGTTCAATTTTTCTTGCGCAAGTATTTCCACTACTTCATCTGTGACTGGCGATGGCTCATGTGGCAGGGCATCTTGAGTCTCATCCCCGATGTGTTCAGATTCCGTATCTGAGTCGTGGGGAAGTTCCTCGTGGGCATCATCTCCCGGCGGGGAATCTGTCTTTTCTGTGTCAAAGATCTGAGGCTTGTGCCTTGAAACCTTGACAAGACTTCTGTCAATTCTAAACAATCAGGTCATCCCCTTCTCCGCGAGCCACGATAATTTCACCTTCGTCTTCGAGTTTGCGGATGACGTTGACGATTTTTTGTTGCGCCTCTTCAACGTCACGTACACGCACAGGACCCATAACTTCCATATCGTCTTTTATCATGTCTTGGAGACGTTTCGAGATGTTTGAGAAAATTGATCTTGCAACATCTTCACCCGCCATTTTGAGTGCAACTGCAAGGTCTTGGTTGTTGATTTCGCGCAGAACACGCTGAATGGTGACGTTGTTGAGTTTTGCAATGTCTTCGAATACGAACAGGCGTTTTCTGATTTCGTCGGCGAGTTCGCTCTCGTTGACATCGAGACTTTCGAGGATGTTTTTCTCCGATGAACGGTCTAGTGAATTTATGATTTCGACTATCGTGTCGATACCACCGACTATGATGTTTTCGGTGAATCCCATTGATGTTATCTTGCGCTCCAAAATCCGCTCCGCCTCTTTGACGTATTCGGGAGATGTGCTACCCATGTTCGAAATGCGGCTTATGATTTCTGTCTGACGCTCATTGGGGAGCGAAGCTATGATTTGTGCCGATTGTTTTGGATCTATGTATGACAGGACGAGCGCAATTATCTGTGGATGCTCGTTGTGGATAACATTGAGTATTTGGTTTGAATCAACTCTTCTTATAAAGTCAAACGGGCGCACTTGAAGGGAAGATGACAGCTTTCGTATCATCTCCTCGGCTTTATCTTTGCCGATTGCTTGCTCTAAGACATCTCTGGCATAGTCTATGCCACCCTCTGTTATGAACTTTTGAGTGAGGCACATCTCATAAAACTCGTTTATGATCTGCTCCCTTACTTCAGGTTCAACACGGCGGGTAGTGGTTATGCTCAGCGTCATGTCGCTTATTTCTTCTTCCGACATATACTTATAAAGCTCGGCTGAATATTCCTTACCGAGACTTATAAGTAAAATGGCGGCTTTTTCTTTTGCACTTATATCATTAGACATATGCGTAACCCTCTGTTTTTATTGCTTTTGATTTAGTATTATTATGACTCGTCTGACAGCCAGTTTCTGAGAAGTTGTGCCACAGATCCCGGATCTCTGTCTATGAACTTTTCGACCTGCTCAAGTCCGGGGGATTTTGTATTTATGTCGATGTCCTCATACTCCACCTGGTCAGCTTGCATATCATCATCATCGGTGATTAGGTAGTCGATGCCGTCAGCTCCTGCCGCAACCAACATTGGTTCAGGCTCAGGTTCGGGCCTGAGTGCTTTGACGATTGTTCTGCCGAGCAGAAATACCATCACGCCAAGCAGGATAATAACCGCGTACATAACTATCATTTCGATGAGGTCTCGTGTTCTCTGTGCCGCTGCCGCCGCTTCCGCCGCCGCAATTGCATCGGCAAGCGCCGTATCTTCGTATGCAAACGGAAGTAGTTGAACTCTGACGTTGGAGAGAGGCACTCCGATCGCGGTAGTGACGAGATCTGCAACCTCTGCACTGAAATCGTCCTCAATGCCTTCTGTTTCACTGTTTATGACCACTGAAAGCATAACAGTTTCGATAATACCGTATTGGTGTTGTATCTGCCTTCTCGTCTCATTTATCTCGTAGTTGAGGCTTTCGACATTGCGAAGCCATGTGTCTTGGTCATCAAATTCGCCCCATGGATATTCTATTGAACCCATTGCATTTGAATCCGTGCCGGGTACACCTTCCGCCGGCGACCATCTTCTTGACCTCTCATGGACACGTTCAGAACTACGGACTATACCTCCGGTTTCACCCGGAATAGGCGGTGCAAATTCTACTTGCTCTGTGACTATTCTGTCAAAGTTGAGCCTGACTGTCGGTTGAACTCTAAGATTGCTGAGCCCAAAAATAGGTGATAAAAGCTGTTGAATTTGGGTTTGAAATTGTGCGCTCAACTGATTTTCAAGAGCTATGCGGTCTATAAATTCAACATCTGTGTCCAGAGCTTGGTCGCCGACAGGATAGTGGTTTAAGTTAGAGTCGATGATGTGAATATTCTCAAATTCAATGCCGGGCACACCACCTCTGACTGCCTCAGCGACAGCTTGCACTTCTGCCTGTGTGAGCCTTTCTCCTCCCGCAACTGTTATTTGAACTGAGGCCGTAGGAGGTCTGAGGTTTGTGGCGAGCCTAAATGGCGAGGTTTCTCCCTCATTTACAATAACGAGTGCGTTTTGTATCCTCGGGGCTTGAATAATTTGCATTCTGATGTGCTCGCCGCGTTGTGCTTCAGACATCTGGCGTGCAAAACTTTCGGTGACACCAAATCCGGTCGCACCTTCGAGCATTCCCCAGTCGAAACCGGGAGGCCCTATAAGCCCTTGACTCATAAGCCACATTTGAGTTGTGCCGTGTTCTTGTTCAGGGACTTCGAGTTGTATACCATCCGGGGAGACCCTTACTGTAAAGCCTTGTTCGTTAAGTGCTGCGTAGATATCTGCCGTGCTTACCGGGTCGCCTGTGCCCTGCAACACTACCCAATTTGTCCTCGTGAGAAGAACCGTCGCAACTATGGCAAGTGTCAAAACAAAGAGTGTAAGGACACCAAGTTGTATCTTGGTTTTCCTCGGCAGCGTTGTCATATATTCTCTGAATCGCGTGAGCATTTTTTCAATTGTTTCTCTCACCCTGATACCCCCTTAGAATCCCTCTTTCGCTTTTCTATATATCACATCAGAGTTTAACATTTCCTGAATCTATTTGCAAGAGTTTTTTCAAAAAATATACATTATTTAGTGTTTTGGTGGTTTAAGTTTCCTGTATCTTGTGGGATATAGCCAACAAGACAGGAACCGTCCTCCTGTCTTGTTACGTAAAACGCAAAGCAGGCAAAAGGTGTAAAAAATATTAACAACCCGACCGACATAAGAAAACCAGTATAAAAAAAGCAATCGCATTAGTCAAATCCATGTGCACTGGTGGCAAAGAGGCGGCTGAGTGGTGTTAATATTTTTTACACCTTTTGCCTGCGGCCCCACCCCGGATCACAAAAAATAGCGACTTTACAGCCGCTATTTTTGTTATTATTGTGTTTTACTTTTTATCAGGTTTTTTCTTGATTTTTGATAAATCGAATGAGACTATTGGGGCGTCTAGGGCTTGGACGTTTGTGCTTCTTGTCGCCTCTAGGAGTTCTTCTCTGAAAACTTTGACGTCCCGCGGGGCATCTACGCCCAGTTTTATTTTGTCTCCATCTATGCCGAGCAGAGTGATGCGGATGTTATCGCCTATTACGATGGTTTCGTTGACCTTACGTGACAGAACTAGCATCGTCTTCACCCTCCTCCCTTGCAACTAACTTGCATATTTCTTGGAAGATAGGTACACGGACATTATACTCACTGCCGCTGAGCATTATCTGCTTTGCTTTTCCGCTGGAAGTGTTGATGATGATTGGGGCGGCGAGGTTCACCGTCATGCCTGAAATTTCGTCCGGAATGACCACGACACTCACGACAAATAAATCATCGGGTTTTGTGAGCTGCAGCCTTTTTACATCTGTCTCATCAATATCAAAAACATAGTCCGGAAGAACCGAAAATGTGTCAAGCACAGGCAAGCAAATCCCTGTCTCTTCCGTGGATTGCAACCAAACCAGTGGATAGCTCTCCTCAAATTGAAGCAATGCATATGTGTGATATTGTTCAAGGCCGGGAACGCCTTCTTCGAAGTCTAAGAACTTCGCCTCATCAACTTCGACATTCCCAAACCGCAGGGTATCAATTTGCATCTCTGTGTATCTCCTTTTGGTATAAGTGGTTGTATCATATCACACTTACTTTGCTCGGTCAAGCATACAGTGGTACTGCCGTTATATCCATGTGTGGCGGAGTTTGGTAGAACGTACTCACTGAATGCTGTGGGGTCAGCGATACCTGTGCAAGATTTGTCGGGTCTGTGTTTACCGACAGGCTGTGTGGTGTGAATCCAATTTGAAGCCTGTTTACATGCCATGTAAAATGAGGTGAACTGCGTGGCATGAGTCCTATATTTACCGGAATCGGCCCGAGCCTTGCGTTTGCGTTGTTCCGTGCAATCATTGGCATGGGGTCGACACCTCGCACTTGAGCGTTTGCCATCTGGTCGCCCTCTCTTGCTCTGCGACCTATGCCCTGCATCGCCGCCTGCCTGCCTGCGTTTGCGAAATCTTGGGCAAATTGTCCCGATGTGCTTAATCCCATATCGCGCCTGACAGCTGAATGGTCAGCGGTGAATGTCGGTTGTTCCGAGTGGATTTGCACTTGTGAGCGTTGGTCGTTTATCTGAATAGCCGCACTGGGGTTGTTGATATTGAGATTCGAGCGAGTTATGTTCAGCCCGATTTGGGCACGTTGCTCATTTATGTTTATCCTCATAAGTACAGACATCGTCGTCACCGCCTTCCTTGGCTGGATTCAATGCGCTATTGTACCACAAATTACAGGAAAAGTCAATTGCAGGGGCGATTATTAATCGCCCGTTGTGACAAGACAGAGGAATCGTCAGAAACCCCTGTCTTACATACCACGTCATTGCGGCCTCCGAGCCGCAATCCCATGAATAATGAGCATATCTTCGGGGATTGCGGGTCGCGCCCGCAATGACGAGTTTTTTGATTGCTATTTTCAAGCGCAGACCAAGACAGAGGAACCGTCCCCTTGTCTTACAGACTAGCGGAGCAAATAACCCACCCTCTGCGGGAATTCACGAAACGCTAAACACCTACCTCAAAAAGTCCATGAGTGTCGGTTGAATCACCCTGGCGCCTGCTGATAGAGCGGCTTGGTAGATTGTCTCTGCCATGCGTAGATTCATTATTACCTCTGCAAAATCCGCATCTTCGGCGCGTGAACGCATTTCCTCGTAGTTGATGAAATCTTGGTCGAATCTCGCGTCTATCAGCTCAAGTCTGCGCTGTCTGCCACCAATCTCTGCCGTTCTTGCGAGCAGGTGGTTTTGCGAGTCTTGCACTTGATTTATTAGCATTGTCATTTCATCTGTAGTAATAGTGCGGGTTCCCGGATAATTCGGCTCGCCCGGCTCGATAGGCCTTCTGCCGTTTAGCCCTTCGTATACCTCTGTGAGCACGCTAAACGCATTGCGAAAAATCTCACTGTTCGAGCCATCATTTGATTGAGTTCTGAACATAATGAGGTCAATACCATTCATGGTCACAGGCATCATTATTCCGGGCCCTACTTCAAACTGAATCACACTGTCATTCAGTTGCCGTAATTGCGGAACCTCCGTGGTTCCTCCGGGATAGCCGGGCTCACCCGGGATTGCCGGTACTAATCCGTTTTCCATAGCGTTACGAAATTCATCAGCAGACAAATTATCAAAACGCGACATGTTAAACCCGTTAAAAAGTAGGTTTCCGGAGGTGTCCATGGTGAACGGACGAGTCTGAGTCGGAGCATTTTGTGCAAAGTCACCGGGAGTATTGAATCCACCAAATACAAACCTATCACCAAATGTTGTGTTTAAAGTATCTAAGAAGTGATCTCTCATTTGACCTACAACTCTCGATAGGTTTAGCCTATCTGTGTCAGTCATGGTACTTCCTGAACTGACCATTTGCTCATAGACATGACCCACCGTTTCCTGTAGTTCACGCACACCCGACTCAGCTTGGGTGAGCCAGTTTTGTGCCGTCCCGATGGATTGCTGAAAATGCTCGATGCGAGTGATTCTGTTACGCGCAGCTTGCCCGAAAATCAACGCAGATGGGTTGTCGCTTATGTGCGCCCACTGCCTGCCGCTCGAAAGCTGATTTTGCAGTCTATCCATTCTTCCGAGATTATTATTCACATTGTTTAGAAGTGTGTTTCTGAGCATTGCATTAGTTACTCTTGATACCATTGTTTTTCCTCCTATTAGTGTTTCACAAAACACTAGTATTTCATTTTTTAAATAACTTCCCAAAAATTGTGGTAGATTTTTGCGGCTGCCTAGGAAAAAGCCGCAGGAATGCCCAGGCATTTCAAGGTTTTTTGACAACGGCAGACACAAAAAGATGCCGCAAGGTTTGGGGAGGAATTTAGAAAATGGAATACTAGATTCCTACTCTGCCTGTGCCGTTTATCAGCCTGTCAAGTGCCTCGTCTATCGCTGTTATGATACGAGCTGCGCCGTTGTATGCGTGTTGGAATCTGACTAGTCCTACCATTTCTTCGTCCAACGAAACTCCGGCGATGGCTGTTCTTTGGTTATTTGCCGAAAGCGTGAGCGCCCTGCTTGTCCTCGCGTTTTGGTGAGCAGTGTGCAAGGTATTTGCGACATTAAACCTTATAACCGTTCCATAGTCATCAAATGTTCCTATTTCTCTTGTTCTTTCACGCCCATCCGGACCGATTATCGTAACCGATATGCCCGTCTCCCCGAAAAGGCTGTACAGATCGTTCATGTTTTCGTTGTTACCCCTCTGCAGTTCAATAGGGGTTCCGTCGGTTCTTCCAATACGCTGTGAAGAGGAAGCTATATTAAACTCACTTGCCATAATTTCATCGCTGACATTGAAATTTAAAGCTGTGACATGTGCCAGTTCTTCAGGAGTCACTTCAAACCTTGTACTGGCTATATTAGCGGAACCTTGACTGTATCCGAGAAATGTGCCACCTTCATCATAAAACCTTATATATGTCGCTTGAGAACTGCTGAAGTTCGGGGCGTTGGGATCTAAGGGGTCGCCATTAGCATCTAAAAATACTGTATTATCTGCGTATATTCTCGTATCATCATTACTTACAACCTGAAGCTCATCGCCGTCTGAATCATAGAATACTACACGCCCAATCGGATTTCCGTTCGGTCCTATTGCTCTGAAGAATTTAATGCCTGTTTCCGAGCCGTTCGGGTTATCACTCCAACCTTGCACGTGTTGCTGATTTATCTGAACAAACAGCGCACGGGCAAGATCATTAATCATTTCAAGGTAGTATGGAATACCTCTTGATATACTATCCGGAGTATCACCAATTCCGTCGCGGACACCCATGTGTGCTTTGATTTCACCACCGGTGATTCTTCTCATGTCTACTGCAGCGGCTTCCACAGCCCAATTATATAGGCGCATTGCATTATCAAAAGCAGCTTGCCTTTGACCTTCAGGAAGATTGAGAAAGTCTTCCCACCTCGGCACAGATGAATCATTTCCTGACATCAGCGGAAACGGTGCACTCTGTGATGGTGTGAAGTCTCTTGGCATACGTTCTGCCCAAATCGGAATCGCAACGAGTGAATCTACCCCTCGAACCGGGTTTTCTACCCAGCCCACACTCATGGTCATGCGTCTATCGTGGTGAACTGCTGTCTCGCCTGCAATGGTGAGGCTGAACACGCTGTTGCCGAATTGGTCCTCACGCTCATCCCAGTCAATGTCAATGAGCTGTGCCAGTTCATCAAGTTCAAGGTTACGCCTGTCACGAAGGTCGTTGGCGATAAGACCGGTGACTTCGAAGTTGTAAATTTGTCCGTTTAATAGACGAATGTTTTCAAGGCGTCTGTTTACTTCACCTGTTTTTGTAACAACTGCCCTGTTTTCTGATTCTTGCAGACTCACGAGACCCGTGTGGTTCATGCGGAGCATTGCAGTAAGGTCTTCCGCTGTTGTACGCATGAGTACACGCGGAGCACCTGAAACAGGATCTTCCGATGCAACTTTCATAGAGCGAAAGAACTCAGACATTGCACGGTTGATGCTGGTAGCTTCGTTTACATTGTCAAAAAACGACTCGACATGTGAAAGACTCTGCGATCTGGTGTTCCAAAATGCATGGGTTGTACTTTCACTGCGAAAACGCCTGTCCAGATATGATGAGCGAATTTGCTCAAGAATCTGTACACGCGTACCTTGACCAACGCTCATATGTGATACAGGCGCAAACATTCCAACCTGTTCGAATGGGCTCAGGTTAGCTTGCCTTGCATGTTGACGAGTGAATCCTGCTGTATCCACGTTGGCTATATTATGGCCTGTTACTTCCAGCCCAAACTGAGCTGTGCTGAGTCCTGACCTACCAATTTCAAGTCCGAAGAAAGATGATCTTATCATAGTTGTCTCCCTGCTGTAAGCATCTAAGCAGATGCTAACGGGAGAATCCATTCTCGCTGTTAGTTGCAATCCTTTGCTTTTGTTAATGCTGTTATATATTTGGGTGTAAGTTAGTTACACTATTCCTTACATTATGTATTATCGTGTTTTTCCAATGATTCTTGAGTGTTTTTAAGGAAAAAAAGGAATTATTTAACGTATTTGTCATTCCGCGTGCAGTCAGCAGAATCCAAAAAAGAAAAATGAACTCTAATTAGCTTGAGTTAAGTCCTGAAAGTCTGGATTCTGCGACTTGCGCGCAGAATGACAAAGGATTTGTAGTTGCCCGTAAACAATAACAAAAACAACAACCCGCAACACAAGCAAAGGTTGCGGGTTGTTTTTTGAAATTTTATAACGAAAATCTATGCGTGACCATCGTAGAATCCTGTAGACTTTTTTCGTTCGGTTGCGGCTTTCCCGTCACCGCCGTACATGTTGTTCAGCGGATCTTCCGCGCCAACCATCAGTTCTAACATAGTGTCTGAATACTCAATGTGAGATTTTATCAGTTCACGATTTTCCGCATTTATGGCTGTGTGTTCAGCAATTAGAGCAGTAATCTGATTTTGCAAGTTTGACAGATTGACTCTTTCGTTAGGGTCGGAGGTCTCTAAAATAGCTGTGATGGTTATCTGAGACTCAGGAATTGCTGATTCCTGAGATATAGTTTTGTTAATCTCGGTACGCTTTCTCTCTAGTGCGCCGAGCTTGTTGAGCTGTTTAATCTGAAGTTTGATTATAGCTTCAAGTTTCCCTGATTCACCTGCAACAATGACCTCCCGCTCCTCTTTTGCAAGCTCCAGCAAACCTTTTACGATAGTTTTTTCATCTTGCAAAATCGAACATAAATCAAGGATTGTCTGTCTCATCAGCGAGCTCCAAGAACACTTGAAAGAATTCTGTCCGCGATATCCTCACTGCTGACGGAGTATGTGCCGTTTTGTACAGCGGTTCTAATCGCATCAATTCTATTCATATCTTCAGGTGTGCGTGCTTCGACTGATTCCCTTGCTTCTTGCAGTGACTTTTGGAAGCTCAGAGCTTCTGCTGAGAAAGTCACCTCATCGCGACCTGCTTTTGGCGATTGAGGGGATGTCAAGCTGCGAGTAGAATTAGCCTGATAGCTCCTTGTGATATTCGGATTCATAATTGGATTGATCTTCATTTGTATTCACCTTCTTTAAGCCATGATTCTATGTCTCTGATAGGTTTAGTAATATGTTATCAAGAGTATATTGCTGTGCTAAAATCCTTTGATATTAATATTATCGTAACAAGTGCCTGTTTACATTAGCTTTTTTTATTGTTTTGTGCCAATTTTTGCTGAAGCTTTTAAATCTTGCTGTGCACTTGCGGATTTTTGAGCTGTATTCCCACCGGAAACATTCTTGTCAAGAGACGTTGCAACCTTACCGGTGCAGCCTTTACAGAGCCTTCCTGTGCTTATGGATTTTTTACACATTTCGCACTGTAAAATCCCACCACCGTCTCCATCAGGGCTGTCGATTATGAGTCTGCCCTCTTTTAGGAGATATAATATTATTTGCTTTGAAACTTCAGTTTCTTCTGCCACAACGTCGATATTGGTCTGCTTGTGGTCATAGATATAGTCACGAACTTTTATAAAGTCCTGATCTATTTGCGTTAAACATGCAGGGCACACCTTGCCTCTCAGACTTGCAAACGGCTTTTTACAGAATTGACATTGGATAATATTCATGCAGGTGACCCCCTTAATTTAATTTATTTAGAGTACATATTTCACCATTATACTACCGTCTCATGTTATTTGCAACACCTTCCATCTCATCCGCCAAAGTTAATGCGCGTGAGGCGAGTTGGAAAGCTCTCTGAGTCCTGATTAATCGGGTCATTTCGTCTGCTATATTGACATTTGAACCTTCTAACATTCCTTGGCGGACAAGGGTGCCCGCCCCCACGGGGAGTCGTTCACCCGCCGATTCTGCGTGTCTGAAAAGCCCGTTGCCTGTCTGCTCGAGACCTTTTAAGTTTACGAATGTGGCTAACCCAAGTTGTGCCGTGCCCACTACTTCAGAGTTGCTTATAAAGTATATCTCACCCGTGTCACGGACATCAATGGAATCTATGCCAAAAGGTATTTCTATACGTTCACCATCCGGGTCAAGTACATACAGCCCGTTGCCGTTTACTAAGAATGTCCCCTCATCTTCTACACTCAACGCAAATGAGCCATTTCTTGTGAATACTTGTTCACCATTCACGTCTTGCAAGACAAAGAATCCTTCACCCTCAATTGCAAAATCCAAATTTCTTTCGGTTCTTTGGAAATTTCCGGTTCGCCAATCTCTGGCTATACCCGCAATCAAAACACTGTGACCTCGTTGGTTGTGCTCTTCGGGTGACCTCGGAAAACTTGGGTTCAGACCCGTCGTATAAAGTGCAGTCTGAAAGTCCAGTCTCGGAGCTTTAAACCCTGTTGTATTCACGTTTGCTACGTTGTTACCGATTACTTCCAATCTGGTTTGTTGCATACGTAGCGCAGTTGCCGCTATTGCTTTTGCTCCAAACATTATCTCAATCTCCCTATATCATTAACCGCTCTGCCTAATGTCTCATCTATCATTGTCAGTATTCGCTGATTTATCTCATATGTTCTGAACATCGCCATCATATCTACCGTTTCACGCGCTACATCTACGTTTGACAATTCGATAAAGCCCTGTGCTATGGTGAATTCATGCGGCTCTGCAAGTGGGGGCTCTGTTGCAAAAAACAGATTCAAACCTTCTCTTCTGAGTGTCGTGTTATCTTCAAAGGAAGCCACTCGTATCGTGTCAATTAGTCCATCTTCATTAAATACATTGCCCTGCTGATCAACATGGAAGTTTAATCCGCCCACGTTAATCGGGCCATTTTCACCGAGCAGGAAGTTTCCGTTGCCGTCCACTAAGTATCCCTGGCTGTCCAGATAGAATGCGCCTGCTTTTGTGAATCTCTCGCCGTCTTCTGTCTGTACTACAAAGAATGCATCTCCGATAAGCGCAAGGTCTGTCGGACGCTCTGTTGATTCAAGATTCCCCATTTGGAAATCTGTGTACAGGTGGTCTACTTGTACGCCGAGCCTCATTGGCCCGACCCTCGGTATTCCGAACTGCGACTCTTGCAATCGTATCCGCTCACCGTCAGCTCCCGTACCCCATCTCCAATTGCCGCCTTGATCATTTATCCGCCTGACGAGTACGTCATCAAAGCTGTGGGAAATGAAGTGGTCTTTTTTAAAGCCGGTTGTGTCGGCGTTTGCTATATTATGTGTAATGGTCTCCATTCGCCTGCGTTGCAACAACATTCCCTGCCCTGCCACGTAAAGACTTCTTAACATAACTTAAACTCCAATCGAGTAAAAATAATTGAAAGCAAAACTTGCTCATACTTAAATTATCGTGCTTTTTTAAGGAAACATTAGAGGGAATTACAAACTTCTCTCAGCGTGTGTAAGTCCATTAATGCCAAGTCAAATACCACAGTCACACAAATTGCAGAGGGTAAGGTTTTGCAACAATTTTCCTTACTTTTTGTGTTTGCAACGTTTCTAACTTTAAAATTACTAACACTAAAATCACTAATACGACAATTGCAAAGCAAGGAGTGCTGCTACTTCTTAGTTTTGATAGCTTGCAAATAAGGCGACACAGCGTATTTTGGGTTTTGCCTAATAATTCTTGCTTTGCCCAAATTATTATGATAGAATACGTATATAATTATTCAAGGAGGTGATTGTCGTGCTAATAAAGCCATCTACCGCACTTCGTAACGAGTACAACAGCATTTCCGAGCTATGTAAGGAAAAAAGTGAACCTGTATTCCTCACAAAAAACGGTGAGGGTGATTTAGTGCTTATGAGCATTGAAGCCTATCAATACCGTGAGGAGATGCTTGACTTGCGCGAAAAATTGCTCTCGGCGGAAGCAGGCAGATTATCGGGCGCAAAAACCTACACCATAGCGGAAGTGAGCGAGCGGCTGCGAGGGCTTATTGATGGAAACCTATGATGTCCGGTTTTTGCATGAAGCGTTGGACGATTTAGAGGAAATCGTCCTGTATATTGCACAAGATAGCCGCCACGCCGCACTCCGAATGCACGATAAAATCATCGAAAAGGCCAACGATTTGTCGGTATTCCCAAAACGAGGGCGGCTTGTACCTGACAGAAAAATGGCGGCGGCAGGATATAGAATGTTTGGGATTAAGCCGTATGTCGCTTTTTACCGTATTATTGAGCGAAATGTGTTTATTTACCGTGTACTGCATGGAGCTACGAATTACCCGCTGCTCTACGGAAAGATGGTGCAAGATTTAGACCGGTAATTTATAGGAATGGAGATTAATAAATGAGTTGTTGCTTAATTCCGCAAGGATACAAATCTATCCTTACTGCATATCAAACGCAAAGAGCTATCGGACGGCTTAAGCGCGTTTTTGAGGATACGCTTTCTATGGCGCTCAACCTGCACCGCGTATCTGCGCCGCTGCTTGTTGAGCCTCACACCGGGCTTAATGACGACCTCACAGGAGTTGAGCGCCCCGTAGAATTCGATGTACCCGAAACTCAGCACACAGCACAAATAGTCCATTCTCTTGCAAAATGGAAGCGAATGGCACTACACAAATACGAGTTCTCACCGGGTGTTGGTCTATATACAGATATGAACGCCATCAGGCGTGACGAGGTAATGGATAATTTACATTCCATCTATGTTGACCAGTGGGATTGGGAAATTGTGATAAACCAAAATCAGCGAAATGAAAACTTTTTAAAAGACACTGTAAAAAGAATTGCGGAAGCGATTTATACCACGAACGAGCGCCTTCAGTGGGATTACCCCGAATTGCCTGTTTCACTTAAAAGAGATGTAACCTTTATAACCACACAGAAACTTGAAGATTTATACCCTTCACTTACACCTGAAGAGCGAGAAAAAGAGTTCACAAAAGAGCATAAAACGGTTTTTGTTATGAAGGTTGGCGGAAAGCTTAAATCGGGCGTGGTGCATGGCAATAGAGCTCCGGATTATGACGATTGGAACTTAAATGGCGATTTAATTTACTGGCATGATGTTTTAGACTGCGCTATCGAAGTATCTTCAATGGGCATTCGAGTAAATCAAGAGTCACTTGACGCCCAACTCACAGAGGCAGGCTGTGACAACCGCCGAGAAATGCCGTTTCACAAGGCACTACTTGCAGGAGAACTGCCGCTCACACTGGGAGGCGGCATAGGTCAATCGCGCCTATGTATGCTATTAATGTCAAAAGCCCACATCGGCGAAGTACAAGTTTCTGTATGGGATAATGAAACCCTAAAAACATGTGAATCGTCAGGTGTTAAACTGCTGTAAAGGAAGGAAAACTATGCCATTTTATGATTTACGTTGCATTAAATGTAACAAAGAGCACAATATCCATGCGTCGATGTCCGACAAAACGGAAAACCGTATCCCATGTCCGGATTGCGGCTCATTAGAGCTTGAAACTGTATACAAC
This sequence comes from Oscillospiraceae bacterium, assembly GCA_009787625.1. Lineage (GTDB taxonomy): Bacteria > Bacillota > Clostridia > Oscillospirales > Oscillospiraceae > WRMH01. The sequence continues at coordinate 39,326 of WQSX01000007.1, forward strand.
GGCGCACCCGGAATAATCAAAGGCGTATCTGCACCCCCATCATGCCCCAATAGGCAAACCTGCGGCGGTTGCCACGGGTAAAGCCCCCTGCTCCGGCGTCTTTCGCCTCTCGTCAATCATAAGTCAGTCCACGCTATTTTCCTATCCTATACCGGACATGCCATAACAAGTTCTGAACAATAAGTCAAGAAAAATCAAAATATTTTGATTTTTCTTGACTTATTTCTCAAAATAGGCAACTTTAACAAAAATTTCCTAAACTCTTCTCGAAAACTTCAAGACATTACAAATCGTTAGATGTACCATATAAAGTACGAATTTGTTGAAAATTATGCAGAAACAAGAGGCGAATGGTTGCTTTGCAGTATTCGCAATCAATCAAAATTTGGAGGTAAAGGAAATGAATCAGAAAAAAGTAAAGAGCCTGAACAAGAAATTAACCTTCCGAGTAATACTAATCGCTTTGGCAATACTTGTAGTAGCAGTCGTCGCAACACAGATTTCTTCAAACGCATCGTTTTGGCGAGCAACCGAAGAATCTATAGAGCGTTCTACGTCCATAGCGGCAAGAGATATTAGCGCAGTGTTTACACAAGCAGAGACATTATTAAAAACAGTTTCAAACAACATCAGCTTCATGCCATACTCTGACCCGCAGGTTATGCAAGAATTTCTGTATAATGCCAGAGCACCATATCCCTTTGTAAGTGAAATTTACATGGGGATTGCAGAGACGAACCTATATGTGGACGGTGCAGGTTATGTGCCACCGCCTGAGTGGATTTTAACACAGCGCCCATATTATATCGGGGCGATGGGTACAGATGGGATTTTTTATCAAGACCCCTATCTTGCCAGTACCGGGGAAATATTCTCGTCAATTGCCATAAGGCTCAATAATGCACAGGGTGAAACCATTGGCGTGACGGTCTTAGACCTCTCACTTGCCACATTGCTTGATTTGCTTGACAACTCCACCATTCCGGGAACAACAGCAGGTGGTTTCTTGCTCGACAGCAATCACCGTATTCTTGCACATCGTAACAGTGATTTCATGCCATCTGTGCAAGGCGGAGAAGCTGTCTATGTGGACTTTGGTTCAATCGGCATTTCTGAAACCGAGACTATCACAGAGGGTTCCGGTTATGAGCCGAGACTTGTCAGAGCCGTAGACTATGATGGAGTTGAGAAATTCATAAGCACGGTCATACTCCCCGGCTCAGGTTGGACTTTTGGTTTTGCAGTGCCCGTGAGCGATTTTGCCGCCAATCTGCACACCAGCTCCACGCTTGCCATGTATGGCGCAATCATAATTGTTGCGCTTGTCGGCATATTTTTTGCCACACAGTTTCTTCTAATCCGCCCACTTAAACCTATAGGGAGCATTGTCGATACAGCAACAATGCTTGCGGTAGGAAAAACACCTGAACCACTCAATGTCAAAACCGATGATGAGTTGGGTGTATTGGCTGATGATTTCAATAAATTCATCAAAAGTACGCAGGAGCAGGTGTCTGTTCTGAGTAAAATGGCAGATGGCGACCTCACGTCAAATGTTACACCAAAATCAAAAGACGACATATTGAGCAATGCAATCAACCGTGTGACAGGTAACACGAGAATGCTTATAACTGAAATTGCATCATCTTCCGAGCTTGTTTCTTCAGGGGCAAAGCATGTTTCAGGCGGAGCGACATCTCTTGCACAAGGTTCTACAGAGCAAGCAGCTTCCATTGAACAGCTTTCAAGCTCTATTTCTCAGATAGCCGAAAGAACAAAAGCAAACGCAAAAACTGCTGAAGAAACGTCAAAGCTGTCGTCTACAATCAAAAACAGCGCCGAAAAAGGCAGCCATCAAATGGATGAGATGATAACCGCTGTTGGAGATATTAACGAAGCGAGCAAGAACATCAGCAATATCATAAAAACAATAGATGACATTGCCTTTCAAACAAATATTCTCGCCCTCAATGCCGCCGTTGAAGCGGCGCGTGCAGGGCAACACGGTAAAGGATTTGCTGTTGTTGCAGAGGAAGTTCGTAATCTGGCTTCAAAAAGTGCGGATGCCGCCAGAAATACCGGCGCTATGATTCAAAACTCCATGGAAAAATCAGAGCTGGGTGTCCGCATAGCGGAAGAAACCGCTACAAGCTTTAAGGAAATCGTCACAGGCATAAATGAAGCAAGCCGCCTCATCGACGGCATAACAAAATCCTCAGAGGATCAATCTGAGGGCATAGACCAAATAAATATCGGCATAGACCAAGTTTCACAGGTAATCCACCAAAACAGCGCAACGGCAGAAGAATCCGCCGCCGCTTCGCATGAGATGAGTGACCAGTCTGATGTGCTGTCACAGCTCATCATGCAGTTTGACCTCGGCGGTAATGACCAACTGTTACTGGGAGCAGCCACCAATCGAAGCAATAGCTTTTAACGGGTCAATCTCGTAATTAATTGAACCTCATTTCTGGTTATACCCAACTTGCTGGCTATCTCCACATCGGTTTTTCCTTCTTTTGCCAGCGCCATGATTTGATCATTTCTTGACGGTGTTCCGTTTTTGAGCTCAAACTCTTGCGGGGGACCGTCAGCGGCATCATCAAAGAATTTTTGGAATACCCCTGCATTTTGTGCAGGGGGTTCCTGCTGTGGTATCGCAACCTCTTCATTTACAATTAAATCATGTTTAATAATCCGCTCAGCACGGTCTAAGACCTCTCCTGCGGCTCTGATTCTATTTGCTGTCAGCGGCTCTGTTCTTGGAATTTGAACTTTGTCTAAAACTTGCTCTTTTCTCTCCAGCTCCGGTGGCAACTGAAACGCCGCTATTTGAGATGTTGCACGATATTCTAAGGCTTTTATCTCGTCCATGGAGACTTTAACTTGGTCGCTAAATTCTTCCATTATTGTTTCAATTGTGTTGTACAGGTGGAGAATCTGTGTTTCACGCTCATCGAGCATTCTCTGCTGCCGCTTTACATTTGAAAAAAGCACTTTAAAAACAAGTGCCACAATACAGACAAGTGCGGCAATAAACAGCGCAAATACGTAATATTCAATACCCATGAATAGATTGCTCCCTCGGTTAAACAGTAATATCTATTAGTGACTTATTGCTACTGCTGCCAACTCGCAGTTCAGAATCTTTGCTTTGGTTGTAGCTGTCTCCGTCCTCCTCAGCGTCTGAGCCTCTACCACCGCCGCCTGCGGCACCGTTGCCACTGCCGTCTTCGTCAGTTTTAATGTTTTCCATCTCTGCCTCTGTGGTCGCCAAAACTTTGGATTGATTTTCTGCGGATTCTCGCATTCCCATGTTTGCAAGTTGCGCTTGGAAGGTTTCCGGGTTTTTGAGCAAAGGACTCGCTTCCCTTACCATATCTGTCGTGCGTGCCACCATCATCTGTGTGTCTATAGCTCTGATTGACATGGTTTGTACCTCCTTTTTAGCAAAACACCCGCCGCCTGCGGGCGGCACCCGTCTTTCGCAAATACTTACTTGCTGCTTGTTTTTTCGCAGGGAATAAATTTTATTTCACCTGCGGATGAGAGGAATGTTGCAAAGTCTATTTCATAATTTATTTTGTATGAATTCGAGCCTATTGTTATGCGTGAGCCTGAGTGAATTGTGTTTAGAACATGTACCTTGCTCTCTGATGCGTGTGACAACTCCTCTTTTAATTGTGCAAGTTCAGCGGTGTATGCCTCTTTTTCATCGGTATGTACTTTTCTGTTTTCAAGACCTGAATAGTGGAGTTTATCCCACATCGCCTGATCCATATTCCCCATTGATTTTTCGAGATATGTGTCGAGCTGGTCAAGTTTTAGTAAATCAGCATTAAGTCGCTCTAACTCTTTTTCCAGGAGCGTAATGCGTGTGCGTTTTCTGGGCATAAATCCAACTTCAACTTCGGTTTTTGTGTTTGAAATGGCTCCTATATAGTTTGCTGTTATATCGCCTGCCGCCGCTGCATTTCCTCCGATAATAGCCCCTCTTTTGCCTGATGCCGTGATAGTGCTTCCGGTCTCAAGGCGGCTATGAATGCAGACATCAAACTTTATCGGACCGTCTGCTAAAATAGAACCTCGCTCAACGTATAGAATCGAAACACTTCCGCCTGCTTCGATGAGGCCTTTGCTTGCGCCTTGCAGACCTCCCTTTACTTCAATATTGCCCTCTGCCACGAGTGTTGCGGCTTCAACACTTCCGTCAACCGTAATTCTGTCTGTGGCTTTTATTGTATTGCCTGTCCGAACACTGCCTGTTACATGGACACTTCCATCAAAGTCGATATTGCCGACACTCATGTCGCAATCGCCGTCAACTTTGTATAGGTTTGAGACGTTGACAGAGTTATTTACATAATCCACCATTCCCGAACATGCCGCATACATCTCTGTCTTTTCGTTGTTTGTTGTGATGTTTTTTCCTCTTGGCAGTGATATCTCTTTTCCCGGGCGTTGGCGAATGGGGTTTCCTTTGACAGTAATGCCGGGTGTGCCCTCTGTCGCAAAAGTTTTTGAGATTAGAAGTTGACCTTCTGTGACGGGCTCATATAAATCGAGCGAACGGTAATCAACTCTTCCGTGACCTATTTCCCGCGGAGCTCCTGTCCGCTCGTCTGTTGAAAAGTTGAAAATGAGTTTTCCATCATCGCCGTCAATCGGCTCTGTTGCTCTCGCCACAAGTGTTTGTTTCGCATATGTTTTAGACTCAAGCAACTGTGCAACGGCAGCTTCGTCTACGCCGTGATTAACGCCTGCTTTTGCGATTTTTTGTTTTGCAGTTTCAAGAGCCATGGGCTCACCACCGGGTTCAGGTGCCAAAAGTGTGGCGAGTGCTTCTCTTTCATCGCCTGTAACGGCGACGCTTATATCTTCACCGTATATAAATTCGTCTTGTGGTGGGGCTATAATCGCACTGCCATAACCTGCTTCGGTAAGTTTCTGTACAGCCTTTATATTTAACCCGCTTATATTTTTGCGTCCTAAATGACGTGATAAAATTTTACTATCAAACTCTTCACCTCTGCCGCGCTTTGCATATAATTCCAGATAAACTCCGTCTTGCTCGTAGAATAATTTATATGATGCGCTGAGATTCGACGTTCTGTTTGGTTCACCTTGTATTGCCAGTATTTCCCAAGAATTTGCCTCTCCGCCCTCTTTTATGGTGTCGATTGTAAGCAAAGTCAGTTCACATGCAAAATACTCTGCTGCAAGCTGCTTAGCTCGCTCGAGAGTTTCGGCTGCAAAATACTTAGCGTTCAACATTCACACATCCTTTCAAAAGAGAGATTACATTACCTTTTCCAACTTTGTGCGCATTTTTGTCAGAACTTTAGAGTGAATTTGTGACACTCTGGATTCCGTAACGTGCAGGATATCGGCTATTTCTTTTAGTAACAATCCGTCGTAGTAGTAAAGGGAAATCACCATTCGCTCCTTTTCCGGAAGGGCGTCTATTACGTCTACAAGAATTGTTTTCTTTTCTTTTTCCAGCAGTTCCTCTTCCGGAGATTTGTCGTCAACTGCCCTTATTTCCGCCTCGCTGCCACCTGAACCCAAAGCATCTTCAAAGTTAATCAGGTTAAACATGTGTGACTGGTTTAGGACTTTATGAACTTGCTCAACGGGCAATCCGACTTTATCTGCTACATCTTGGTCTACTATCTGACCCGGTTTTTGAGCTTCAAACTCGTCATATGCGCTCGTTATCGCACTGATTTTTTTTCTAAGACTTGGTGAAGCCCAATCTTGCGAACGCATATAGTCAAGTATTTCACCTCGTACACGAGTTACTGCATATGTCTCAAATTTCACCTCGTGCTTAAGCGAGAATTTGTCCATAGCGTCAATGAGCCCAATAGTGCCGCAACTGACTAAATCGTCATACTCGTTGTAGTCATTGTATTTAGGCATCATGCGCCTGACTATCCACTTTACCAGATACCCGTAGTGAATCAGCAGTTCGTCTTTTGCCTCCTTATTACCATGCTCTTTGAAAGCAATCCACAACTGTCCTATTTCTTCGGGTGTCAGCTTGTGATTTGTTTCAGTCATATAAATGACCATTCCTTTCGAAAAATCTTTAGGCACAAAACGTCTAGTCAGCCTCTCACTTGAGTCTTCTTTGATTTTTTATTTGCTTTTGCTGTTCTATCAAAACAAATCTGGCAATTTGTTCACTTACTTTTTTTGTTTCGTCTAAAAAGGCAAGTCCGACGTGATTTATTTTGTTCTCGTTCATCGGTACACATCTTCTGACGACAGATTGTAAAATAAGTGCCGGTGTTTTTTTCATGCGCACAATCCCACCTATTATTTCCGCCGAATTTTCAAGGTCCATGCCTACAATGTACTTATCGCCTATAGTGTACGTCTTTTTACTTGATATTGCCACGCCTTTTATGCTGATATCCCTGCTGAGTACGGTCTCCATTACCGTTAAGTTTTCAACAGTGAACGCATCTTCTTCCTGCTCTTCTTCTTGCTCTCCCGGCATGTCCTCACAAAGCCTTGTAAATTTTTCATCGTAATTATATACAACAATCCCCATGCTCACAGGTAGGCGATACGCTTCCCTGCGTTGATTCCTCTGCGCTCTGGTCTCCTGTAACAGCCACATGTAGCGAATTGCCCCTCGTTTTTCGAGTGCTAACACTTTCATCTGTGCGATGTATCTGCCGCCCTCTCTATAGAACACAACGTAGATTACATCATCTTTTGAGACATACATATATCTACCTTTTCGATGAGGAACACTGACGAGAAAAGGCCCGTCATTTAACCTGTCTTCTATCATTGATCTGTAAACTTGTCCATCCTCAGAAACAATATCGACTCTATCTCCAACTAAAAGCATGTCTTCGGTGATTTCTTTTTTTGCAGCCATTCTGATCAATCCTTTGTTTAATGTGTTAGCTAAGAGGTGTGATGTGGTGGTGCTTGTGAATGAATATCATTTCTGCGGGATAACATTTTTGAAAAAACCCTTGAGAGAATCCCTGCTGGTTGATTTTCCATCGGCATTTCCAATATGGCTCTCGCTATGGTTTTTATTTCTCTTGATGTGACGCCGTTTGGGTCGCTGACTGTAATCGGCACTTGTCGTTTTATTGTTGCCGTGATGTTGTGGTTGTAGGATACCAGCCCCAAAGGATTTATGTTTTTTCCGAGATGTCTGCCGCATACCTCAACAAAACCTGCCTGTACACTCTGCGCCTCTTTCATGTTTTCACATTTATTTGCCAAAACATGCAGTGGGTGGGTGGGGCTGTTTTTAACTATGGTTTTTACCAAGGCATATGCGTCAAGCACTGATGTGGGTTCCGCCGTTGTCACAACGATTGTCTCTGACGATGCAAGCAATACTTGCATAATTGTGTTGCTGACACCTGCACCTGCATCCATTATGATGAGGTCAATTGGAGCATCGATGTGGATAATTTTTGAAAGTAGTTCGGCGAGTTGATTGTCGCTCATGTTTATGAGGTCTCCAACACCACTGCCGCCCGAAATGAAACGCACCCCTTCATGTCCCGGCTGAATAATCTCGTGAAGGGTTCTTTCACCTCTGAGGAAATAACTCAAATCAAGCCTTGTTGTAATACCTAACATGACGTCTACATTGGCAAGTCCGAAGTCGGCATCTATGATGAGAACGCGCACTCCAAGTCTGCTCATTGTTATGGCAAGGTTTACAGCCAGACTGGATTTTCCAACACCGCCTTTACCTGATGCTATGGATATAACCCTGACATCTCGGCTTCTTCCCATAAGGTCTCTTAAATTTTGTGCTTGATCTGTAACCATAATTATACCCTATTTGTAACCAATTTACCACACTTTTTTCAAATTTCAATTATCTTGTGATTTTCTTTACGATTGAATCTATATCAATAACCTCAATATCGTCGGGTACATTTTGCCCTGTGGTCACATAGGCAAGTGGTTTGCGGCTGTACCAACTGATGTTCAAAAGTGCTCCCCTGTAGCGGGTTTCGTCGATCTTTGTCACCATGATTCTGTAGTCATTGACAAAATCATACGTGTCCACAATCTCTTTAACCGAGGCAAATCCTGTCGCGGCGGAAAGGCAGAGCAAAATGTCCTCGGGCCTCAAGACCCTGATTAATTCCAGCAAATCTTCCTTGTGCTGTTCGTCTCCCGGTCTTTTCCCTGCCGTATCTACGAATATTATGTCTCTGTCTGACATGCTTTTGAGGGTTTCTTCAAGTTCATCGGGGTAATATACAATCCCAATCGGCACACCTAAAATGTCGGCATATGTCTGAAGTTGCTCCTGCGCACCGATGCGGTATGTGTCGGTGTTGATAATTCCCACTTTTTTGCGCTGTTTTACAGCGAAATCTGCCGCGAGTTTAACTATGGAAGTTGTCTTACCTACACCTGTCGGCCCTACGACTAAAATCACTTTTTGCGTAAACTTTTTATGGAGAATCGGCTCAGATTTCCCCATATTTTCATGCATCAAATGCTCTAGGATTTCCCTTGCACTTGTACCCTGTTGTTCTCGAAGCATGTGCTCGGTTTCCTTAGCCAGTGAGTGCGCAAGTTCCTCACGCACCTGCTCCTCAAGCATCTTCGTGAGCAGTTCCTCCACTTCCTCTGTGTAGTCGTATGTCACATCGCGCTTTATGAAAGTGAATTTTTCCATAAAATCTGTGAGTGTTCGCTCAAATGAATCCATGCGTTTTTCTAATTGCTGAGTTCCGGCAATCGGGGTCGCCGCTTGCACGGGTTTGTCGTACCACTTCGGTCCTGGTGTTGGTGTATAGTCCGTGCTCAGCTTGCTCTGCTTAACTGCTGAGGGTGCTTTTGCAGGGTCGTAGGCAAACTGCACTTCTATCATGGGTTTGCCGAACATATTTTTAAGCCCCTTTTTACGGACTTTGGTGCTGCTAATCATAACCGCATCTGAGCCGAGTTCTCGGATTGCGGCATCCATAGCCTGTTTCATATCATTGGCACGATAGCGTTTCATTTGCATTGGTCAGACCTCGCCTTTTTGTTTGTAATTGAATTTTACAGCGTCACTGTACCCTCTGAAAGAACCTCTACGCCACTGTCGATTTCGTTGTATGACAGCACTGCAAGTTCGGGAGATATCTGCTCTGCTATTTTTCTAAACTGTCTGCGCACCAGAGGTGATGTGAGGATTACAGGAGTTCTACCTTTGTTTTTCATGTTTTCAATTATTGCTCTGAGTTTATCGAATATCGAATGGACCTGCACAGGTTCAATGGCGAGATACGAGCCGTGTTCCGATTGTTTTGTACTCTCTATTATAAGCTGTTCGAGATTTGGGTCAAGTGTTATTACATATGCGACATCTTCCGGAATGAAACGCTTTGAAATCGAACGTTTGAGAGCCTGGCGTACATATTCTGTAAGCATGTCCGGGTCTCTTGTGAGAGTTCCGTAATCGCCGAGTGCTTCGATGATGGATGCCATGTCGCGGATTGGGATATTTTCTGAGAGAAGATTTGCAAGAATTCTTTGAATCTCACCCAGTGAGAACAGCTTTGGAACAACTTCGTCAACGAGTGCGGGCTGAGTTTTCTTGAGGTTGTCGATGAGGGTTTGCACTTGCTGACGGTTGAGCAGTTCGTGTCCGTAGCGTTTGATGATTTCTGTGAGATGGGTGGCTATTACGGATGGTGGGTCAACGGTTGAATAACCGAGCACTTCCGCCTCATCACGGTCGCTCTTTGGAATCCAAAGTGCAGGCAGTCCGAATGTCGGCTCAACTGTGGGGATGCCGTAGATTTCCTCTTCAACCTCGCCGGAACTGAGTGCAAGCAGGTGGTCTGCCATGACTTCACCTTTTGCTATTTCTACGCCCTTGATTTTAATCGAATACTCATTTGTGCCGAGCTGAATATTATCTCTGAGCCTGATAGCGGGAACTATAACACCCATGTCAATGGCGCATTGCCGCCTAATCATAACTACTCGGTCGAGCAAGTCTCCGCCCTGTGAGACATCAACCATCGGCACGATTCCGTAACCAAATTCGAGTTCAATCGGGTCAACTTGAAGCAATGCCGTAACACTCTCAGGCTTGCGCTTTTCTTCCGCCGCCTCTTCTTCTGCCGCTTCGAGTTGCTGATCCTCAGCGACTTCAGGCTCTTTTTGTCTGGTGGTCATTATATAACCAATTATCATGAGAACCAACGCAACTGCCCACATAGGTATTGTCGGCAATCCCGGCATGAGGCTTACAAGAACAAGTAACGCACCACCCATAATCAGTGCATAAGGCTGAGACAGGATTTGCTTTGACATTTCAGCACCGAATGTTCCCTCACCCGCCGTGCGTGTGATTATGATACCTGATGCTGTGGAAACAAGCAAGGCAGGAATTTGTGTGATTAGACCGTCACCTATTGTTGCGAGGGTGAAAATCTCCGCAACTTCTCCAATATCTGCGTCCATCGTGAGGATTCCCATTACAATACCGCCGACAGCGTTTATGAATGTGATAAGAAGCCCGGCGATTGCGTCACCTTTGATAAACTTACTGGCACCGTCCATTGCTCCGTTGAAGTTCGCTTCGTCTTGAATTTTTTGACGGCGCTCACGGGCTGTGTTTTCGTCGATAAATCCGCTGTTGAGGTCGGCATCTATAGCCATTTGTTTACCGGGCATCGCATCGAGTGTAAATCTTGCGCTGACCTCTGCAACGCGCTCGGCACCTTTGGTGATAACCATGAACTGAACTATAAGAATGATTATGAATGCAATGATACCAACGGCGAGATTACCGCCGACAACGACTTCGCCGAACGCTCTGATGACTTCCCCCGCGTCACCTTGGTTTCCAAGGATAAGACGCGTGGACGCAAGGTTAAGTCCAAGCCTGAATACTGTGATAAACAAAAGAACTGTCGGGAAAACCGAGAAGTCAACAGGGTCTTTTATGTAGAGCGAGAATAGAAGGATAATAATACAAACCGCCATGTTGATAATGAGCAAAAAGTCCATCAGCATAGTATTTGGCGGGAATATTATGATGACAAGAATAGCAAGCAATATCAAAGCTATTGCAACGTCAGATATTTTAAACTTCAAAGCGGTTCACCTCCTTCAGCAATAATTTTCCATTTTCAATTTAACGAAGTTTCCCCTTCTGACGATACACAAACACCAAAATATCTGCTACTGCTTGGTATAGGTCGCTCGGTATTTCGTCGTCCACGTCGCAGGCCTTAAACAACGCCTGTGCCAGTGGCGGGTTTTCTACTATATGCACGTCGTGCTCCATTGCAGTTTCTCTGATTTTTCGTGCGATGTAGTCTTGACCTTTTGCAAGAACTTTTGGCGCACCGAACTTTTTATCGTCATATCCGAGTGCCACTGCAAAGTGGGTCGGGTTTGTAATAACAACATCTGCTTCCGGAACTTGGCTCATCATGCGCATTGCGCTCATTTGCATTTGCTTTTGCCTGATTTTTCCCTTAATCTTAGGATCACCCTCGGTGTTTTTATGTTCGTCTTTGACTTCCTGCTTTGTCATTTTTAGGTCTTTTTCGTACTTCCACCACTGGTACAGAAAGTCTGCGGCTGAGATAAATACCATTGCTATACACATTCTGAGTGCCATCATAAAGGCGTCTTGCAGTATATTTATAAACGATGCCTCAACATCAAGTCCTATGTATGCTGCAAATGAATCGAGCATTGCCATGTAGTCATTATATGCCACTAAGCCGACAATTATGATTTTTGCAAGATTTTTGGCGAGTTCTATGAGTTTTTTCGGAGATATCATCTCCTTAAAACCGCTGATGGGGTTTAGTTTGTCAAATTTCGGCATTAAGGGTTTTGTTGTGAACAGAGTTCCTACTTGTATTAAATTTATTGTTACACCTGCAACCATCGCTACAGCCAAGAGCGGGAATACCGCTCCGAACAGGGCGAGCATCATACGGACTATAACTGAAATCGCCTCATATACAGTGAGTGTAGCATCTGTTCCCACAAAGTTTTGCGGACTCAGAAACTCAGTATATGCAGACTGCATCTGTTCAACCCACCACCCGGTCAGAATGAATAACAATCCGAACATTATTATTGTGCAAAAAGTGGTGTTGACCTCAGTGCTACGGCGCACCTGACCTTTCATCCGCGCATCTCTGCGCTTCTTCCCGGTCGCCTTTTCAGTCTTTTCTCCACCGCCACCTTGGCCCATCTACCTCACCACCTTATTGTTTCCCGTCATTGCGGGTCTAACCCGCAATCTCACGAATCATACGCACTAATCTCAGAATAGCAAATTCCCTATGGGGAGTATTCGGGATTTGCGAAGGCTCCGAACATCAGTTCTATGCCATTCCATAACTCCGTGAATACTCTGTTAGTAAATCCGGCAAACACCGGCAACGTAACAGAGAAAACAAATAATCCAACGATGATTTTTAGCGGCATACCAACAACAAACATGTGCAGTTGCGGTACAGCTCTCATCATCATGCCGAAACCAATTTCGAGAGTTAGCCCCGAGGCTAAAATCGGAAGTGCCATCATAACTCCCAGTACAAACGAACGCGTAAACACTTCAAGTGCCGTCATTCCTACTGCTCCTGATATTACAAGTGTGCCAATCGGCATACGTTCAACGGTGAGATATACTATTTCAATGAGCCTCAGATGTCCGTCAACCAGGAAAAACAATATGAGCGTCATTATGTTGAGGACGTTACCCATCATTGGGACCTGTGTTTGGTTTTGCGCATCAAACACGTTGACGATACCAAAACCTATTTGCATATCTATGAGCTGCCCTGCCGTGAACGCAGTCACAGAGAAGAATATGTTTGTAGTAAAGGCGAGTGCGACTCCGAGTAAAAGCTCACCTGCGCAAAGCAAAAGGAATCCAACCAACGTGGTGTAGTGTAAATCAACTTCCTGCGGAAAAGTTATAAAAAACAGAAATCCTAACGACAGGCATAGCCCGATTTTTGCAATTTGCGGTACGTTTACCCTACCGAAAATAGGTGAACTTATCACAAGACCGCTCACTCTGAACATTATGAGTATAAAATAGTCTGCATGTGCTAATATCAGATTTGCTGCAGGCATACTTTTGCTCCTGTCGTTGGTTGTTATCGGGCGTAGACTTGCCGGACTTTGAAAGTGTCGTCCGCTACGAGATTGTCATGGTGTTTATGGAGTCAAACAGTCTCACGACAAAGCCCCCCACTGTGCTGAATATAAAACTGCCGAAAATAATGAGTGCCAGCATGACCAGAACTATCTTAGGTACAAATGCGAGAGTCTGTTCGTTGATTTGGGTTGTAGCCTGAAATATAGATACAATCAGACCAACAACCATTGCCACTATAAGCATCGGTGCCGCACTAACTACGACCGTTGTAACAGCTTGGGTTATAATGTTTATTACATCACCTGATTCAATCATGGCTGTTCTCCTTTAGCTCCATCCCTCTTTAGTAAAGAGGGTGGCCCCACAGGGCCGGGTGTTTTGCTACTTAAGTTTTCGCAATCGCTGTATTCTCGGTCGGTACGGGGGTGTCAGCCCCGTCAACCAAATGTTCCTATTAGTGAGCCTATAATTAGTTGCCAACCGTCTACCATTACAAATAGCAAAACTTTAAATGGAAGCGAAATCATAGCGGGCGGAAGCATCATCATACCGAGTGCCATCAACGTACTTGCTACAATCATGTCAATTACAATAAATGGGAGATATATGAAAAATCCTATGAACATTGCGTGCTTTACTTCACTTGTGATAAAAGCGGGAATCAATATGGAGTTCGGTATATCATATACATCGTCAAAATCCTCACCTGAAAGTCCTATGAAAAATTCCAAGTCTGAGTCAAACACTTGTGAGAGCATAAATTCACGCATGGGTTCCATAGCAGCTTCCATGAACTCCTCTTGGGTCATTTCTCCTGCAGTGAAAGGTACGTAAGATTCCTCATAAACTCTTGCAAATATGGGTTGCATTACAAAAAATGTGAGAAATAACCCTAGGCCTATAAGAACTTGGTTTGGAGGGGTTTGTTGCATACCGAGGGCTTGGCGGATAAACGATAAAACTATAATGATCCTAGTGAATCCCGTGAGCATCATCAGGATTGACGGCAAAAGCGTGAGTATCGTGAGAAGTATGACAATGTCTATCGCTTGCGCACCTTCGCCGAAAAGCGTGTTAACTATTTCATTTAACGTGCCTACGTCGGTTTGGTCAATATCTATAGGCATCAGCATTCCTCCCGATCTTCCGAAGCTGTGTCCGGAGCATTGTCAGTGCCGGGAGTATCAGTATCTGTGCAGGTGGCTTCGTCTTTTTCCGTCGCCTCACGAAACCTGTCTGAAAAGTTGTTATCTGCGGTTTCAGTATCCGTGGTGTTTTGCTCGGTCGGCAAGTCCCTGCCTGACCTTGAGGCTATAAATGCCACTAGACTTTTTGTCAGTTTGTTTCCATATCGTCCCACGGGAGTATTTCCCCATGGAGTCATTGGCACTCCACCGCTATCTTTAATAAGCTCGTGAAAATCCGCTGCATCGAGCGAGTCGAGCAACGTCATTGAGTTTCCTGTAACGCCCACAACATAAACCTTTCCTGCTATTTCCACAACACAAAAACTTGCGTTTCTGCTTATTGCAAAACGGTCATGCAGGCTTATATTTCGGTTACGCATAGTGCCTATCTTCTGCCCGGAGGCTTTTGTGCCTATAAAATAGGTCACATAATAAGCACCAAAAAGGATAACAATTGTTCCGATAATAAATACTACAACTTGTCCGGGTTCCATAACTTCTCTACCCTCATGATGTCCCCTTCGCTGGCGGCTGTGGGACGGTGTATTTTACATTTGCATTCTCATTATTTCTGTGTAGGCATCTATGAGTTTGTTTCTGATTTGCAATGCGAACTGTAGTGCGAGCTCCGCTTTTTGAGCGTCTATCAAAAGCCCTGAGAGGTCGTCTGTCTGGTCTGTGAGCAGTTCTAACATGGATGTTCTGTCGGCATGATTTGTTGCATTTACGTTATCAAACGCCGCCGAGAGTATGTTTGCAAAACCTCCGGTGAAATCACCCACCGCACCTGTGGTTGTGCCTTGCCTCAACCTTGTGGGCGCAGCTGATATAGCAGTTGGGTTCAGGAGATGTGTGAGGTTGGCTGAAAGTGGATTAGGATTCATAAAAATGACCATTCCTTTCGAAAATCCGTTAGCGTCCTATTTCTAAGGTGCGTGTCGCCATGTCTTTGAATATGTTCAGAGCGTTTATGTTTGCCTCGTATGCACGAAACGCCGACATCATGTCTACCATCTCTTGAACGACTTCAACATTAGGCATTGCTACCATACCGTTTTCGTCTGCATCGGGGTGGGTGGGATTGAAGTCGTATGTGAAATCAGACATGTCCGTACCTATGTGGACAACCCGCACACCGCCCGGGGCTTGTCTCGCACGGTTAAAAAACGAGGCAAACTCTCTGTCTGTGGCTCTCTCTTGGAAAACTACGAACCGCCTGCGATAAGGCTCTCCGGTCTCTGTTCTTGTTGTGCTGCTATTGGCAATATTCTCAGCAATGACATCCATGCGGAGCCTTGTAGCCGTAAGCGCAGATGCGCTGATATTCATTGAACTTAAAAATGACATTTTAATCTATACCTTTCTATTAAACCTAACTTTTAAAAGAGTGCGTGCAGTGCGAGGCGGCAAGTGCCGCAAATGAGGGAGCGTACTTTTGTACGTGACCGATTTTGCAAACGCAGCCAACGAAGAAATGTGCGTGCTATTTTAAAAGTTAGCGGCCCTCCGCTATGGCTGTTCTCAGTCTGCGAATCTCACCGTTTAGCTTTTCTGTGACTGTGTTGTAAAACAGACTGTTCTGGGCAAGTGCGACATTTTCGGATTCGATGTCTACATTGTTGCCGTCCAGACGCATTGAAAGCGCTCGGGACTGGTAGATGTGGGGCTGGACTGACATGATATCACCTCTGCCCCTGAAATCTCTGTGCCCTGGATGGGTCATTGAGTTTCTAAAGCCGGTAGTGTCGCGTATGGTTCTTGCTAAAATTGACTCAAACTCTAACCTTGAGGCTTTGAATCCCGGCGTTTCGATGTTTGCTATATTATTTCTGATGACTGCATTGCGGTGCCAAGATGCGGAAAGGCTTCTTTGCATAACGTCCATGGACCTGAACATTCTATCCCACATAGTGATTCCTCCTTTAAAACAAAGCAGCCACAGTACTGATTTTCTGCATTCAGAAAATTATACCATGGCGGCTGTAGTTTGTCTATCTTTTTCTTGTAAAATAACGCAACATATAGCGTTTTTATGAGATATCTTAGTTTTTATCTACCCTATATCGTGTTTGTCGTCATTTCATTTTCCTGTAAATTGACGGTGATACTTGTTGGAATTCTCCTTGGATTCCGCTGAGTGTTTCGCTCAATCCTATGAACAAGTAACCGCCGACTTCAAGTGCATCGTAATACCTTTTTGCGAGAGCTTGTTTTGTCGGTGAATCAAAATATATCATGACGTTTCGGCAAAATATGATGTGAAATTTCTTTCTGAATCTGCTAAAACTGCCCATAAGATTAAATTGCCCGAACTGCACACCTTTAGCCAATGTATCTTTAACCTTGTATTTATCTTCACTGAGCTTTGTGAAATATTTATCTCTCCATGCGGGCGAAAGTTTTTCAAAGTGTTCTAAGGGGTACACACCTTCTCTTGCCATTTCCAGAACCCTGACCGAAATGTCTGTTGCGAGGACTGTGGCCTCCCATTCCCTGATCTTCGGACCAAACCACTCATTGAGAACCATGGCTGTTGTGTATGCCTCTTCTCCCGAGGCACAACCTGCGCTCCAAATGCGGAGATCTTTTTGGCGGAGAGATTGAGTCCAGTATGGCAACGCCACATCTTGCATGAACTTATAGTGGGTTTCTTCTCGCATGAAGTATGTATAGTTTGTGGTAAGTTTTGTCATCAAGGCGTTAATCTTACCACCGCTTTTATCGCTGAATACGTCGTCTAAATAGTCAGTGAAGCCTTCAAACCCCTCTTGGATTATGTAGTTTGACAGGCGCCCTTCAATCAAAGTTTTCTTTTTTTCAAGGTTGACTCCAAAATTCGACTTTACGTAGGTGTATAACCGAACAAAATCCTTTTCTGTAATTGTCATCGTTAACACGTCCTTTTCGTTGCGAACCCGCATAAAATATCAGTAAGGTGCAACCTGAAGTTCTATAATGCCGGGGTTATTCAACTCCCATTTCAAATACTCTATAGACATCAATAAGTTGCATAACTTCTCCGGCTGATAAACCAACGGCTTTTATGAAGTGGTTTTTAACTGAGTTGCCTGTTGTTTGTGGTGGGTCTTGAATGTTATCGTCTTCTATGTCTGTAACGTCACGCACACCGTCTACGAGAATTCCAACACTCATTTCGTCCATACTCAAAACAATGATACAGGTCTGCTCTGTGTATTCAATCTCTTCCCCGCCGAACCTCATACCCATATCTATAACCGGCACAACTGTTCCGCGGAGATTGATAATACCTTTTACGTATGAGTGTGTGTGCGGCACTAAGGTAATATCTTGTACGCTGATAATTTCAACAACATAGCTAATTTCAATGCCGTATCCAACATCATCTACAAGAAAAGTCAGATACTTCCCGTGCATTACGTCCTCAGTAGTTAAGCTTACATCAATAATATCGTGCATTGTTTGTGTCACCTTCCTATACTTAATCTATAGCATCATGTCAAGTAAGAGCCCTCTTATGTCGTCTATTGCGTTTAGAACTTCAAGTTGGTCTGATTGTTCTTTCATAACCTCTTTTGCAAGTTCGTCTAAACGCTTGTCGATAACCCTTACTGTGGCTATATATCGATGCCTTCCTCGGGAAGCGTATGAATCTTCCCTAGAGAAAGTATATCCGTTACTGACGATTTCGTCAAGAAAATCTCTTATTAATCGACGATATTTTTCAAATTCACGTACATCAACCCTGTCACCAAGCTTCTTTCCCTGCTCTTCTATCTGCTCACGCATAGTGGCGAGTTTTTCATTGTGCATCTCGTTTGTGAGCTGTGTGAGTGTTCTGCTAAACACCTTGGTGTCGCCGTCACCCTGACCACCCGCATCGGTACTGCGTACCGCTACAGTTCCCGTCTCGGTGGCTTTTTGCCCTTGAACTCTCATGCTCATTGTATGTTACCATCCTTTTGTGTCAACACTATGTCAAATTTATGTCAAATTTATGTCTTTTTGTCAAACATTTCAGAGCTTGTCGGCACTGCCTGTGCATATCCGCCGATACCTTTTCTCTGCGCACTCTGCTTTCCGATTTTTTCTTTTTGTGTTGTGGACTTATGACTGAGCATTTCAATATTTCTCTCATTTGACTCTTTGCAGGTTTGCAGAAGATATTTTATTTCCTCTTTGAGGTTTTCTATTTCGCGCACCGGTTTAAGGCTTGATGAAGAAACGTAGGATTGCATCAGTTCTTGTGATTCCTGATGCAATCCATTGATTTTTTCTATGAGTTCCTGCCTACGTTCGAGCAGTTTTTCAAGTCCGTCAAACTCATCCATTTCAATTTGCCGAGTTTGCTCATCCGTGAGCTCTTTTATGTTCTCTAACAGTTTTAATTCATCGTCAAGCAGTTTTGTAAGTCTCGTCGCTTTTTCAAAAAAGTTATCGCTCACGCTAACTCCTCTCCAAGCTTAACAGTACCTCTGTTCATTGTGCTTATTTGTTTCCATGCATCCCTGATGTTGTCAACCATATCTATTACAGAGTCTAAAGCCTCAGCTTCTTTTCTCGTGTTTGCCTGAACCAACGTGGTCAAAGCGTAGTCGTAAAGGCTCATGAGTTCTTTGGATATGTCGTAGCTCATGTCAAGGCTGTTAATCAGTTCTGTGACAATCAGTTGCGCCTTAACCAGATGCTTGTGAGCGAGGGCAACATCTTTTTTTACGATTCCGCGTTTTCCAAGTATGACGTTTTTCTTCAGAGCATCATACAGCATAACTATCAGATCAACAGGCCCGGCTGTCAATACGTCTTGTTTTTTGTATGCATCTTGCGGACGCGTGTTTAACATTACCATACCTTGTTGTTGCATATTTCACCTATTCCTTGCAAATTTACCCTCTTATTCCCAAACGAGGAACACACTCTAAAGCTTAGCCCATGCCGAGCATTGAATTGAACCACTGTCCTTGATTTTGCATATTTGACATTGCCACTTCCATCGCCGCAAACTGTCTGAAGAGTCTATCCTCTTCTGCGAACATTCTCGCTTCCATTCTTTCAATCTGCTCGTTAGTACGTCTTAATGAATCTTCAAGACCTCTCAGCGAATCGGGTTGAGAAACATTCACAAATTGACCGAAGAGGCTATCAAGCCTGTGTATAAGTCCAACACCTTGGGGACCGTCAGGTCCTGATTCGATTCTTGCAAAGATGTCTGCAACCATGTCGGGATCACTTTCGAGAGCCGCTCTGAGCCTATCTTCGTCGATGATAATTTGCCCGCCGGTTCCCTCTGAATGTCTGCCGGTTGAGAGACCGATTTGTGATGCGCTCATTCCCATGCCTTGTATTTCGTCAAAGAACGCTCTGCGTATGCTTACAGTGAGTCTTTCGAGGGAAGGATCGTTACGCATGATACCGATTCTTGCAACTGAGTTCCAGTCCTCGATTTCCCGCTCGGACATGTTAGCCATTTCATCACGAGTCAGCGGTCTGTATGTGCGTTGCGCTCTTGACTGCCGCTCAGATGTGAGAGTTTCAAGCCTTTGAACTATTTCATTGTAAGCATTGATGAAATCCCTGATTCTGTTGAACGGTTCTTCAGCATCACGTCTGAAAGATACATTGATTGGGGGGTCATCGGCTCCTGTTGTCTCGTTGAGTGTAATTCTGACTCCGCGGAAATCTATTGTGTTGCTGTAGCTCATGATTGTTTCACCGTTTATTGTGACACTTGCTCTACTTCCGTCTTGTGTGTCGAAATTCGCGGGAGCTGATAAATCATCAGGGTCGACTCCGGCAAGCAGTCTCATGAGGTCTCCGGGGGCATTTGCTCCATTTTGAACACTTATTGTAGAAGTATCACCTATTGTGTTTGATTCAAATGTGAATCTGTCGGTGAGTCTGTCATATGTCATTGTGACTCCGGCGCCACTTCTGTTGACCGCAGTGGTCATTTGATTGATTGTATCGTGTGAGTTGATTGTGACATTAACAGCATTATCGCCCGTACCAAAGGTTAGCGACGTTTGGAACGCAAGGCGAGTACCTTCCATGTTGTCGCCAAGTCTGATGTTATCGGTGCTTCCGGTATTTGCCATTCTTGTTATTTCGGTCGTTTGGCGAACTCCATCTTCGTATAAAGCCAAACCATCCGGACCATACAGACCAACCGTTGCGGTTTGTGTCCATTGCACTGCATTTGAATTGATGTTGACCGAGAAAAGGTTTGCATTGTTTGCGTCCGGATCTGCGCTGGCAAGTTCAGTCACAGAGACCGTGCCATCTTCCGCCCTTGCCAACATGAAATCTCGACCATCCCACTCAAAGTTTTCGATTGCTTCACCTGAGTCCGCCGGCAACTCAACAAAGTCACCGTCCCCGGGTCCAAAGGTCAGGCGAATGATTCCACCATCACGTTCAAGTTGCGGATGGACTGCATCGGGATCACCTGAAGGGATATTTAACGTGGCTGTCGCATTGCTCCATGTTGCGTTTCTTACCGAATCTAAGCTGACAGTATTGCCGCCGCCTACGTCTGCATTAAACTCTATTCTTTGATTTCCCGCAAATGTCAGACTGTCAAGTCTCGCTTGCGGATTAAAGCCCGTGCCGCCTTGAGACACCGCACGGCTTGAAGCCATAGATGCGCCTCTGGCAAGGGAGTTTACTCTGTCAATACGAAGGTTACCGGGGGATGAACCCGTCAAGGTTGATACCGAAACAGCACTTGCATTGGCTCCTGTAACCGTAGATGTTGTAGAGTTAAATGCGTTGCGGTTTACAAGCGGGCTTGAACCCAGGTTTGACATGAACGTCCGTCTCAGGTTCTCAATATCCTGGCGGAGACTGTTGTGTGTCTCTTGGCGCCATTGAACCAACGTCCTGTCACGCATTCTGTTGTCAATTCTAAATTGATGTAGTCTGAGTGTTTGTTGGACAATCATATCTGTGTCCATACCTGACGCCAAACCCATCATCCTTATCGGAGTATGTCTGTTCATTGAATTAATCATAATAATAACACCTCAAATCCTTTTGATTTTAGTTTTTTTGGTCAGTCCTCCTTGACAGACGCAACTATCTCTGTATCTTTTATCGGAATAAGTGTAATGTTTCTTTAGCTTTTTTTTAATCTTTTTTAGATTTTTTTTCCAAACTTAACTAAAATGCCGTTTAACGTGTCCATATCGGCATAAACTTGCCCCGACCATGAGCCGTATTCGTAGCTGATATCAGCGTTTGCACCAAGCTGCGGCCCTGCGTTTTTCTTTATCGTGTCAACCAACCTGTGCAGAACCGCCTCTGCATTTCTTTTTCCGAGTTCTACATACATTATTGCGAACACTCCGTCTCCCGCATAGGATGGCACGTCAACTTCTCTGATTGTTGCGCCGATGGTCTTTGCTGCGCTTCGGAGCAGTTCCGCTTGACCTGTGTTGTTTTTATCGCCGCTTTTTACGGAAATCGCTGCAAATGTCATGGAGTTGCCGTAGCGGCGCTGTCTGTAGAGTTCTCTGTTTACTTGCTTTTTGAGACCTTCAAGGTTGAACATGTCATATTCAATGTTGAAGCCTGCTATATATTCTGCCCACCGCTTTTCGACTTCGCTCTCTTTCTTTGATTTAAAACGCTCGTCAAACGTGCGCGTCAGCTCTGTAACTTCTTTATATCCGAGGAATACTCCCCATTTTCCTGCTTCGTTTATAACGAGCTTGTCTACTTCTCCGGACTGCTTCTTGTTGTCGGCGTGGTCGTCCTCTGTGACTACAACGCGAAACTTTCTGGCGTTAAATGACTTGCTGCCGCCCCATGTAATTACGGCAACCGACGAACCGCCGGCTATGCGGAATTCCCGCATTGGGTACAGCCTTGCAACAGACTCACGCCACTCTTTGAATGCTTCAAGGGTGATATTTTTTTTATCGTAACCGCATAAAAAACTATATGCTTTTGCATAATCGAATGCGTTTAAGGCTACAAAATAGCCCCGTAATGCTTCTCTTGCGTCTTTTTCCGTCTCTTGGCTAACCGTGACCCGCTCCGCTGTTCTTTGTCTCTGTGCTTCTGCGGCTTGTCTCCTGTGTGCTTCTGCGGTTTGCCTTCTGTGTGCTTCTGCGGCTTGTTTTTTCTGTGCTTCCGTGGTTTGTTGTCTCGATTCCTGCCTGCCTGTAGGCGGTGGGGGCGGCGGCGTTTTAGGTGGGGGCGGAGGTTGAGTTGGGGGTTTTTTCCACTGTGGAGGCGGTTGCCCGGGTCTTGTGTCTTGGGAGGGGTATCTTTTCACAGGGCGGGTGTATGCTTGGCGATTTCTAAAACTCTCTTCCCGCTTGAATTTTTCTCTGAGGACTGTGTATGCGATGTTGATTTGCTTCATCATGTCCTCAGCGTCAGGGTCGTCACTAATATCGGGGTGATATTCCCTGCAAAGTTTCTTATATGAAGAAGTGACGTCGGACAGTTCAGCACCGAATTTCACTCCCAAAACTCTATAAGATTCGAGTAAATTACTCATGTTAAAATCCATTCCTTCTTTTATAAAAACTATACAATTATCTCATAATGATGTTTCTTTTTCAACATATATATTTTAAATTTCGCATAATTTACAGTATCGTCATTTATTCTGTTCAGGAAATCAGTTTTTGCTCTCAAACAATTAACCCGACAGGACAATGGTCGCTACCGTATATATCCGGTAAAATAAAGGCATTTTTAACCGATTCGGTTAATCTGTTTGAGCCCAGAAAGTAGTCAATGCGCCACCCTACATTGCGCTCCCTTATGCCGGGCATGTATGACCACCATGTATAGGCATCTGTTTTGTCCGGGTTTTGATGCCTATAGAAGTCGGTAAACCCACTGTCCAGTAAAATAGTGAATTTCTCCCGTTCTTCTTTTGTGAAGCCTGCATTTTTTTCGTTTGACTTCGCATTTTTGATATCTTTTTCTGTATGGGCACAGTTTAGGTCTCCGCAAATCAGCACGGGCTTCACTTCGTCGAGCTTTTTCAAGTAATCTCTGAAGTCATCTTCCCACCTCATTCGGTATTCAAGGCGCGCAAGTTCTCGCTGTGAGTTTGGAGTGTAGACATTTACCAGGTAAAAATCCTTATACTCCAATGTTATTATTCTTCCCTCTTTATCATGCTCTTCTATTCTCATTCCGTATGTGTCGGCTATTGGCTCTTCTTTTGTGAATATGGCTGTGCCTGAGTAGCCTTTTTTCTCGGCACTGTTCCAATACTCTTTATAACCGCTCAGGTCAATTTCAGCCTGCCCTTGTTGCATTTTGGTTTCTTGCAAGCAGAATATATCTGCATCTATTTCCTTAAACGACTCCATAAAGCCTTTTTTAAGACACGCGCGCAGTCCGTTTACATTCCATGAGATTAGCTTCATCTTTGCATTCCTCTCCGTACTTTTTCTCCGTAGGATTTATCCATTTCGCTGACGAAGGCAAGCACCTTTGCCACTGCATCATACATCTCGGGGGCTATTTCGTCACCCACGCTCAGGCTTGATAGCATATTGGTGAGTCCCGGCTCGTGCATAACAGGCACCCCTGATTCTCGCGCAACTTCAACTATTTTATCGGCAAGATGACCCTCGCCAAATGCCGATAATATCGGGACATCTGATTCACCGGGATCATAGCTGATTGCTGCGGCTCTCTGTTTTTTTCGTGGCATTCCTGACATGTTTCACCTGTTGACCTATTCGGTCATCACCATTTTATATCTATTCCGGTTTGCGTTTTCCCTTGGTAGCGCTCTACTGCATTTAGGGCTGTGAGCGGAGTTGTCTCCTCGCCCAATAGCTTTATGTTTGTGCCTACGAGCTTAAAGCCATCTTCGTCCAGCAGACGGTGGAGCATTACTGTGTTTTCGTTGAAATGCTCTTTTTCTCTTTCGCCCCGCACTTCCATATTCAGGGTAACTTCTTTACCTTTTATGTTCAGCAGAGCTTCCCAGCGGCCCATAAACTCTAAATCAATCGCCATGAGTATATTAACATTATCGGGGTCAACCTGTCTACGCCCTTTTCTCTTAAATATATATAAATCTGCCGATTTTTGTTGATCATTAACAAGCACAGGCATTTGCATATACACAAACTGCTCAATGTTATTTAGCGTGCGAACATGATCCATAAGCCTGTGCGTCTGAGATAAAAGATCCGTTCCTCTCTGCTGTGCCGAATTTGAAATAGCCTCTTCGAGCATGGCAAGTCTTGCAAAAAGCTCTTCTCTCGCTTGCCTCAAATGAGTTCCCGCATCTGCATCGCCGACACCTATTCTTGTGAATAATTTTTCAAGTTGCATTTCAAGTGTCTCACCCTCTGTTGCTCCGCCGAACATGTCTCCGGCAACTCTCAGCAGCATTTCGGAGAACCTTTCAAGTGCGGTGTGCGGTGTACTGCTGAACTCAGGGACTTGAGACAGAAGCTCCGTCACCATATTTGCTAGGGTTGGAGGTTCAGCGGTTAAAGGTGTAGGTTGCGCAGGAGTAGGGGTTTGTGCCGCCGTGTTTGCGGGTTGTCCCTGTTCGTTAGGAACACCGAATGTTTGTGGCTGAGCGGCAACGCCCGGTTGCTCCGGCTGTGTTTGAAGTTGGGCGGTAACCCCCGGCTGTTCCGATTCGGGGCTTATAATCCCATCACTCGTTTTAAGAGATGCAATTAGTGAACTATTTGTTAAATTTTCAGAGGATGACATTTTCGGTGCATCCGCCTGTACTACTTGCGATTGCTGAGTTTGTAACGCTTCCGGAAGCGTAGTAGCTACGACTTTTGTGCCTGTTTGTGATAAATTTTCTGCAACATTTGCCACATTTGTTTGCAAATTACCCTCGCCCTGTGTTATAATACCTTGACCACTAGATGACGGTGTCTGTTTTAAGTGATTTAACGCATCCATCAGGCTCGAAGAATTCTTTATTATTGTGGCGAGCAAATTGGTCAGAGGTGCTGTATTTGGAGAGTTTTGAGTTGCTGTGTCATTCGGGTTTGATGAACCAACATCTCCCATTGAGGACATAAGTTTTGCTATCAAGGCATCGGTTTTTTCTCCGCCTGCAAGCATTTTAAGTGCCGCTTGCATGATATTTGGGTCATCTGTTAGTTTGTTTGACACCAAAAATGCAGCCTCATCGAGTGTAAGTTTCGGGTTGAGTGCCATTAAATCCCTCATCATTTGAGCTGATTTTTCCGTGACGGGCATACCTAGTTCAGACAGTTTCATTGCCTGCGGTGCAAGGCTTTTGTCGGCAAAATCACGAACAATGCTCCTGTGTGCAATAGATACATCGTCCTCCGCACGCTCCACCGAATTATACGCAAGCGAAACTTGTGCATTATCTCGTTCAAGCACTTCAAGAACAAGCGTGTCTCCCTGTGATAAATTCATTTCTTTACCAAGTTTAGCGTTAAATGTATGACCGCTTTCCATTTTTAAAGTGAGTACACCCGAATTGTTCTTCGAAACGACTTCCGCTCTTATTATGTCGCCTTTACGAAGAGTGTCAAGTCCTGAACCTGCACCTGCTCTTAACTTTACTCCACCTGTTGCAAGAAGTTTTGCTGTATCTACTCTCATAAGCTCTCTCCACATGACTATGCTTTTAACTATTAATAATTTAATTTGATTGTAATATATTTTTTACAAGTTTACAACATTTCTATGTAATAATGTATATCGGCTGAAACGCCGTAACACTTAAGTGAGGTAATTTCTACAATGAGTTCTACAAATGACACCCAACTTATGAAGCACCTCGATGTTTTCAAAGAAATAGGTAACATCGGTGCCGGCCATGCCGCATCCGCTCTTGCCGGACTTCTCAACAGAAGAATAACCATGAGTGTGCCTGATGCATCTGTGGTTCCGTTTAGTGAGATTGTAAATGTTCTCGATGGTCCCGAAACACTTGTAGCCGGTGTTCTCATCGACTGCACAGGCGACCTCAATGGATATATTTTGCTTCTGCTCGGAATGGAAGATGCAATGGCAATGGTGGCACAAGCACTTGAAGAGCCTGAACGCAATGTAGATGACCCCGATTTTGAACTCACCGAACTTGAAAAAGATACCATGCTGGAAATTTCTAATATACTCGTTGGTTCGTTTTTAACCGCAATCACAGATTTCTCCGGTCTCAGCGCAACACCCACTGTGCCACAGCTCGCAATTGATATGCTTGGTTCCATTTTGAGTGTTGCCACCATAGAATACGGCAAAATTGGTGACTCCGTTTTATTCCTCAAAACGAGCTTTAATGACCTCGCAGGAGATGTAAACGGACATTTCTTCTTGATTCCTGACTATAATTCATATAAAATGCTTATATCTGCATTGGGATTGGATGGCTGAGATGGGAAGAAATAGTTTTTATAGCTCACCAATTAAATGCAGAATCAGAAAGGAATGGTCATTTTTATGGCAGTGTTAGTTGTTGGCATGGCAGACCTCAAGTCAGCCCAATCGCCCGATAACCTTACTACTTTAGGATTGGGCTCATGTGTTGGTATTACGCTTTACGATAAAAAAAGTCAAATTGGCGGCATGGCTCACTGCATGTTACCGTCATATAAAGGGTTTGAAGGTCAAAACAAGGCTAAGTTTGTTGATTCTGCCGTTGTTGAACTTCTGAACCAAATGATAAAACTCGGCGCATCAAGAGCTTCTCTTGTTGCGAAAATCGCCGGAGGGGCACATATGTTCGGTAAGAGTCAAAATAATGACTTGCTTAAAATAGGCGAGAGAAACGCCGCCGCAGGGCTTGCAATTTTAAAGCAACTCTCAATTCCTGTACTTGCAAACGACACCGGTGGTTCGCACGGAAGAACAATAGAGCTCGACACAAGCACCGGATTACTCAGTATAAAAACCGTAGGCTTAGGTACAAAATCTATTTAGTTGACTTTATATCTGCTTAACGGAAATTATAAAATTTATTTTTTTGAGGAAACTTGTTATAACTAGGAGGATGAACAATGGCAACAGTTTTAATCGTTGACGACGCTGCATTTATGCGAATATCAATCAAAAACATGCTTACAAAAAACGGCTATGATGTTGTTGGTGAAGCTGAAAATGGTCTGGTCGCCGTCGAAATGTACAAGGAGCTGCAGCCCGACATCGTAACAATGGACATCACTATGCCGGAAATGACAGGTCTTGATGCTCTCAAAGAAATCACAAAAATTGATCCCTCATCAAAGATTGTTATGGTTTCTGCTATGGGGCAAGAGGCAATGGTTCGAGATGCAATAGTGTCCGGAGCAAAAGGTTTTATTGTTAAGCCTTTTAAAGAAGATGGCATTATCGCAGCACTAAAGAAACTCGCCTAGTGTTATTTTAAAAGCCAATTTTGTTTGGCTTTTCGGCTGTGTGTTAATCCATTTAAAGCCCACTTTAATAAAGTTCTATGAAATGGTAGGTAACGTATTATGATGCGTGAACTAGATCCAATGTTAGATGTGTTTATATTTGAGACCCAACAACTACTTGAGTCTCTTGAAGAAACACTACTCAACAGTGAAAAAGAGAAAAATTTGACAGATGACCACATTAACGAAATTTTTCGTATAATGCACACTGTCAAAGGTTCTGCCGCTATGATGTCTTTCGACAATCTCACAAAGCTTGCTCATGCTCTTGAGGATATGTTTGACAAAATCCGCGAGGGTAAGACACGTAAAGATGCTGAAGCTGTTGAAGGTGTCACTGAGCTTGTTCTTGAATCAGGAGACAGGTTCAAAGAGGAAGTCGAAAAGCTTCTCTCTGGTGCAGAATCAGACGGCGATTTTACCGCACTGAGCGAGAAAATCCACCGTTATACGGATGTCATCACAGGAGCGGCACCCGCTCCTGCCCCGCCACCTCCACCCCCTGCCCCTGCACCAACTCAAGCGAACAATGTCGCTGCTTCAGCACCCGTGGCAAGTGAAGCTCCGGTTTCGGAAGACTCATCAGATGAGCCTCCCGATGTAGACTATACCGATTACGGCACTCCGCTATATAAAATAAAAGTTACGTTTGAGCTCGGATGCCAAATGGAAAATCTGCGTGCATTCGGTGTAGTCACAACATTAAATAATTATTGCCAAAGGATTGTTCATTTCCCGTCCGATCTTGAAGATTCAAAGGCGAGTAGTGAAGAGATTATCAAGCATGGCTTTACCATGTTCGTTCAGACAGGAGAAAACCCCGACTCTCTCCAAAAACTTGTCGACTCTATCATGTATGTTGATACTTCAAGTGTCATTTCAATGCCCCCCGACAGCGATGAGCTCCCTGATTCCATGAGAGCCAAAACACCTGTTGAAGGGGATAATAAATCACAACAAGTCGAAGAGAAAGCACAATCTATGACAGAAAATGCTGTCAAGCAAAACTTTATCAGTGTCAATGTCAACAAGCTCGATAAACTCATGAATCTCATGGGCGAAATTGTTACCACTGAGTCAATGGTAACAAAGAATCCTGAAGTTGCAAATCTTCACATCGAATCTTTCGAGAAGAATAGTCAAGAGCTCAGAAAACTAATCAACGAACTCCAAGACATCGTTATGTCTATCCGTATGCTTCCCGTCTCAAACTCTTTCCACAAAATGCGCCGTATTGTACGCGATGTCAGTAAGGCTGTTGGCAAAGAGGTTGAGCTTGTATTAATCGGTGAAGAGACAGAAGTTGATAAAAATATCATAGATACTCTCTCCGACCCACTCATGCACCTTATCCGTAACGCTGTTGACCACGGAATAGAAAAGCCGGACGCACGACTCAAAGCAGGAAAGCCTGCACAAGGCACATTGACTTTAGAAGCCAGAAGCGCAGGCGGCGATGTCGTTATCCTCATTTCAGACGATGGTAAAGGGCTTGACCGCAAATCCATCTTGCGCAAGGCAAACGAAAAGGGTATCACCTCAAAACCTGACAGCGAATATACCGACAAAGAAGTCTACCAAATGATTTTCCACCCCGGTTTCTCAACAAACGAGCAAGTTACTGAATTTTCCGGTCGTGGTGTTGGTATGGACGTTGTTCGCCGTAACATCGACAAGGTCGGTGGAACTATATCTCTCGAAAGCACACCGGGCGAGGGAATGACTATTCAAATCCGCATCCCACTCACTCTCGCTATTATTGACGGTATGAAACTGCGCGTCGGAAAACTCCTCTTCATCGTTCCCATGCTGTCCATTCAAGAGAGCTTCAAGCCTAACGATGGTGATGTTTTCCTCGATCCTGACGGCAGTGAGATGATTATGATTCGAGGAGAGGTCTACCCTGTTCTCAGGCTCTACAAAATTTTCAATATTGAGTCTGATTTCGACACTCTCGACAACGGAATTCTAGTAATGATTTCCACTGACACCTCAACATTCTGCCTGTTTGTTGATGAACTCATCGGTGAACAGCAAGCTGTCATCAAGCCTCTGCCTGAGTACATTCAAAAGCACAACACAGGTATGCACGGCATAGGCGGCTGCGCAGTCCTGGGAGACGGCTCAATCAGCCTAATCGTAGACATTAACAGCTTAGTTCCGGAATAAATTTCAGCCATAACGATAGGAGAGGCGATTGCAAACGCAGTCGCCTCTTTGTTTTTGCGTTGTGCCATCCCAACCCAAATATGCTTTATGGCTAGTTTGCCTTTTTCCTCGAAAACAAAGTAGTTAATTAGTGCTAATATTGGCGACACCAAATAAGTTATGAAGTTTGAATAAGTGGCGAGTGATATATACTCCACATTCGGTATAAGCACCAAATTATAAACAAGCCCTGTAATCATAATTCCGATTATCGCACTAACGGACAAATAACTCCTAAATTTGCCCAATTTGTTATACAGGATTAGCATGGCGAAAAAGCTGATTACAACAAGCCAGTTGCTTAATGCTGTGTAATATCTAAAGGCAACAAAATCAAAATGCCCTTGCCAACTCATAGCAAGTATAGTGCCATGTAAAACCACAATCGCACTAACCAACAAATACGCTTTGTGAATGTTCTGTTTTGTGAGCATTTTCGGCACCCCCTTACTTTGTATGGTTGTTGGCTTCAATAATTTCATCTAACGAAACTTCGGGATTGCGCCAGCGTTTGTTGCTCTTTTCGTTTTTGAGGTGGATTGCATTTTTTGGACATAAATGCAGCCGATTGTTATATTTTTACTTCAGCCGATATGTCCTGTTACGGTTCGCACCGTCTGCAATCACAAGATTGTCTGCGATGAGTTCTTTCAGATATACCTTGGTACGAGATGCGTTTACTTCAAGCAGTTCTGACAACTCGCTCGCCTTACATGAGCCATGCTCTGAGAGATAATCAACAATCGCTTTTTTCTTCACTTCGCTTATCGCCACTTTAATTTTATCGCCACTTTTTATCGCCACTTTTCTATTGTCTTGTGGCGATAACATCAACGATAAAATAGTTCTGCCGGGGTTAAATTGCTCTTCCAGTTTCGGCTCTTGCCATCCTTCATTTTTCCAAACAGCATAAATATTTGGAACGCCGCTACCCGCACGTTCGCCGATTCCAACTAGGTTAAATAGCTTCACCAAAGTATTATTGCGTGGGTCTGAGAAACCGCTCACTGCATCGCTAATGCTGACACGCAAACTGCCGGGGTTTGCGATAATAACTTTTTTTGGGTAGCGATGAATTACCAAACCGCGCCTGTCGTAATAATTGGCGTGAATTAACGCATTTGCGAGTGCTTCACGCAATGCTTTGTGAACAGGTGTATCGTCGATACGGGTTATGCCGTTCAGCTTGAAAGGGGTCTTTGCGTCATGGGCGATACGATTACAAATGCGGTAATAAAAATCAAAAATATTTCCGCTCCAATCGCCGAGATTGGAAACAACTCGGTCAGTCCAACGAGTGGTTTCATCGTCATGCTCTTGGTAATCAAGAAAGTAAGCCGGAAACTCTTTTACTATTTCGTATTCAAACCCGAACATTAAAATTCCTGCCGCTGTTGGGTGGAGTGTTCCGCTTTCGGCGCGCCCGACACAGCCCATCTTTTGCAAAAACGGAATATGCTCAAGGTTCTCCCACACATGGTCGGGGCGCAAATTTTGCAAACGGTTACGATACCGCCGAACACTTTCATAATCAAAAGCATCCAAGTCAAGTTGTTCCAATACTCGCAAATCCTGTGAAACATCTGATTGGTCACGCATCATGTTCCGCACTTCGTCTTTTGTGCAGTGATAATCGCCCTCGCCGTTGCGCCGATATGAACCCGCAAAAGGGTCAGCACCAATATAGATTGGTCTGTCCCTGCGGTCAGCGCGCGGAACTTCAATCACAACAATGCGATGTCCGTCAGCTTCGACGATGTAAACATTTTTATTGGTTAAAATGTTTACATTAACTTTTTGCCGGTCATTTATAGTGTTCCAAAAATCCGTCACTAATTTTTCGGGGTCGGGAAGTTCGACGGCGCGGAGTGATTTATCTTCCTGTTCTTCCACACCCAACAATATAAATCCGCCTACAGTATTGGCGAAAGAGGAGTATGTCTCCCAAATACTACGCGGCAGACCGCCAACCGCTTTTTTTGCTTCGACACGGTTGTTCTCTCTATATTTATGTAACTCATTCCAGTCAATCTGCACTACGCCACCCCCCTATATAAATTATACGTGCTTACTCGTATTAAATCAAGACCAAAATATCGACCCTGACTTCGACATTCTTTAGTCGGTTGTTATGTTTTTACTTCAGCCGATATGTCCTATTACGGTTCGCACCGTCCGGACTCCAAGTGCCACTCTCGGCAATTTCAGATATGAATATCCTTATAGCAACTCTTGGCGCAGTAGATGCAGAACGATTCATCAGCATGGTCAAACGTGATACATTCAATTATACCGAATGGCAGGATAATTTGTGGCAAGGGCAAAGCATTGAAGCAGTACATGAGGCTGCAACAAAGTATGGAAGAAACCATGCGTAATTGACTCTGAAGCCTTACATCAGAATAATATCACAGCACTGACAATAATCTCGCGTTCCATAAACATTATATACAGAAAATAAACCGTCGCGGTCGTGTCTCCTAAGTATTCTTCTAAGCAGCAACCCCCGTCCCTCTGCTTCACATTGAAGAATTTGTGGTAGAAATCTGTGTTGCACCGCGCTATAATGGTAACAGGAAATAGTTGCGATAATTATATGCAGAATCAATCTAAATCAGTGGAAGGGGAGAGCATCTATGTTAAGGACACTTCAAGGATATTTTCGAAGCGGACAGTTTGTTTCATCTGAACCTGCGGAAATTCCGGATAACGTAGAGGTTTATGTCATGATTACCGATAGAGAACTACACCCCCAGAAAACCAGGTCACAAAGGCAATTAGAAGCATTCAACAAGTTTATAGATTCTGTTAACTCAATTGTCGATGAGTCTCTTGAAGAAACAGATTTCACTGAACTTGAAAATACTCGCGCAGATTTTGAAAGAGTGGTCAAAATATGACGAGATTTGCTCTTGATACGAATATCATTTGTATTTGGTCGAAAAAAGGATTTTCTAGCGGCTTATGCATATGCCCCATGTAAAGGAGTTCGGCAATTTGTCCTTCACCTAGGGTGCGCAAGTCATCGGGAGAAGCATAGTCAACAAAACAAAAATCTCCAAAGCTGTAAATATGCTCCATTGCGAGTCTTTGCACTTGTTCTTGCCCTTCAAACAAATTGAAACAGCGTTCGTGCTTCGTATCTAAAGTTATAGCATCACACTCACCTGAAATAATCATAAGATTTTCCACACATTTAGGCAAAAAGCCAATAAACTCTGCAAATGTTATCCCACTATAGATAATCTGATTATTTTCAGGCCACGTCTTTACATATAATATTGTTCTCTTTTTCATTTGTGTAAAATTCCACCTTTATTTACAATATTAGTATTTATGTTGGCAATGGTGGTAGTATAATCGTGACACTTCGCCCACACACTTGCTCCTTTCGCTACCTATCCAAATCTATTCACTATCGGGGGGGTGTATTCCCAACTGATTAAAGTTATTCCATGTTCTGCTAAAAGTTCATGTGCGTCCTCAATTCTAACAGCGGGTATAAAAGGTCTATTGTGAGGATAACGTACTCTGATATATGGCATAATGCCGGGAGCCGTTCCCGGAACGGGTTCGTTCTCAATATGTCCTAGGTATCCCATGAAGTACCTTGCATCTCCTGGATTAAAATAAATGCTTACCCCATCCGTCTCATGCAATAGAAACCGACCTCCATTCAAATCATTTACGTTACTATACAAAAGGGTGCGACTCCAGCTCCGCCAAGGCCGGGTTGTTGGATTCCCTCTGAAACTTCCTCTAAACTCAGCAATCAAAACATCCTCTATTACAAAATGTTCGCCGTCTATTTCATACTCAAGCCTAAACGGAAACTCTCCGTAAGTTATTTCAGGTTCAGGTGGTGCTCTCCATTGAAAATTAAGTACAATTATCGTAGTTGAAACAAGTGCTACAGCAATTGCAATGAACGAGATGAGTAGCCAGAAGGTAATACGTGAATGTTTCCAAGCTGAACCCCTATTCAAACAAAACACAGCAAAAACTCCACCACCAATAATAGCTAAAGTTATAGTCCAAACTATCATTAAGACCCTCCTTGACTACAAGTTGATTCCAGTTGAAACTCAGATAGATCTAAGAGTGGCAAAATGTATTTTTCCCATATTTCTATATTGCTATGCATAAGAGCATGGTTGCTGTAAAACCAATTCCATAAAGCAAGTCTACTTACACCTGTTGTCACGCGAACATTTTCAGCACCCATACGCCCTCGCGCAGTATTTCTTACAGGTGAAAACATGGTTAGTACGTCCCAAGCCCCCTCCCAGAAACTATGAGCAAACCATGGCGTATCATTTCCACCTATCATT
This sequence comes from Oscillospiraceae bacterium, assembly GCA_009787625.1. Taxonomy (GTDB): domain Bacteria; phylum Bacillota; class Clostridia; order Oscillospirales; family Oscillospiraceae; genus WRMH01. The sequence continues at coordinate 73,542 of WQSX01000007.1, forward strand.
TGAACCGCATCCCAGCGATTATAGATGTTAATAAATTGCCCAACCGAAACATTTCTATTCAAACTATAAGCTATTCGGTTCGGTGTGGCGACTGTGATGAGGGTTTCGACATCAATACCTTGTTGATATAATATATTTACAGCTTCAATCGGCACATTGCCTCCATGACTATAACCTACGATTCGGATTGGTTCATTTGGATTTGCTATGTGAGCATTTCTTATTTGGTCTGCTAAATCCGTAGCCGTATCACGCCTGTCACCGGTACTGTTTCCTCCTCTCCATGTGAAATCATATCGAATAGTTTGATTGAATATTCCACCGAGGAATTCTATGAAATCAGATGGATTATAAATATTATCCGTCTGCCAGTGTTGCAGTCCGTCATCAGATCCACTTTGGGAAGCTACTCCTGTTGTTCCATGGACAAGCCACACATCTTTACCAAGTGGGTCAATGTACTTAATAGGGCTACTCAATCCATAATCATACAAGTTTGAACTCTGCCTGACTGCGTATGGATTTGGTAAATTTCCAAGCTTTACATCCCCAAAAATCATATTCCCAGTATGCCAATGTGTATCCTCCGCACCAAATCTACCCAAACTCGGCGCATAGTACCTAGCCTGAGCATAGTGCAACCCACTGATGTTATCAGCCTGATATTCTGTGAACCCAAATGGATTATGCAGTGCGCTGTTGCCCGCCTCAACCATCGGCACACCAAACTCATCATAAGCAAGAGATTCTTGTTCTGCACCCATAAGCCTAATTGGCGAACCCAAATGGTCACTGAGATAACTGAACTCATCACTGCCCTCAGATTGTAGCAGTCCATTACCCCAAACAAATCGTTGGTCGCCTATTGTAAGCAAATCATTGTACGGCTTAGTCAGGTCAAGCGTGTATTTTAGTTCTGAGAAAGCCGTAACATCGGGCGATTGGGGACAATCGCCCCTACATAGTTCTTCTAATTTATTCACACGCTTGAGGAAACCATTATACTCATATTCAGCCTTACCCTTTGGCGTGATTGCCTGAACCATTCTGTTTGCTGAGTTAAAGAGGTAGCTAGATGTAAGCGTACCATTTTCAAGTATGCTCTTCAAGTTGCCTCTTGCATCGTAGCTGTATTCTTTGATTATGTCAGGCTCAGTTGTCTGTATGAGCTGATTTCTAGCATTGTAGCTGTGCTTTGTCTCCACCCAATTATACACACTCCTCAAACGATTGCCAAGGCTGTCATAGTGGTATGTCTTTACATTCGAACCGTCCCCTACAGGATTATTCGTTGCCTCTGTTAGCCTGCCGAGGTTGTCATAGCCATATTTGAATACTCCGCTGTCAGATTGAATTTCTTTTCTGAATTTGTCTATCTGAGTGATGTTGCCTACTTGGTCATAGCTGTAGTTGAAGCTATCGAGCTCTATGTACTTTTCATTATCGAATGCTACTATTGCTCTCATTGTGCTTGTCTCCTTGATTCAACACATAGTCTATCTTTTTCTCCGCACTGATATTTGGTGTAATGTCCTACCCATTGTTTATTCCGATAAAAAAGTGTAATAAATCCCAATTTACTTGCGTACCTTCCCATACAGCTCATGCTGACTCGCAACTTGATATTTTATAGTCTCTCAAGCCCTTATACATCAGATTGTTTGGTCTTAACATACTATAGAATAAAAATATAATACTTAATGATTGCTTCAAAATTTCGCTACATTTTTTGACTGGATTTTGCTACATTCTTATCTCGCAAAAAACATGAACGCCATTCTTCACATGCTCCATTCGTGAATGCTGCGCTAAAGCCTTTTGTGATTGGCTAGTCTCTAGGTTGCAACCTGATTGATCTTGTGCTTGTATCTGCATTGATGAGTTGTTTATGAACGTTAGTGTGCGTTCCAATATCTGCGCTGTTGCTATCGCTTTCTCGCGGTTTCGCTGTGTGGA
>WQSX01000008.1 GCA_009787625.1 Oscillospiraceae bacterium
CTATCAAAAAGTAAACCTTTTGATAAGGGTGCAAGTGGGTGTATCGGGCAGTAATCTTAGGCTGCAATTATAAAATAGAAGGAATGGTCACTAATATGAAAAATATAAATTTGGCAAAGAAGTTTCTCTTAATATCGTTAATATCCATGTTGGTATCAATTGCCGTAGCTACCGCCGGGATTTTTGGTGGAGCGGAATTAGTGCTCGTCGCCGGTGCTGTGGGAGTGCTGGTTATTATGGCAATTACTGTAGCTATAGTAAGAGATATTAAAATGCCGATTGTTTTCAACAACGAGTGTTGGACTCTGCTTGGGGATAAGGCAGATATTTCGGTCAGCGCCGAAGAGCAGATGTATTTTGATATGTTTACGACCAGAAAAGATGAGTTTGGACATATCTTCAGGCAGATGCAAAAACTCGTACAATATCTCAACGGAGTTGCTGATAATATGAATCGGATTACCGCTGACGATTTGTCCGTACAGGTTAAAACACTCAGTGAACTCGATGTCATAAACCAACCATTGCTCAAAATGGTAGACAAGTTAAACACTGATATCGGAGAGATAAAGTCGGCTTCTGAAATGGTGGATTCGGGTGCGGGGCAAGTTTCCGTTTCAGCGCAAGGTATAGCTGCCGGTTCAAGTGAGCAAGCGGCAAGCATTGAGGAACTGACAGCATCTTTGGAGCAAGTTTTGCAGATGGTCTCAAAGTGCGAAAAGTCCACCGATGAATCAATGGGCAACACCAAATCCATCGTTGAACTTTTAAGCAAATGCAAGGAATCTATGCAGATGACAGTTGACACCATGCACTCAATTGACGAGAGTGCTGTAAACATCGGCAAGGTAATTAAGGTTATTGACGATATTGCTTTCCAGACAAACATTCTCGCTCTAAACGCAGCAGTTGAAGCAGCAAGGGCGGGCCAGCACGGTAAGGGCTTCGCCGTCGTCGCTGATGAAGTCCGCAATTTAGCCGCTAAAAGCTCTGGGGCTGCAAAGGAAACCGCTATGATTATCGAAGGCGATGCCAAAGTTGTTGCGCAGGGAATGAGCATTGTCGCCAAAGCCAATGAGAACCTTGAAGCCGTGGGTACATCTATCCTCCATAACGCCGAGCTTGTCAGCGAAGTCAGCAATATGGTGAAAGAGCAGACCCGAGAAATGCACAACATAAACAGCGGATTAGGGCAAATTGCCGACCGTGTGCAAGCGGCGGCGGCAAGCGCAGAGCAGTTTTCTGCCACTGCAGAAGAATTGAATGCGCAGTCTGACATGATGAAAGCACTGGCTTCACGCTACAGAATGCGGATGGCTCTGGACAGAGACCCCAATGCTTTCAGCGCACTGCCACCACATATAGAGCAACAGTAAAGTACATTCTAACATAATTCCGGCTGGAAAAATTCCAGCCGGAATTATGTCGACTTGTTCAGGCTTAATACTTTCCGTAGTCGCCATCTTCTGATAAGAAATTATCGTCTCTCGGCGTCGTTGTTGTACTCGGTGCAGAAGCCTCTGCTGACAAACTAAATGTTGAGCTGGTCTTTCTGAGCTTAAAGCGTGAAATCAATTCATCAAGAATACTTGACTGGTTACTCATTTCTTGTGAGGCGGCTGCACTTTGCTCTGCTGTTGCACTGTTTTGATGAACAACTTGCGCCACTTGGTCTATGCCTTTATTTACCTGCTCAATGCCAACAGACTGTTCTTCGGACGATTGGGCTATTTCTTTTACGAGTTTATTGCTTTCATCAATTCCCGAAACAATTTCCACAAGACTTGCTGAGGTTTCGTCGGCAATCTTAGAACCTAGTTCTGCTTTTGCTATAGAATCGGCTATCAGGCTCTCAGTATTCTTAGCCGCTTCGGCACTCTTAGATGCAAGATTCCTAACCTCTTCCGCAACCACCGCAAAGCCTTTGCCGTGCTGACCGGCTCTTGCAGCTTCAACTGCCGCATTAAGGGCAAGTATGTTGGTCTGGAATGCAATGTCGTCGATAGACTTTATGACCTTGCTTATGTTCTGGCTGGACTCATTGATATCCTTAACAGCCATCATCATTTCATCCATCTGACCACTGCCTTTTTCTGCATTAGTTTTTATATCATTTGCGAGCATTGCGGCACGACCCGCCATGTCGGCGTTGTCTTTTGTCTTTTTCGCTATTTCGCTGATAGAAGAACTGAGTTGCTCCACGCTTGCAGCCTGTTCTGTGCTACCCTTTGCCAGTGCCTGTGAACCGTCTGCAATATGCTTTGAACCCATAGAAACTTGTGATGTGGATGATTGAATTTCACCAAACATATTGTTAAGGTTGTCCGTCATGCGTTTGAGGGCTTTACCCATGGTGTCGTCGCTTGACAGCAATTCAATTTCGCGTGACAAGTCACCGTTTGCAAACATTTCTAGTTTTTCGGCAACGTCAATGACTCGCATAACAAAAGCACTGGTATATTTATATGTTGCACCGATTTCATCATCAACTTTGCTCTTATCTTCTATACTTTTACGGGTTTCCTCAGATAGGGAAATGTCGCCGGTGGCACCTGCATGTTTCATCCACGAGGAGAGAACTCTCAGAGGTGCTAATATGCTCTTTGTAATTATTCCGCTCAGCAGGATGAATACAATCAATGCCACTGCAAAAATGGCAATTACAATCCAAATTGAACGTGACACAAACTCGCTCACACGCTCAAGCTGATAGTCGCGGAGCTCCTCATAGCGACCGGAAAGTGCAGTTATCCTGGTGGTGGATTCAACACCGGCGGGGAATACAATTTCAGAAAGCAGAGCCAACGCTTCTTCCATGCGTCCTTCCTCTCTCATCGTAAGAGCAATCCCACCCTGCACGTGCAAATCATAGTGCGGCCAAAATACATCGTCTATTAGCTGCATAAGCTGTGCATCGTCAATCATATGCGGCATCTCTCCCGCAAGCCAATTGCCGTATATGCAAGTATGAGGGTCAAGACCGCCCGGGAATTCAGTATCAAAAAGGAAGGCATATGCCAACCTATAAACCCACACATGGTGTGCTGTTACAAGGTTAATTGCTGTGTCATTTAGCTCTGTCAGCAGTAGTACATCCTGTTGCATGTTGTCAATCTGTGATATAGTGTAGAGGCCGAATGCCCCGAGTGCCACAGCTAGAAGAAAGACACATAATAAGCCGCCGATAATTTTGGTTCTGATTTTTAAATTCATAATGAAACACCTTCCCTTTATACAATATATGCCTAACTCTATCATGATAAGACACAATTGTCAATGAATTTATGATGTAATTTGCCTGTAATTTATTCATAACTTATTCATGATTTATGCCAAAAATGCGATAAATTGAAGCAAGTCGATCAGCCAAAGACTGGTGATTTGTTCTGTCTTTTTGCGAGCCAACGCAACCGTCTGCACTGTTCTCGCAAAAAAACTCTACAAATCACCCATCTTTGGCTTTGGTCTGAACGGTACCCTACTCCACGGGTTTCATAGTCGGAAACAATATAACATCACGAATCGACGAACTACCGGTCAGCATCATTACACATCTGTCTATGCCTATACCTATTCCACCCGTTGGCGGTAGACCATATTCAAGAGCGTTGATGTAATCATCATCCATCATGGCGGCTTCTAAGTCGCCGCTTTCACGCATTTTTGCCTGCCTTTGAAAACGCTCTTTTTGGTCTATAGGGTCGTTGAGCTCACTAAAACCGTTGCTCATCTCACTGGAGCAGATAAAAAGCTCAAAGCGTTCGGTGAGCCTTGGGTCTGACGGTTTTCTTTTAGCAAGCGGAGAAACCTCCACAGGATGGTCGGTTATGAACACGGGATTTATCAAATGCTCCTCTGCCCTTTGGTCAAAACACTCATAAAGCAAGTCGCCCCAAGACGGAGACTTGCCGTCAGGCATTTTAACGCCTATAGAAGCCGCGGCTTTCACAGCGTCATCTGTTGACTCAAAAGACATAAAATCAACGCCTGTGTGCTTTAAAACAGCCTCAGCCATAGTGAGACGCTCCCACCCCGGCGATAAATCCAAAGATTTGCCATTCCACGAAAGCTCATACGTACCGAGAAGCTTCATAGCGGCAGATGACAAAATTTCCTCGCAATAATCCATAATGTCTTTATAATCAGCATAAGCCTCATAAAATTCAAGCATCGTAAACTCAGGATTATGCCGAGTGCTCATACCCTCATTTCTGAAAATCCTGCCAATCTCATAGACTCGCTCAAAGCCACCGACAGTGAGCCTTTTAAGATGAAGCTCAGTGGCGATACGCATATACATTTCAAGGTCTAATGTATTATGGTGTGTAATAAAAGGTCTGGCTGTAGCACCGCCCGAAATAGTGCCCAAAACAGGAGTTTCAACCTCGATATAACCTCTATTATCCAAATACTCACGGATATGGCGAATAAACGCACTGCGAATCTCAAATGTCCGACGAGTGTCGGGGTTCATTATGAGATCGACATATCGTTGGCGGTATCTCAGCTCTGTATTGGTGAGACCATGAAACTTTTCAGGAAGCGGTCGCAAAGACTTTGAAAGTAATTCAACCGCAGTGCAATGTATTGAAATCTCGCCCATTTTAGTCTTGAAAACTTTCCCCGAAACACCAATGATGTCACCGATATCATACTTTCTGACTTCAGCAAAACTCTCTTCACTTAGCTCACTCTGCTTGATATATAGCTGAATTCGCCCTTTGTCATCGGTAATATCGGCAAAAATAGCCTTGCCCATACCACGCTTTGCCATAATGCGGCCCGCCAAAGAAACTATCGTACCTTCGGCAGATTCAAAGTTATCAGTAATATCTCTTGTAAACGCAGTGCGAGTAAACTTAGTCTTTTCAAACGGGTCATTACCCGCATCTTGCAGAGCTTTAAGTTTATCTCTGCGAATCTGCAAAATTTCAGACAGTTCCTGCTGAGTCTCTTCTGAGGTTATATTATTTGTATTATTATTTTCCATAATTATATCAATCCTAAACTACTTATGTTTTAACTATCCACCGGACTAGCAGATGGTGGGCAGTTTGCCCCGGTTTTTTGGGAGAACAGCGGTGTAGATCCCGATGGCTCCCGAAAAGCCGGGGTAAACTGCCCATCATCTGCGGCAACACCACGCCTATTTTATTTTAATAATCTCAAACTGCAAAGCACCCGCAGGAGCTTCGACTGTGACTGTGGCACCTTCTTTATTATCCATCAGTGCGCTACCAAACGGAGAATCGTCCGAGATCTTAAGAGCCGCAGGGTCTGCCTCTTGAGAGCCGACAATCTCATAAGTCTCAACTTCACCAAGTTCGAGATCCTTGACGGTTACAAAACTGCCCATTCCAACAACGTCGTTGGCTGCGGAAGCGACTACAATCTCAGCATTTTCAATCAAATTTTTGATTTCAGCAATCTTTGAGTAGAGCTTCCCCTGTTCAATCTTGGCCTCGTCATATTCACTGTTCTCGGACAGGTCGCCAAATGAACGTGCCTCTTTAATCTGTTGAGCAACCTCTTTTTCACGCACAGTTTGAAGGAAAACAAGCTCTTCCTTGTATTCTTGCAAACGTTTCTCACTCATTTTATACTTTGCTTCTTTAATCAAAATAATAACCCCATTTCATTTAAAATATTAAGGCACAAAATGACTCGTAAATACAGCGGTCATTTTGTACATCTCAGAAAAAACAATCGTTAGGGAATTATATGCCAGTGACCATACTTTGTCAAATGAATTTCGTTTAAATTACGTCTTATGTCAGCAAATAAATCGCCTTTTCAAGCTGAGGGTCTATGTCGGGGTCAGGCCCCAAAGACAGAGCTTCGCGGTACTCCTCATTAGTGAGCTCAATAATAAAGTCCGGCGTAAAACCACCAACATCATACAAACTCACCCTGTTGCGCGTTAAATACTCACCCGTCGAAAGAACCAGAGCTCCCCCGCTTTCAAGCGGTATTGTCGTTTGCATTCTGTTTTTGCCCGTAGTTTGTGAGCCAACGGTGTATGCATAATCAAACTCACTGAGCATAGCCGCAAAAAACTCAGCTCCACTGAAAGAGAACCTGTTTACAAGCACAACCGCAGGAATGTCTATCATGTTCTCGTCAGAAGTTGTAATATGCTCAACGCCGCTACGATTTACAGCGACAAAAATGTCGCCTTCAGGAAGCAGAAAATCCAAAATTGGAGTTATCTCGTTTACTCTACCACCGGGATTAGAACGTACATCGTAGATAAATGCCACAGCACCTTGCTCTATGAGCGTATTCACAGCATAAATGAACCTCTCTGAGGAACGTTCGTCGAAGTTACGAACCTGAACATAGCCAATGTTTCCCTCCAGCATTTCAAAGGAAACAGGGTCACGAAAAACAATGTCGTACCGCACTGTGAGCAAGTGAAATTCACCATCAGCACGAAAAACTGTGAGGTCTGCGGTATCACCAATCGGACGGCGCAAAGCCGCACGTATTTCTGCGAACGAAAAACCCTCTATGCTCTCACCGTCAACCGCAGTTATCACGTCACCTACCACGATTCCGGCGTTATAAGCACCTGAATCACGGTGTACGTTTACAACCCTTATTCCGCCAATCTGCTCGTCATTTTCCACCTCAACACCAATACCTGCATAAGTGTTGTCTGCTGTCTCTAAAAAGGCAGCATACTCAACAGCCGTCATATAGTGTGACCACTGGTCAAGTGAATCGACAGCGGCACGTAACGCGATGTCTGTCAGTTCATCAATGTCATAATTGCCAATAAAACGCCTGTTGACTAAATCCAAAACTTCGTAGAAACGGCTCATTTCATCGTTTTGTTCAATGACCTCCGAGTCTCCGGTAAACATAACAAAGAAATACAGCGAGAGTAATATCGCAGTTAACGCTGACGAAATAATCACCAGCGTTAACGTAAATTTGACCGAAACTACACGTTTTTCTTTACAGGTCTCCATTTTAATGACCATTCCTTTCGAAATTTACAGGAACAAAATGACTCATGAAAGGAAGGGTCATTTTATGCATCATTTGCGGTTCCCTGCAGGGGGAGCAAATCGCACATCCTGATAGTTTGAACTCGTTCAAACTATAGCCACCTCAGCGGATTAACTCTGGAGCCGTTTACGATGACTTCAAAGTGAAGATGCGGTCCCGTAGAAACTCCTGTCGAACCGACAAGCCCTATCCGTTGTCCTCTTGTAACAGTGTCACCCACACTTACTTGCCTCGTACTTAAATGGGCGTAGAGGGTGTTTATCCCGTTGCCGTGAGAAATAACAATAAAGTTTCCGTAGCTGGAGTTAAATTGAGAAGTAATAACTGTGCCTGAGTCAGCCGCAACTATAGCTTGACCGTGGGGTGCACCAATATCAATACCATTGTGCATCCTCATGTCACCGTGTACAGGGTGACGTCTCATACCAAATGGGCTTGTTACCTGACCAGATGTTGGTCTTACAAATTCGCCTGTTCCAACAACAGCCGTGCCGCCGCCACCTGTGTTACGATTGCCGGCAGCTCTCGCCGCCTCAGCTCTGCGCCGTCGCTCAAGCTCGCGCTGTCTCTCGAGCTCACGCTCGGCCGCATTAATTTCCCTGAGAACTCTATCCTCTTCTTCTCGAACGTGCGCGTGTAAGGCACGATGAGACTCTAAATCGTCTTCCATATCGCGAATCAACTGGTTTGCTTCACCAAGCTGTACTTCCAGCTCTGCGATTTTGATATCAAGTTTCTCGTTTTCTACATAGAGCTCAGCCCTTGTATCTTCAAGCTCCGCTTTTGCTGCCAAAGTCTCCTGTCGGGCTTCAACAAGAGCGTTGTATGCATTTTCGTCAGCTCGCATAATATCTGTTACAAAGTCAATTCTCGCAAGTAAATCTGCAAAGCTGGTAGAGTCAAATATAATTTCAAGATAAGTGATAAAGCCGTTCTCTTCCATGTCACGGACACGGCTTCTAAATCTCGCAAGTTGCTCGTCCTCTCTGTTTTGAGCGACTATAACCTCATATTCCATTTCGCGAATGAGCCTGTTGAATTGATATATGGTAACCCGAATATTGTCAATTTCCATACCTGTCAGAGCAATGCGATCGTCAAGGACTTCTTTTCTTGCAATCTCTGCCGTGCGCTCAAATTCGATAGTGTTAATTCTTGACTCAATTTCACGTCTCCGACGCTCGTATTCTCGTCTCTCTTCACGCAGACGGTTGATCTGCCCTTGCGTAACCCGAGCCGATGCCTGAGCATCACTTAAAACTGACAATGCCACCATCACAACTGATAATAACATAAGAAAAGCAAGCACAATCGCCATTATTCGTACAAATTTCTTGTTACCCATTTTATAATTATTCCTTTCACTCCACTCAGGCACAAAAGACCATAAGCGATCACATGTCACCCGATTCGTATACTTGCCGACTATATATAAACAGCTATCTTAAACTTTTAAGTATCTGTTTAAAGCCAATCCGCTGCCACCGACACCAACACCGAATCCAATCCCCACAAAGAGTAGGAATATGGGTATGGCAATGTCAGAAGTAAAGTTTACCAGTTGGAATAGACCTGCCTCAAAATCAATAACCCTGCCGACAGCGACATTGTATAGACCCCATACCAAGGCGAACGCCATCAAAGCACCTGTGACTCCTAAAATAAATCCTTCAAAAATAAACGGCCATCTGATAAAAGAGTTTGTAGCTCCGACCATTTTCATAATCGAAATTTCTTCTCGTCGTTCAAATGTGGCAAGTTTGATTGTGTTTGACATAATAAACAATGAAATTGCGAGCAATATGGCGATAATAATAACGGATACCCAAGTTACAACATTCCTCACCGTGACCAATCCCTGCGCAATGGCGAGATTTGCACTGACTGTGGCAATCTGAGGTACGTGGCGTAAATCTTGCTGAGTTTCAGCAATTTGTGCGACGTCCACTACAAAAACTTCATACCGATGCCTAAACCATGCAGCTTCAACTTCACTAAAACGGTCTTGAGCTTCAGCAGTTCTTCCTATAAAACGATCCATAGCCTCTTCACGAGTTACAAAGTTGACAGTTGCAACATTTGGTATGGCACGCAGAGAATGTTCGATTGCGGCGGCTTCGGCTTCTGAAAGATGCTCGTGGACATACGCCAAAATGATGTTGTCCGCCTCAAGCTCACCAACCAGAGCGTTGATGTTGACTGCAACAAGTGTGAAACCTCCCATAATTACGAGAAACGCAATAATTATGCACACAGAAGCAAATGACATGAGGCTGTGCGTAAAAATACTGGATATGCCTTCTTTGATGAAATAAAACGTCTTATTTCTATTGACCTTCATAATCGTAATACCTATCCATCGCATCGCTTATGATTCTGCCACCGTCAATTGCAATAACTCGCTGGTGGAAATGATCAACAAGCGGTTTTTCGTGGGTGACGACCAAAACAGTTGTACCCAGTTCATTGATTTTCTTGAGTAGTGTTAAAATCTCAAGACTTCGTGCCGGGTCTAGGTTTCCTGTGGGCTCGTCGGCAATAATGAGTTTGGGGTTATTTACAAGTGCTCTCGCAACTGCAACCCTCTGTTGTTCACCGCCTGAAAGCTCGTCAGGTTTTGCCTTAGCTTTAAATTCAAGACCTACAAGTTCTAATACGTATGGAACACGCTGACGAATATCTTTTTTCGAAGCCCCTATGACATGCATTGCAAACGCTACATTTTCGTATACGGATTTATTTTCTATAAGCCTAAAGTCTTGGAAAATAACTCCAATAGTCCGTCTGAGATATGGCATCTTTCGCATCTTGATGTTATCCATGTCCTGCCCGTTGACAATGACAGTGCCATCTGAGGGGGCAATTTCGCCGATTAAAAGCCTGATAATTGTGGACTTTCCTGAACCTGACGGCCCGACCAAAAAAGCAAATTCACCGGATTGTAATTCGAAAGATACACCTTTTAGTGCCTTTGTGCCGTTTTCATATTCCTTAAAAACATCGCTCATTCTTATCATAACTTGAAAATACGCCTTAACCTTTCACTCAACCGTTAGTTCGCTAAATAAACTTTACTTAAAATTTGGCCTCCTGCGAATTGAGGTATTTCTTGACCATCAGAGCAACTTTGAAGATGATTGCATGGTCAAACTCACGCAAATCAAGTCCGGTTATTTTCCTGATTTTTTCTAATCTGTATACAAGAGTATTTCTGTGTACAAATAGCTTACGCGAGGTTTCAGAGACATTTAAGCTGTTTTCAAAAAACTTATCAATGGTGAAAAGTGTCTCTTGGTCAAGTGCTTCAATGGGATTTCTCTTGAAAACTTCGGATAAAAATATCTCACAGAGTGTTGTGGGAAGCTGATAAATGAGCCTTCCAATGCCAAGGGTGTCGTAGTTTATTATGGACTTATCGGGCTCAAAAACCTTGCCGATATCAATGGAGATGAGAGCTTCTTTATATCTGTCTGCAAGTTCTCTAAGATGCCTTGAAGGAGTACCCAGACCGATTACTGCACTTACAGAGAGTTCGGTTTGAATCTTCTCCAGTATCATTTGGGCAAGTTTTTCCAAGTATTTAAAATCACTTGTTGGCGGCATTTCCTTTATAAGTGCAATCTCCGTATCACCAATAGAGATGACAAAATCGTGCTGTTTGTCAGGAAATGCATCTTGAATAAGTTCCACAGCCGACAAATTCGTACCTGAAGTCAGGCGAATTACTAAAACACCTCTCATTACATCGGGAGAAAATCTAAGTTCTTTCGCCCTGACATAGATGTCTCCGGGTAAAATGTTTTCCGTTATAATTGTTTTTACAAATGTGCGCCTATCATGATTTTCTTCAAAATATATGCCTGCTTCGCCTATAGCTATAGAAGCCATGATACATAACGTTTTTGCAAAATCATCCATACCTGATGCGAAAATTGTAAAATCGTCTGTCGCCTCGGGTCCGAGCGATTTAAAGGTTTTTCCTTCATGGGCAACAGTAGCTGCCTCGCTCCCATCCAGTATGTCGGAAGCAAAGCTGATGTTTGTGCCTATGAGGGATAAGTCGCTGCTTGCAATGACCACACCTTCAGAGTCAATAACTCCGACAGGTCTATCGGTCGCGTCTTTCATTTGAATAATGACACTTTGAAATATTCTACTCGACAATATTAAGCGCCTCCTTAACACGACAGTAATCTTTGGTAACTCTCATGACATTGAATAGTTCCCTACTGTCAATTTAACTAAATCTAGTTACATGCGATGTACATTATACACTAAACAAAACTAAATTTCAATAGTTTTTCGTAACTTTCTGTAACTTTTTTAAAGGAGCCAGATAAAATCTGACCCCTTTAACGTTTCTTAGACCGGATATTAAGCTATGCTGTTTCGATAACGACACCTGAACCAACCGTTCTGCCACCTTCACGGATAGCAAAACGCAGACCGTTTTCGATAGCTATTGGTGTGATGAGTTCAACATCCATTTCAATGTTGTCGCCGGGCATACACATCTCTACACCTTCGGGTAGAGTTATGACACCTGTGACGTCTGTTGTACGGAAGTAGAACTGCGGACGGTAGTTGTTAAAGAAAGGTGTGTGGCGACCGCCTTCGTCTTTTGAAAGGACGTAGACTTGACCTTTGAATTTCTTGAGAGGTTTGATGCTTCCGGGCTTTGCAAGAACTTGACCTCTGAAGATATCTTCTCTTGAAACACCGCGAAGTAGTGCGCCGATGTTGTCGCCTGCTTCTGCGTAATCGAGAAGTTTGCGGAACATTTCGATGTCTGTGATTGTTGTTTCGCGTGGCTCGTCCATAAGACCAACGATTTCAATTTTGTCGTTTTTGTTGATTTGACCGCGCTCAACACGACCTGTAGCAACAGTGCCGCGGCCCGTGATTGTCATTGTGTCTTCAACAGGCATGAGGAACGGAAGGTCAGACTTGCGCTCAGGAGTTGGAATGTATGAATCAACTTGCTCCATAAGTTGTTTGATGCACTCATATTCAGGTGCGTTCAAATCATCTGAAGTTGATTCAAGAGCGTTACGAGCACTGCCTACAACGATTGGAACATCGTCGCCGGGGAATTCGTACTTTGAGAGTAGTTCGCGAACTTCCATTTCGACTAGGTCGATGAGTTCGGGATCGTCAACTTGGTCAGCTTTATTGAGAAATACAACAATAGCAGGAACACCAACTTGACGAGCAAGCAGAATATGCTCGCGAGTTTGTGCCATTGGGCCGTCGGCTGCTGAGATAACAAGTATTGAGCCGTCCATTTGAGCCGCACCTGTAATCATGTTCTTGATGTAGTCGGCGTGTCCGGGACAGTCAACGTGTGCATAGTGTCTTGCATCTGTTTCGTACTCAACGTGTGCGGTGTTGATTGTAATACCGCGCTCACGCTCTTCAGGAGCCTTGTCGATTGCATCATAAGCTTCAAATTTTGCTTTGCCACTGAGACTTAGATATCTTGTGATTGCTGCTGTGAGTGTTGTTTTACCATGGTCAACGTGACCTATGGTGCCGATGTTGACGTGTGGTTTGTTTCTTTCAAACTTTTGCTTAGCCATTTGCTGGAAATCCTCCTTCGGTAAATTGTTGTATCTATTTCATTTTATTTTCTTGGCAAACGGTATTGTACAGTATCTGTAAGCATTTTGCAAGAACTATTTTTTAAATTTGAGAAAAACAAGCAGCAAACTATTTTTGTCTGCTGCTTGTAACGTGCGATATTAGATGATTAAACTGCCCTATTTGTCTATGGTTTCAGGGAATTATTCAACCTAATCTTCGGGTGCTTCTTCTGATAAATTTTCTTCCTCAGAAGCTTCTTCCGAAAGCTCTTCTTGCTCCATCGGCGGAGGGTTGTCTGTGTCATAGACGACAGAAGGTGCATCATTCTCTTCTTCGTTTTCATAATCGTCAGCAGGCGAATTTGAAGGTTCCAACAAAGCTCTTATGCTGAGACTGACTTTCTTGCGGTCGTGGTCAATTTCAGTGATTTTAACATCAACCATTTCACCATCTGACAGAACCTCTGACGGAAGTCCTATTCTGCGGTCTGTAATTTGTGAAATATGTATTAGGCCATCAACGCCTGTGCAAATTTCAGCGAACGCCCCAAAAGGCATCATTTTGACAATCTTAACATTGGCAACATCGCCCACTTTGTAAGTCTCGGTGAATTTTGTCCAAGGATTGTCCTCACCTTTTTTATATCCCAAAGAAATCTTCTTGCTCTCAGCATCGAATGAGATAACATAGACAGAGACTTCATCACCAACAGACATAACTTCTGATGGTTGCTTAATTCTTGTCCAACTGAGTTCTGAGATGTGAACCATGCCGTCAACTCCGCCGATGTCAACAAACACGCCGTAAGATGTCATAGATTTTACAACACCGTCGTATTTTTTGCCGACTTCGATTTCATTCCAAACTTGCTCAGCTTTTTCACGGCGCTCATCACTTTGAACCAAACGGATAGAACCTACAACACGCCTGCGAGATTGGTTGACCTCTGTAATGCGTAGTTTAACCGGCTTTTTCAAAAGCTCAGACATCTGTGCAGACTTGGGCAGGCCTGTCTGTGATGCGGGTACAAATACTCGCACACCTTTGACATTGACTACAATACCGCCTTTGTTTTCCTCTGACACGACACCTTCAACAATGCTCTTGTTCTCTCGTGCAGACTCAACTATATCCCAATTTTTTATGGCATCAAGACGTCTCTTCGAGAGCATGACCATACCCTCAACGTCATTGACACGCATGACGAAAGCCTCAATCGTATCGCCTTCTTTGACGACATCTTCGATGTTGTCATTATCGTTTTCGATAAACTCGGAAATCGGAATATAACCCGATTGCTTAGTGCCCAAATCAACAGAGACTTCAGTTGCAGTGACACTCGTCACTATTCCGGACACTTTTTCTCCCGTGCGAAGTGTTTTGATTGACTTTTCAAGCAAAGCTTCAAACGACTCATCTTCTTCAGTTTCGTCATCTTGCTCTGCCGAGGCTGCTTCTTTTTTTGTTTCTTCTGCCGGCACTTCCGGCTCGCTGACTTCTTGCTTTGGACTTGATTCCGGCTCTTGTAGAGTGGTCTCGGCGTCTTCTACGACTGTGCCGTCCATGTTTGTTTCATTGCTCATCTTACGGATGACCTCCTTAATTATAGACGCGGGAGTCGATGCTCCGGCTGTAATGCCGATGACATTTTGTGTATTAAACTCCGTTATATCGAGTTCGTCTGCATTACTTACGAAAAAGACTTTTTCAGAGTTCTTACAACAAATTTTCTTTAGGCTTTGACTGTTGGAGCTGTTTTTGTCACCTACAACTATTACAGCATCGGCTATCTTAGAAAGACACTGCGCCTCTTGCTGACGTTTAAACGTAGCGTTGCATATTGTATCAAACAATTTATAATTTGTACACTCTTTTTTTACTGAGTTAACACAACTTTCATAAACATTCTGTGAACATGTCGTTTGAAACACCATAGAAAGATATTTTTTTGCATTTATATTGATATTTAACCAGTTGGCAAGATTTTCCTGCGATTCGATAACTTCACATTCGTCACACCATCCGGCTATTGCTTTCACCTCCGGATGGTCACGTTTGCCAATCACTAAGATGAATCTACCCAACTCTGATTCGCTACTCACAATATCGTGAATTTTTTTTACATCGGGGCAAGTTGCATCAATGATGTGGGCATTTTTATTTTTAAGAAGCTCATAGTCATTTTTGCTCGCACCATGTGACCGAATTATAACAACGCTGTTATCAGGAATTTGTGAAATGTCATCAGCACAGCGTACACCCTTGCTTGCAAGCTCGTTCACGACAAAATCGTTGTGAATAATTGGTCCGAGCGTAAAGCAAGTCTCAAACTCATCAGCCGCCTTTTCGCACATGGCGACCGCCCTCTTGACTCCATAGCAAAAACCCGCAGTTTCAGCAACAATCAGTTTCATTTCTCACCCGGATCCAAACTCTGTATTTTTTCCATCAATTCTTCAGAGAGCTTTGCGTAATCATCGGGAGTCCGTTTTTCGTCAAGCTTTTCAATATAGTACGGCTCGCCGAAAATGACCTTACTTTTTTTAAAAAACGGTTTTTTGCGTGGCATAAACACAGGAATTATAGGCACCTTAGCACGCTCCGCAAGTTTAACAGCACCACTCTTAGCGGCAGTTGCATCAAATGAAGAAATCCGAGTTCCCTCAGGGAAAATAGCTACCTTATCCCCACTTTTGAGATAACTGAGCGACATTTTAACGGAAGTTACATCAACTGTGCTCCTGTCAACAGGAATCATTCCAAGTTTCCATAGGAAAAAAGAAACCACGGGAATTTTAAACAGACTTATTTTTGCAATAACACGAATCTGCATATCAATGCCAAGAGCCAATGCAATCAAAAAAGGGTCAATCAAAGCCGAATGGTTACTGCAAATCAAAGCCGGCCCGGAAATTCGGTTATCATGTCCAACAGTTTCAATCGGTCGAAAAAAAAGTATAACCGGCCCCACAATATGAAAACAGTTTCGGTAAAACTTAGGACTAACTTTTTTGCTCATAAAAATGACCATTCCTTTTAACAATTCTAGCAGATGGTGGGCTGTTTGTGGAGTCTTTTTTCGAGAACAGCGGTGTAGATCCCGATGGCTCGAAAAAAAGCGGAACAAATTGTCCATCATCTGCGGGTGCGGTGCTTAGGCAAGAGCGGGACGATTGCCATCGTCCCCCTACGAAATCTCAGAAACAAGCTGAACCAGTGCCTGAAAACTTTGTTCAAAATCTAGTTCTGTGGTATCGACAAGTGTCGCATCTTTAGCGGCTCGGAGTGGAGCCGCCTCACGCTCGCTGTCATTTTTATCTCTCTGAGCCATGTCCGCGGCGACATCTTCAAGAGAAGTGTCAACCCCTTTTGCTTTAAGCTCCTTAAAACGGCGCAAAGCCCTTGCATTTTCGTCGGCAGTGATAAAAATTTTCAGGTCTGCATTTGGCAAAACGACAGTACCGATATCCCGCCCGTCCATTATGACATCACTGGACTTAGCCATATCCTGTTGCATGCCCAGTAAGAACTTCCTCACAACAGGCAGAGCTGAAACATTGGACGCATAGGTAGAAATCTCAGGAAGCCTTATAGCCTCTGAAACATCTTCACCATTTAAAAGCATACGCTGAGAGCCCGAATCATCGTATTTCATACGAAGCTTTATCTGCCCAAGCAAGCCGCTGACAGCATTTTCATCTTTTGAATCAACGCCGGAGCGAAAAACAAAAAGTCCAATAGCCCTGTACATAGCCCCTGTATCAACATAAATCATGTTAAAATGTTTTGCAATTCTTTTTGCAAGTGTACTCTTACCCGACCCCGAAGGCCCATCAAGAGCGATGCTCTTATACTTCATATTTGAAACTCCAACTTCAATTAATAAACACTCCACTCATGCAGAGTCTTGCCATTTTCATCTTTTAAGCTGAGCCAAGTATTGTCGCCGCCGAAACGCAAGAATATACCGAGTTCATTCGGAGACGGAAAAATGATATCCTCTGTAGTAGTGCCATCAACAATCTTCTCCGCATGGTCAGCCCGAAGCGTTTTGGCGAATTTCGCCGAAAAATTCAAAGAGCCGTCCTTATTAAGCTGTGGGTCAGGCGTGAGCTTAGCACCTGATTTCAGCAACAATTCTTTTCGGCGTTGCCAAACCACCTTACCAAAGCTCTCCCTGTCCATAAAAGTAAACTCAATATCACTGAGCTCCGCACTCCATTTGTGTCTGTCTTTCATCATAAAATCATCGCTCCTTATTTGTCGTCGTAATGCCCTTTGCACGATATAATCACTAAATTTTCATTATTGTCGCTATCATACTCCAACCTGTTTGCGTCATCAATATGACGGCTATAGTCTTTTTATCCTCTGTCTGCCAGTCTATGTATTGCGTTAGTGCTTTTGGCGTAAAAGTAACATTCATAATTAAAAGTCCTTGTGTGCCTCTGCGAAAGCCTGAATTTCAGAAGAGCTCATATCTTCCATTGCGAATAATTCATCCATAGTAAACGTGTAAGTCTTACCCTCTTCAAGCTGACGGCGTGACTCACTCACCATTTTCAAATATTCCGCATTACGTAGAGCTTTTTCAAGCTCATTGTATTCCTTTTCACTTATGACTACTAAGTTTTGGTTATGAGGACGTGAAATTAAAACCTTTTCGCCTGAGGTAACAAGGTCACTGACTTTCTTGAAATCATTTCGCAAATCCACTGTTTTAACCGCTATCATATAAAATCAACCTCCCTACGAAAGCAATGTGTACTTAAATATGTATATATTTTAGTACACAATTACAAAAAAGTCAACCAAAAATTCTCGTTTTGCAGACCTCTGGCATTTGCCGAATATACGCTACTTAAACTCGCCCCAATTTTCACTTAAAAGCGCAGATTCGTTTTCAAAATCAATTTGATAGCGTATTGCGTGATGATCTTTTATCAACATCCCGTCTGTAAGGCGAATTTCAAGAAAACAGCAATCCTTGTCTTGCTCGTTGGTTACATCGCTGTACCACACGAACGCTTTGAGAATTTTTTCTCTGATTTCGGCATTTTGGGGCTCAAGAACCCAACCGAGATTTTTTCCTTTGCCGTGTCCGCTGAACCAATCAACAGCACATACCGCGACTTCGGGATTCGCTTCGATTTGTTTTACTTTGTTTGAGAGTGCGTGTGTACTGATGTAAAATGCACCTTTTTCATAATAAGCGTCAACGATACGATTATACAGACGTTCGCCGTCTGTTGTGGCAACTGCAATAAGACTGTCTTTGGCAAAACGTTCTACCATTATGTTCATTGCATCTTCAAAATTTTGCATTTTTCATTCCTCCAAAAAATAAAATTTTTTTGTAACTACCCACCAAGCGACGCAACTTCGCTATCAGTCAAATATCGCCACTTGCCGCTCTCAAGCGCACCAAGCTCCAGTTCCCCAATTGACACACGCCGAAGCGAAAAAACTTTCAGCCTACACACCGAGCACATCTTCCGTATCTGCCGATTACGCCCCTCGGCGATAGAAATGCTCAAAACTCCCCTATCACCCTTATGCGAAAGAATCTTCACGTTCACGGCAGAAACAGTATAACCATCAATCTCAATAGGAGCGCCCAGTTGCTTATAAGCCTCGGAAATATCTCCAACGACTTCGACTCGATAAGTCTTGACCTTCTCCCCCGACGGATGAGCAACATTGTTGGCAAACTCCCCGTCATTGGTGAGCAAAATCAAACCCTCAGAGTCCAAATCGAGCCGCCCAACAGGGTAAACCCTTACACCCACATCAGAAACAAGCTCCAAAATAGTTTTCCGCCCTCTCTCATCACGAGCGGTCGACAAATAACCGCACGGCTTGTTGAGCATGATGTAGACAGGAGCATCTTTAGCCTTCAGCTCCACACCATTAACGGCGATGACATCACAGGAAACATCAGCAGACTGCCCTAAAATAGCAACCTCCCCATTGACCGTGACATCGCCTCTGGAAATCATCCTCTCAGCCTCTCGACGAGAAGCCAAACCATGAGCCGAAATTATCTTCGAGATTCTATCCGCCATTAATCCTCAGTTTCCTCATTACCTCTGTCCATAAACTCACCAATAGTTTCAAGCACATCGGGAACAGCATCTAAGATACGGTCTACAGTTGTAGATTTTGGCGGAGTAATATAAATCATATCAACCTTGCCGCTTTTAATAACAAGAAAAGCCACAGGAATAATATTTATCCCCGCACCTGTACCGCCACCAAAACCCGACTTAGAAACCTTAGCCTGCTCAAAATCAGTACCACCACCGGCAAAACCCAAAGTGACTTTAGAAACAGGAATCAAAGTGATACCATCAGGAGTAGAAATAGGCTCACCAACAATGGTGTTAGCATCAATCATCTCCTTAATCTTCTGCATAGAAACTTCCATCAAGCTACTAATAGGCTGTTGTTGCTTTTCCATAATAAAAAATCCTTTCAAAAATAAAAATATAAGGTAAAAAATGTATAAATATCCCCAAAGCTAAGCAGACGCAGCACGACTCTTAAAGCGCCCAAACAAAAAGGTTTTTAGCAAAGGCAAAACAGGAGCAATAATATAAAAAACTTCCCAAACCGCAATAGAAACGTGAGCCTTAGCATAAACCGAAAGCTTATCAGACTCAAAATCAGTAGAAACCCTTAAATCCTGCTTTTTAACACGAAAATTCCTCTTGAGAACAGGAGCAATAATTCCTAAGCCTGCATTTGCCCGACCATAGAGCAAAGCGAGTTTTGATTTATCTTCACTTGCGAAAGTACAATAAACCGTGAGCTCTTTTATGAGTAACCGACGCCTAAGCCGACCAAGAATTTTTTTTACTGTGCTCAAAGTATTGAAAATAGCCCCCTTATTGCCGACTACCATCTCTTTGAGCTTATCAGTATCAAGTTTCTTCTTTTTAGGTTTTTTAACTTTTTTCCTTTTCGGACTCTTCTTGTCATCATCAGACATTCTAAATTTGAAAAATCCAACTTTGTACCATGACATAAACCCATTCTCGCCATACTCAGCAATAAAACCAATCCGAACGAAAGCAGTCAGCAGAAACAACACCAATAAAACCACAGCAACCACAAGAGTGAGTATAGTCGCAAGCAGTGCTAAAAGCAACATTAAAATAATACGCAAAAATTGCATAAGCCTACTCCGTTAAAGCATCTATAGTTTCGTGAGCACTTTCCGTCTCTGCATCAGTTTCACTTTGAGAACCCTCGGCTTCAAAGTTAAGCTCTGTCTGATTTTCTATCTGTATATCGGGTTGAGTCACAGCCTCTATCGCCATCTGAGACTCCATCATAACCTCACGAGCCTGAAGCTCTAAAATTGCAGTCTGAATCCCCTCTTTTTCATCTCCCGAACCCTCAATTTGCGGAAGCTCCGGAAGGTCTTTCAGCGATTGCATACCAAAAGTCCTGAGAAAGTTGTGGTTTGTCCTGTAGAGAATCGGGCGGCCCGGAACATCTAACCTGCCGCATGGCTCAACGAGACCGCGTTCATGCAAAAGCCCCACAGTATACCCACTGTCTACACCTCTGATTTGCTCGACATAAGCCTTTGTAACAGGCCCGAAGTAGGCGATTATGGAAAGAACCTCAAGAGCAGGCTGTGAAAGCTGAGGAGGTTTTCTGGTCTCAATGGCACGGCGTATAAAATCCGCATAATCGGGAGAAGAACAGAGTTGCAGTGAATCTTCAAGTTTCACAAGCCGTATACCACGTCTCTCGAAACTGTAACCATCTCTGAGTCTGTTTGCCGCCGCATCGATATGGAACTCGTCAACACCAAGCACAGCGGCTATTCTCGTCTGTTTCACAGGCTCACCCGAAACAAACAAAATAGCCTCTATTGCACGCTCTATATCATGACTCTCCATATAACTGACCATTCCTTTTGAAGTCTACAAGCACAAAACTGCTCATCATTTGCCGTCTTATAAATCCCCTACCGTAAAATCTACTATCTCACTTTCCCTGCCACTGCCCGTGTAGGAAATCTCCATATCTTCACCTTCGCCGGAGATAAGCACACTGCCTATCTTGCACAGCTCAAGCACAGCAACAAACATAGCGATAAGTTCAGAGCGATCCCTGCTCTCGCCGAACAGTGTTTCAACCATGACATCGCCATAATTTTTGAGCCTATCTACAATCTCCGAAATCTTATCGGAAATCGAATACGTCTCCCTGCCGGGGTATACCATCTCCCGTGGATTTCTACTGGCGATTTTAAGATTTTCCCTGCCGATAACACGCTCAATCGCATTTAGAAGTTCATTGCTGATATGGACATACTTATAATCTGCATCTGATTCGAAAAACTCAGGAGGCCCTGCCATCATCAAACCATCACGGCTGTACATTCCCGAGAGAGTCTGCGCAACTTCTTTAATCTGCACATAGACATCACCGCGCTTTAGTTCTTCAAGAGAAGAAATCAGTTGCTCAAGTTCGGAAACTTCTTCCCCGCCCGATAAAAGCATCTTTGTCTTGATATAGGTGAGATGCGAAGCCATTGCCACAAATTCACTGGCAATATCTAAATTCATCTCAGCCATCTCGTCAAGATATTTAAGGTATTGCTCCAAAATTTGAGAAATGCTGATATCACGAATCTCAACTTTATTACGGCTCAGTAGCTGAAGAATGAGTGTCAAAGGACCTTCAAAATCCGACATATCATCCTTTTCTTTAACAATTCCCTCTAACTTAAAAACAGGAGTCTCCATGCTTTACTCTCCTAAAAGAACAATGAGTCAAAAAACAGGCTCACGTGAATAAAAAACGAGTTAGCGGGCGCACTTACGATGTTTCCGATAATATTTATTCCCGTAAAAGTGCCCAAAAGCATTATGGCGAGCAGGACAATCATTCCATATCGCTCGTAGCGCATTAGCTTGTAATACAAATTTTCAGGGAGTACAGAAAACAAAATCTTTGAGCCGTCCAAAGGCGGCATTGGAAGCATGTTAAAAATAGCAAGCGCAACATTCAGTATAGCCATACGAATAATAATTTGACTCAAGATACTCGCCTCAGTAAATCTATAGAGTACACCCAGCCCACCGTGCGGCGACGGCAAGAGTATAAAAATTAAGATAACAATAAATGCAAGAGTGATGTTTGAAAGCGGTCCGGCGAGAGCTGTCAAAGCCATTCCCGCTTTTGGGTTTTTGAAGTTTGCCATATTAACAGGCACAGGTTTTGCCCAACCAAACCCAATAACCAAAATCATAGCAAGACCTATGGGGTCAATATGTTTTATTGGATTCAATGTGAGCCTGCCCATATTTTTGGCTGTATCATCACCCAGACGATACGCCACAAACCCGTGGGCAAGTTCGTGTACGGTTATACAAATAAGTGCCGGAATCGCTATGATTACAATATCAAACAGCAAATCCATTGTGAAAAAATCTTGTAGCATTGTAATGACCATAGCTTTCTTGTTTATTTGGGGCACAAAACGACCATGATGAGGTATGGTCATTAACGTGCATCATTTGCGGCTTAGCGCAGGGGGAGCAAATCGCACATTCCCCCGTTAGTTTGAACTTGTTCAAACTAATGTAATCTCCGATATAAGTTGGTCTCTGTTTGTACCTTTTTCTGCTGAAAATTCTATAATTTTCACTTCATCAGGTAGCTCCAAAGTTTCTCTGATAAGCGCCATGTTCGGAGCTATTTCGCTTTTTTTTAATTTGTCAATCTTGTTTGCCACAACAATGAGCGGACAACCTGAAAGTTTAAACCAATTTGCCATTACGACATCGTCATTTGTGGGTTTATGCCTTGAATCTACAATCATTACACCACGTGTTATATAAAATGGATTCCTAAAAAATGATTCCATCAACTCCGACCAACGCGCCTTTTCTGTTTTTGCAACCTTGGCATAACCATAACCGGGTAAATCAACAAAGTAAACCCTCTTGTCAATCAAGAAGTAGTTTATGTGGACAGTCTTACCCGGAGTTGCGCTCACGCGGGCAAATTGCTTGCGGTTTAACAGTTTGTTGATAACCGAAGATTTGCCGACATTTGATTTTCCGGAAAACACAATCTGCGGCAAGCCGTCACGAGGTATCGCCTCAACGCTTGCTGCTGATTTTATAAATTCTACATTATGAAGGTTAAGGCTCATACCACAGCACTCCGTTAATGTTTAATCGAAACCTCGGTGGTTTGCCTATGACCCACATCACTTAATATATGAGCTTTATCTTCTATCACAGTTTTTGGCTCACCGGAAGAAAAATCAATTGCAATATCGAGAATTTCATCTATATTATCCGTTGTTATGAAGTTTAGCTTACTTCTCACAGTTTGGTCTATTTCGTCGAGGTCTGCCGCATTGTCTGATGGAATGATAACAGTCTTAACACCTGCACGAAGCGCCGCCATTGTCTTTTCTTTTAATCCGCCGATTTTTAGAATCCGCCCTCTCAGCGAAATCTCGCCGGTCATTGCAATATCGCGGCGTACAGGAGATTTTGTGAGAGCTGATATTACCGCAAGGCACATTGTAATACCGGCAGACGGACCATCCTTGGGTATTGCACCTTCGGGGAAATGAATGTGTATGTCATGTGTTTGATAGAAATCTTCGGGAATACTAAGTTTTTCTGCTCTACTGCGAATATATGATACAGCCGCCTGTGCAGATTCTTTCATAACATCACCGAGATTTCCCGTAAGCTCAAGCTTGCCTTTACCGCTCAGTACGTTGACCTCAACTTCAAGCACAGAACCGCCTGTAGAAGTCCACGCAAGTCCGTTTGCTATGCCTATTTCAAAACCGTGTGAAACAGATTCAGGCTTATATTTACGCACACCGAGAAACTCGTCGAGAAGTTCCACTGTGAGGTTGACTTTTTTCATTTTATTTGACGCTATTTTTGAGGCTGTTTTTCTGCAAACTGCGGCGACTTCGCGCTCTAATACACGAACACCTGATTCTTTCGTATATGATGAAATAATATCATATATTGCATCGTCAGTGAGTTTTAGCTGGGTTGCTTTTATGCCGTGTTTTTTCCTCTGCTTGGGAATTATATAACGTTTGGCAATTTCGAGTTTTTCCACATCGGTATAACTAGAGAGCTCTATAACTTCCATTCTGTCCAGTAATGGGCGTGGGATTGTATCCGTTGTATTTGCGGTTGTTATAAACATAACTTCCGATAGGTCATAGGGAATTTCCATGAAGTTATCACGAAATGTTGTATTTTGTTCGGGGTCAAGAGCCTCTAAAAGTGCCGAGGCAGGGTCTCCCCTGTGGTCTCGCCCGAGTTTATCTATTTCATCGAGAAGCATAAGAGGATTAGAGCTACCTGCCTGCTTCAGCGCAGTAATGATTCTGCCGGGCATAGCGCCGATATAAGTTTTTCTGTGACCTCTAATTTCTGCTTCGTCATGCACGCCACCCAAGGCAATTCGGCAAAGTTTTCTGTTTAGAGCTTTTGCAACACTTATAGCAACGGAAGTCTTGCCAACTCCCGGAGGGCCAACCAGGCATATGATTGCACCTTTAATTTTGGGCGAAAGTTGCCTTACGGCAAGAAACTCAAGTATACGCTCTTTCACTTTATCAAGCCCAAAATGATCGTCATCAAGAATTTCCCTTGCCTTAATAATGTCAAGCCGTTCTTTGGTTGTTTTATTCCACGGCAGTTCAATACAGACATCGAGATAATTGCGAATTACAGATGCTTCAGCACTGCCAAAGCTCTGTTTCTCAAGTTTGTCGATCTCTTTTAAAATTTTCGATGATAATTCTTCATCAAGTTTGAGTGCGTGGATTTTTTTTCGGTAATTGTCAACCTCAGAAAGCTCATCTCCGCCGTTTTCGCTGAGTTCTGACTGTATAATTCTAAGCTGTTCTCTGAGAACATGTTCGCGATGGTTGCTTTCGAGCTTTGACCTGAGTTTTGAATCTATTTGCCGTCCAATGGTCAAAACCTCAGTTTCCCGTGCAAGTATATCACAGACAATTTCCAACCTTTTTAGTGGGTTAATCGTGTCTAAAATAAGTTGCTTTTTCTCCGGTTTTGTAAATACATTTTGAATAATGTAATCTGCCAATCTACCGGGGTCTGTAATCATATATATGTGCATCATCGTTTCTCTCGTAACGCCTTGCGAGAGGGCGCAATAGGAGTCGAACAGACCCATTACCTTTCGGATTAATGCCTCACTCCTTGCTGTCCGTGCCGGTAATACTATCTCAGGGTGCGGCTGAACCTCCGCTGTAAAGTATTTTTTCTCCTCACGCAGTGACATAAGTTCTGCGCGGCACTTGCCCTCAACAAGCACTTTCATACCACCGCCCGGAACTTTTAAAACCTGTTTTATATAACATATGGTCCCGACTTTGTATAAGTCACGTTCAGCCGGAGTGTCTTTTGACATATCTTTTTGTGCGAGCAGAAAAATTCTTCTGTCGCCATTTGTTGCCGCCTCTAAAGCTCCCGTTGACAAAGCTCTCTCCACATCAAAGTTGAGGAGCATTGTCGGAAAAACCGAAAGTCCTCTGAGTGCCAAGAGTGGCAGAGATTCTGTCATGTTAAACTCTAGCTCGTCCATTATAACGTTGGTCCTTTCCTATCCTACAGAATCTGCCACATATTCGCCCGGCCTGAGTGTATCGGTACCCATATGGGTCTGCGATTTTGCGGCACTTCTTGTGATAAGCGGAGGGGCATCTTCTGTCACGCATTCGGGTGTAATTGTAACTTTAGTAATTTCGTCATCTGACGGTATTTGAAACATGGTCTGCAGCATTATTTTTTCCATTATACTCCGTAGACCACGAGCGCCAATCTCCATGTCTATAGCTTTATCCGCAATAGCTCCGAGTGCCTCGTCTGCAAATTCTAACTCAACATCATCTAATTCAATCAGAGCAGTATACTGCTTAACAAGAGAGTTTTTAGGCTCCAGCAAAATCCTGACCATATCCTCTTTACTGAGTGAACGAAGCGGTGCAACAACAGGTAGTCTGCCAACAAGCTCCGGAATCAGCCCGAACCTGAGAATGTCGTGTTGCTGAACATGTTGCAAAATCTCGCCGAGATCCTTATCTTTTTTTGATTTAATCTCAGCATTAAAACCAAGGCTCTTTTTGTCTAATCTGTTTTCAATGATTCTATCTATACCTTCAAACGCACCGCCGCATATAAACAAAATGTTTGATGTATTGAGAGAAATATACTCCTGTTGCGGGTGCTTACGTCCACCTTGCGGCGGCACATTAGCGACCGTACCTTCCAAGATTTTTAGTAACGCCTGCTGTACACCCTCTCCGGATACATCTCGTGTTATTGAGACATTTTCGCTTTTTCTGGCGATTTTATCAATTTCATCAATGTAGATAATTCCGCGTTCCGCCGCATCAATGTCAAAATCTGCAGCTTGGAGCAGTCTGAGCAGAATATTTTCCACGTCGTCGCCAACATAACCCGCTTCTGTCAGTGTTGTAGCATCGGCGATTGCAAACGGAACCTTTAAAATTCTGGCAAGTGTCTGCGCAAATAGTGTTTTGCCGCTACCTGTTGAGCCGATAATTAAAATATTGCTCTTTTGGATTTCCGTATCATTATCTGACTGATGATTAAGTCGCTTATAATGATTATATACAGCAACAGATAGTGCAATTTTTGCCTCTTCTTGACCGATGACATACTCGTCAAGAATGTTCTTAATATCGAGCGGTTTTGGTATGTTTCCAAAAACATCGTCAAGATAAAATGTATCGAGCGGCAAATCACTGTTTGGAACAAACTCATAGCCTAAGATTGTTGTGCATAATGAAACGCATTCATTGCAAATATACGATGCACCCTGCCCCGCTATGATTCGCTCAACTTGATCTTGCCGCTTTCCGCAAAAGCTACATCTAACGCCTTTCTTATCTTCATATCGTGCCATCTTATCTTCTTTCCTCCAGCGTTTTCAGTACATTTTTTTCAAGTTATGGACCTCTTTGTTTAAAAGCCCATTATCTGCAAGGTAAATGCTATTGCCTTTTGTAAATTACGTTATCAATGAGTCCGAAGTTTTTTGCCTCCTCAGCATCCATGTAGTTGTCACGCTCAGATGCGTCTCTCACCTCATCTACTGATCTCCCTGTGTTCTCTGACAAAATCTTGTTGAGGTGATCTTTCGTTTTGAGTATTCGCTCGGCATGGATGGAGATATCAGTCGCTTGACCTCTAAAACCACCTGACGGCTGATGAATCATGATTTCGGCATTTGGTAAGGCTATGCGTTTGCCCTTTGCGCCCGATGAGAGCAAAAATGCACCCATACTTGCTGCGAGCCCTATGCAGATGGTTGATACATCGGATTTTATAAATTGCATCGTGTCATAAATTGCAAATCCGGAAGTTATTGAGCCGCCGGGGCTGTTTATGTAAAACTGAATATCCTTGTCGGGGTCTTGCGCTTCAAGATATAACATTTGTGCGACAATAAGGCTTGCTGTCGTATCGTTGACTTCATCGCTCAAAAGCACAATTCGGTCGTTTAACAGCCTTGAAAAAATATCATATGAACGCTCCCCTCGTGAGGTCTGCTCTACTACATATGGGACTAAACTCATTATAAACTCTCCTTATTCTTCAGCTTTTTTCTTAGCCGCGGGTTTCTTTGCAGGGGCTTTCTTTGCGGGCGCCTTTTTAGCCGCAGGCTTTTTTTCTTTCTTTTCTTCTTTTTTGGGAGCCTCTGAATCTTCCTCAAACTTTGTGACAATCGCAGAATCTTTTACAACCTGCGCCGCTTTTTTAAGTTTGATATCACGCTCCAAAGCATCACGAGATACAGATTCTTTAAACTCTTCGACTTTTACGCCGAAACGCTCTGAGGCTTCCTCGTACTCTTTGTCAATATCCGCATCACTGACTTCAATTTTTTCAAGTTCTGCAATTTTATTGAGGGCAAGTGTCACTTTAACTTGTTTTTCACTGCTTTCACGCATTCTCTCCTTGAACTGGTCAGGAGTAATTCCAAGCATTTGCATATAACTCTCAGGAGTCATGCCATAAGCGGAAATTTGGCGTGTGAGGTTGTCAAGCGCTTGGTCTTGTTGTTCATCAATCATGCCGGACGGAATATCAGCCTCGATAAGCTCGGCAATCTTATCCATAAGAAGTCCTTCAAATGTTTCATCGACTTCCTTTGTCCTTGTCTTTAGGATATTTTCCATAATACTCTTGCGGTATTCTTTGAGCGTGTCGAATTCAGATACATCTTTGACAAACTCGTCATCAAGCTCAGGCAAAATCTTTTCTTTTATTTCATTGACCTTGACTTTGAAAACAACTGCCTTCCCTGCCAAGTCCTCTTTATAGTTTTCGGGGAATACTAAATCAATGTCGCGTTCTTCGCCGATAGTCATGCCGATGATTTTATCTTCAAATCCGGGTATAAACTGCCCGCTACCGAGCACTAAATCGTAGTTTTCACCCTTACCGCCCTCGAATGGCACACCATCTAAGAAGCCCTCAAAGTTAATAACTGTGGTATCGCCATCCTGTGCGGGGCGCTCAACTGATTCAATCCGTGCGTTACGGTTACGTGTTGATTCAATCTCTTTGTCAACTTCTTCATCGGAAACTGCGGTTTCGGGTTTAGGTGCGCTGAGTCCTTTGTATTCACCAATCTTAACTTCCGGATACAGTGCGGCTATCAACGTAACCTTAGCTCCAACACTTGGGTCTTTTACATCAACATCGGAAATCTTAGGATAACCTACAGTGTTTAAATCTTTGTCAGCCATAATAAAGCGGAGAACTTCAGGTAAAATTTCATCCAGAGCATCGCTCAGGAAAATTTCTGCTCCATACATTCTCTCAATAATTTTGCGCGGAGCCTTTCCCTTGCGAAATCCGGGAACTGAGATACGCCCTCTGTTTTTCATGTATGCCGCATTTACGGATTTTTCCAGTTCTTCCGGGGTCACTTCGACCAGTAGCTCTAATTCATTGTTTTCTTTCTTCTCGCTCTTTAGTAAATTCAACCTTGGTTTCCTCCTAATAATATGTTGGGTAAACGAAGTTATAAGTCGACGTCAATTGACGGCGGTGGCTGGGTTGGTGCCGCAGTTTGTGGTGCCTCTGCCGCAACTCTGGCGGCTTGCCGAAATCTTTGTCTTGAACGCTTTATCTCGTCAAGTGCGACTGATAGTGCCTCCTCAGTACGGTGCATGGCATCGTCTACATATTCGTTTGCCGCACGGCGCAGCTCTGTTGACGATGATTCGGCATATGCGAGCATTTCATTGCTCTTGACTCTTGTGGCTTTTATTATCTCCTGCTCATCAACAAGACGCCTTGCTGTCTCCTCGGCTTCTCGCTTGATGGCATCCGCCTCACGTTTTGCATTGCTGATAAAGTCAGCGCGAGCGTCAAGAAGTCTCTTTGCTTCGGCTATCTCCGTGGGAAACTGCCCTCTGATTTCATCAAGTATGTCGAGTGCCTTATCCCTATCTACAACACATTTTCCCGCACCAAGCGGTACACCAATCGCTTCGGTAATCATACCGTGGAGCATATTCAACATCTCCGGAATTCTGCTGCTCATCTGAACTTAAGCCCCTCCCTTTCAACTTTCCTCATTACGTCCTCTATTATCTCATGTGGTACAAAAGTCCTTAGGTCAGCACCGTACCTTGTCATTTCTTTTACTGCTGATGAACTTATGTATGTGTACTTCTCACTTGACGGCATAAAGAGTGTCTCAATATCGGGCTTTAGGTTTTTGTTGATAAGGGCAACTTGAAACTCTTTGTCAAAATCCGAAACCGCTCTAAGCCCCTTAATTATTACTTTTGCCTTCCTCTGCTCCATGTATTCAACAAGCAATTTATCTGACGACTGTGCATGAACATTTGGAAATCGCTCAGTGGCTCGCCTGATAAAATCTTCCCTCTCCTCGCGTGTAAAAAGAGGTTTTTTGTCCGAATTTACCATAACACAGACGTAAAGCTCATCAAAAATTGATGCCGCGCGTCTAATGATATTGAGGTGTCCAAGCGTAACCGGGTCAAAGCTACCGGGATAAACAGCAATACTCACTAATCAGTTCCTCAAAGCATGTGTTAATCTTTTCTGAAACAGTGGACAAAAGTGATTCCGTATTTATACGTTTTTTTAAATATATACGGTGTCCTAAGTTCGGGAAATTTAAAATCGTCCGCAGTTTCGCACATCATTATACCATTTTTAGTTAGTTTGTCAAACTCTGAAATTTTCAACACTACATCTTGTGCCAAATTTGAGTTGTAAGGTGGGTCTATGAATATAATGTCAAAATTTTCTTCATATTGAAGATATTTAAGCGCATCGGTATTATACACCATAGAAATGTCAGAAAAATCACAAACTTTCAAATTTTCCTTGACAAGTTTCACAGCTTCACTATCAGAATCCACAAAAACCGCCGATTTCGCCCCGCGTGAGAGCGCTTCAATGCCGAGTTGCCCCGTACCCGCAAAAAGGTCCAGCACCCTCGCACCCGGAAGGTCGAATTGGATAATATTAAACATGGACTCTTTAACCATGTCTTTAGATGGCCGAATAGAATCCGTCTTAGGCTGATGAAGTTTACGCCCACGCGCAACTCCGCTGATAACTCTCATAAGTAACAACCATTCCTTTCCTTGAAATATTATACTCATTTTTCGGCAAATTTTCAAGGTTTTGTTCGTGGTTCAATTTTGTGATAGCAGTTGTTTTTCGGCGTATATTATGATATTATCAGCGTTAAAATACTAATTAATGAATGGAGGAACCAATACAATTCACTCAATTCCAAGTTTTTCACAACCCCATTTTGCCACTTCGCGTACATGCGGGTTTTCATGCTCGGTGAAACTTTTTATTAACTCGTAATGTTTCGGATTTTCAGAATTTATCAAGTTTCGTAGCGCATTACACTGCCACATCCAAAAACCATCTTCACCAATATAGAAAAACCTTGGGTTTACAATATTTATGTATGTATCATCGTCCATGGTCAAAATATTCTCAGGTTTCATAAAATCTTCAAACTGCGAAAGCAGTGGAAATTCTTCACTTTTTATAAGTTTCCCTTTATTTACAGGGCAAACATCCTGACAGACATCACAGCCGTAAATCCACGCACCCATTTGTTCACGAGTCTTTGCGTCTAAAGAATCTTCAGCACCAAAAGAAAGTTGTGCTACACAACGTGACCTATTCATCTCAAATCCATCAGTCATTGCATTCGTGGGGCAAGCCTTAACGCATAGATGGCATTTATCTGAACATTCTTTTAATTGAATGTCTTGAGAAATCTCATCATAATCAAGCTCTTTGTCTACAGTCCAAGTGGCGATTACGATATATGAACCATTTTCATGTGAGTAGGAAAAATTATTTCGCCCGAATTTTGCGACATTTGCTTTTGCGGCGGCCCACCTGTCGGGCGGACTGTATGGTATAATTTTGAGATTGCCTGTCTGCAAATACATTTCAAATTCCTTATTCGCACGAAAGCCGTCTGAGTACGGAATTCTATCGTCAAATAAGTACATTTTTCCAATAAGTCCGTCAAAAAAATCCGAAACCTTGTACTTATTATATGGCACAACACACACAATAATAGACTTTGCTTCTTTCGGTGGATTCACAAGGTCATACAGCTTTGCATAATGTTCTTTTGCTTGTGGAAATGCTTTAATCCGCTCATCTAAGCTCTGCCTGTACTCATCAAAAGCAATCGCAGGGATAATCCCGCAAGACGTAAACCCCAGCTCCAAGGCTTTTTTCTTAATTTCTGCACTCGATATCGACATAAAATGACCATCTCCTATTGTAATATTATTGCCTTATATTATATAAATAATAGTACAATGTCAATGCAATTTACCCAACTCACCCACCCACAATTTCGCCGTGCCAGTCTAAGATTCCACCGAAGTCATAAACTTCCGTATAACCCAAAGAAACCAGTTCTCGTGCCGCGGCTGCACTTCTGGCACCTGACCTGCAATATACCAGTATAACTTGATTTTTGTCAGGCAACATTCGCTCAGCATTTTCGCGAATCTCAGGGGCAGGAAGTAAAATCGCACCGGGGATATGACCCCCCACAAACTCATCCTGATTGCGGACATCAACGATAATAACATCATCAAGCATCATTAGCTCCGCCTCTAATGCAGTTATAGTTGTGACTCTCGCTGTAACTTCAGATGCATCTTCTGATACTACATCATCGCCACAAGCAACCAAAGTGATCATTGATAACATAAAACAAAAGGCAAAAATTAACTTTAATTTATTCAAAATAATGACCTCACTATTTAATACCGGAGAACGAATATGCACACACTATCCGCAAAGCTCACCTTTTATATTTCACATGCAACTTCTCTAAAAGATAAGCGGCAAATTCGCCGAAGTCTTGTAGAGAAAACTCACAAGCGATTTAATGCATCAATTGCTGAGGTGGACACACAGGACATTCACCAAACACTGACTCTGGGCATTGCCGTGGTTTCGGGAGACTTTGCTCATGCACAAAATTCGCTTGACGAGGTTGTTCGCTTTATGGAAAAAAGCTCGGACGCAGAACTCACTAAAGTAGAGGAATACACATAAATGACTTACCACTACGCCGATTATAAAACAATTTTATCGCCTAAAAACGGCATGAACATCTATCGTGGCTGTACACACGGTTGTATTTATTGTGACAGTCGAAGTGCTTGTTATCAGATGAAACATGACTTTGAAGATATCGAAATCAAGCGTGATGCGGCCGGTATTTTAGAGAAGCAACTGCGCAAAAGGCGTTACCCATGCATGATTACTACAGGTGCAATGTGTGACCCCTATATTCACCTTGAGGAAAAACTGCAAATTACCCGAAGTTGCCTTGAAGTCATTGAAAGGCGCGGTTTCGGGCTTGCAATACTGACAAAATCCGACCGAATAATGCGAGATATTGATTTGCTCTATACGATCAATACAAAGGCAAAATGCGTTGTACAAATGACGCTGACAACTTTTGATGAAGATTTGTGCCGTATTCTTGAGCCAAATGTATCAACAACCGCTGAAAGGTTTGCAGTTCTCGAAACCATGAGAAAAGCAGAAATTCCAACAGTTGTGTGGCTTGACCCAAGTTTGCCGTTTATAAACGACTCTGAGGAAAATCTGCGTGGTTTACTGGACTATTGCGTCCGAGCGAAAGTTCGTGCTATTGTATGCTTTGGGTTTGGCACAACCATGCGTGAGGGAAGCCGAGATTATTATTATGAAAAGCTAGATGAGCACTTCCCCGGTCTGAAAGAGAAATATATTCAAACATTCAGCGGCAGTTATGAGTGCCGCAGTCCAAATAACTCAAAGCTAATGCGCATTTTCCGCGAAGAATGCCACAAACACGGCATAATTTATCGCCAAAGCGATGCGTTTAAGTATATAAATCGGTTTGAGTCAAGAATAGGGCAAATGTCGCTTTTTTAGGCATCTTTCGGCTTTGTCCCTGACCCCTCCAACATACTCTTCGACCGCAAGTTTCGGTGATACTCAACCGCAAACCTGTGAGTCTCCTCTTGAATTGTGCCTATGAGCGCAAACACGGCGGGGTTTGCCGCCAAACCGACACCTTCACCATCGGGTGTGCAAAGCTCCTTTGTCCTGTGTTTTTCATCTTTAACCATTCCAAACACAGGGAGACTTACCCCAAGCTCTTCAATAGTTTTCTTCACCACAGAGGCATGGACTGCGCCACCGTCTATCAGCATTAAATCGGGCAAAGTAGAGAACTTTTCATCTTCCGCAAGATAACGCTTTATCCGCCGAGTCACAACCTCTGCCATACTGCCGTAATCATCCTGCCCCTTTTTCGCCTTAATTTTAAACCGCCGATAATCCCTCTTGAGCGGCTTGCCTTTGACAAACACAGTCATAGAGCCAACGATATCGCTGTCCCCTGTGTTTGAAATATCATACGCCTCAATACGCTGAGGCGTTTTGTCGAGACCCAGAGCCGTTTCGAGCCATACGTGAGTTTTCAGCACCTTTTCCCTCTGCATAGCATCAATTTCCTCAACAGGTTCTTCAACAAAAAATTGCTTTTGTTCAATACCTCTGATTGCCTTAATCCTATCACGCAAAACCGCAGCGGCTTCAAATTTCAGAGCATCCGATTCATCTTGCATCTCTTTTGTCAGTTGCTTAATAAGACTTCGGGTTTTCCCCTGAAAAACATCAATAGCCACTAAAATAGTAGCCTTATAATCCCTCTCAAGATCAGCAGTTTGGCAGTAACCACGGCAGTTCCCCATATCATAATTGAGACAAGGACGTTCCCTACCGATGCTCCGAGCAATATTTTTACTGCAAGTCGGTAATTTAAGAGCCTTACACACCTCGCTCACAGCTCTTCGAGTATCTCTTCTCCCACCGTAGGGACCGAGATAGAGCGAGTTATCATCAGAGGCAAAAGAGACAATCTTAAACATAGGGTAACTATTTGCAATATCCACACGAATGTAAGGATATCCTTTATCATCACGAAGCCTTACATTGTACTTGGGCTGATACTCTTTTATAAGTGAGTTTTCAAGTAGCAACGCTTCAAACTCCGAATCAACTATAGTAACATCAAAGTCATCAATGTTGGCGACAAGATGCTCAGTCTTAATATCATGTAATGACTGCACATCACCACTACCCCGAAAGTAGCTGACAACACGATTTTTAAGCCTTGCCGCTTTACCGACATAAATAACCTCACCCACAGCATCTTTCATCATATAAACGCCGGGATGCATAGGCAGCTCCAAGGCTTTTAATCTAAGTTTTTCGATTTTATCGCTCAAATGAATATACCTCAATTAAATATGGTATGCTACAGTAGAGCAGATGGTGGGCTGTTTGTGGAGTCTTTTTTTCGAGAACAGCGGTGTAGATCCCGATGGCTCGAAAAAAAGCGGAACAAATTGCCCTCCATCTGCGGGTGCGGTGCTACGCATCCACAGCCAGATTCGCAGATTTCTCGTCAAATTCAGCCTGAGTCAGTACGCCTTTTTCGCACAGCGTTTTTAGCATGGCGAGCTTTCCTTCGCTTGTGTCTGCATTCGGCAAATACTTCTCCGCTTCCTTTGCTTTAAATCTATCTTTTATGTACAAACCAACACAAATAACCACGAAAATAATTGCCCAATCTAAAATAAACATAGGCCAGTCGTTTATATTAACCGTTATAAATAACCCAAGCAAAAGAGTATATCCTATAATCAAAGCAATAAAAATTATGAAACCCAGTATATAAAGTTTTATAGTTGCTATGAAATCGCCTGAATCCTTCCCCCGGAAAAGATAATAATCCAAAACGGACATAGCTACCAAAATAATTATTGTCATTATGTCCTGATTTATCATGCGATTGATAAATACATTACCGAACTCACCCAAATTCTCTATCGCATTAAGTGTGCCAATCCAATAAAAAATCTTAGTGATAGCCAAATAATAAAACAGCATCTGCTTGACATCAAGCACTTTCTTTGTCGGCTTTTTTATGTCTGTACTCATATAAATAACTCCTCTTCTCTTCTACTCTATATTCTAGAAATAACTCTCCTGTTTTCCCTCTTCACGCAGAGACACAAAAATGGGAAACTGCAAACTAAACTGCCCTGTTTTCTTATCGCTACTCTCCTCTTTATACTTTACCTCAATAACCCTGTCAATAAGGTCATCACGCATACTCCAGAACGTAGCGCGCTGTTCATCTGTCATACCCGACCCAACATTAAGTGAGTTGCCCTTATAATCAACAACAAAAGCCCCCAAAATGCCGGAAAGCCTACCTGACCCCTCTTCGACCGCCGTAACCCGAAGGTCAACGGTGTAAAATTTCTTTATCTTCAAAATCCCGTTATGACGCTTGCACTTATATTCACTGTCACGGTTGAGCATCAACCCCTCCTTGTCCTCCTCAACCATTTTATCAAGATAGTGGTCAATCATACTTGGGTCATCACCTGTATAGAGAATCTTAACCGTAGAAACAGAAGTGAGGTTGAACTTCTGTATTTTCTCGTGCAGGTTATTAACTTCTGTAAGGCGCTGCTTATATTTCCGGTCACTCTGCCCCTGCTTAAACTCATCTTTAGGGAGTAAATCAAAGATTACAAATTGAATTGAACTTTTATCAGCATCATCCTGACCAAGCAGGCCCGTTCCGATTCTGAAATTTTCATTATCGGCAAGCCCATCAACATTCTTGCGAACAAGCTCCCCATCAAGTACAAAATTATCTGAATCATCAAATAAACGGTCTATATCAGCGATTATATGCTCTAATCCCGCAAATTCCTTGCCTTGTCGGCTGATGATTTTGCCCTCAAAGAAAGTCCCGCGAACACCATTTAATTTTTCAGAAAGAGAAAACCATTCGCCCTCTTTGAGCGGCGATTTTTCAATATTATAAGACTGCTGAACCTCCCACTGCGGCAGAAATTCAAAACCAAAAGCCTTGTTGACAGACTTTATATCACACCCAAGCTTCATACTTTTTGTGATTATCGAAGCATAAAAAGTTCTCATATGCTCGTGCTGAGTACTAAGAAACGCACTTATATTCGCGATAACCTCATCGCTACCCGTATTGTTTGCAAGCACATATTCCATAAGCTCTGCGAACACACCAAAGCTCTGTGTAGGCTCCTTTTCAGTCTGTTTAGAGATTTTTTTCTCAGAGATACCGGTTATAAGGTATGGATTTAAGAGATAATTTATGAATTTGCGAAAATTCTCATCTTCACGATTTTCAATTATAATATCCCGCTTAGCAAGGCTCGAACCTGTCTGCGCAAGAAGCTCAAATATCTCCCTTACCTCAATGTCAGAAATGCAATTATTCAATTTTTCTCCTCCTATATAAACTAATTGACCATTCACTAATCTAGCAGATGCTGGGCTGTTTGTGGAGTCTTTTTTTCGAGAACAGCGGTGTAGATCCCGATGGCTCGAAAAAAAGCGGAACAAATTGCCCGGTATCTGCGGCAACTAACGCAATAAAAACAATTCCAACGTCTCAAAGCCAACTTTTTTGACTATTGAATCAGATTCAGTAACACAGCAGTAATAACCATCACCCCGATAGAGCGTAATATCGACCAGCTCATCTGCAATAATGTCCTTAAACTCAGCCGAAATCCCCTGCCCTGTTTGCTTCAGTACGCTCTCCTTTATAGCCCATACTCTGCAAAAAAACTCATCAGGACTATCGCTTTTCAAATACTCCGTATATTCCCCATCTGCCAAAACACGC
Organism: Oscillospiraceae bacterium; assembly: GCA_009787625.1. GTDB lineage: Bacteria > Bacillota > Clostridia > Oscillospirales > Oscillospiraceae > WRMH01. The sequence continues at coordinate 36,949 of WQSX01000008.1, forward strand.
CGTGCCACCTTGTCTGAAACTGTTGTAATGCGCTGAATATCAACACCAATCGGTGAACCGGAAACAACACAAGCCACTGCATTTGCCGTGTGGCTAAGATTAAAATGAATTTCGGGATAGCTCCTGAGACAGGGTTTTTCATTTTTCCCATACTCAAAAATCACTTGCTCATCTATACCATACTGAGCCACTAAAGCGTATCTTAGCAGTAAGTAAACCACCGCGGAAAGTTCCTTGCTTGAAGCCGACTTGAGCCTACCAATTTTCTCAATACGCTCCTGTGATAAGTAAGGAGCGTAACGAATGTGAAAGTTTCCGCTGAGCTTATCCACTTCATCAAAAATGTATAACATTTAAGTATTTTAACATAAGTCGAAGCAAATTTACAAGTGTTTGAGAAGATTAGCGTTCATATAACAATTTTCAAAATTTCCACAAGTCTAACATGTAATGCGACAATCTGCGAAAAGCGCAATAAATACAAAATATAAATATAGCACTCCCAAACAAAATATGATAAAATATCCAATAAATCTAAATTTCGGAGGTGCTCGCACATGATTCTTGCAGAAAAACTAAAAAAAGGCGACACAATAGCCTTTTTCTCACCGTCAAGCCCTGCAACTGCATTTGCCCCCAAGCGCTTTCAGCGAGCTGTGGACTTTTTGGAAAGCAAAGGGTTTAACCTCACTGCGGGAAACTTAACGGGAAAAAGCGACTTCTACCGCTCAGGCACTATAGCAGAACGGGCTGAGGAACTAAACAGCCTTATAGGAAACCCTGAAATCAAGTGCATAATGTCAACCATCGGCGGCATGAATTCAAACTCACTACTCCCCTATATCGACTATGATCAGCTGATAAAAAATCCTAAAATCATTGTAGGATATTCCGATATGACAGCAATATTGCTGGGCATTTACGCAAAAACCGGACTGGTGACATACTATGGACCGGCTCTTGTTGCGTCATTTGGCGAGTTTTCACCGTTTTTAGATATGACATACGAATACTTCAGCAATATTCTGGTAAACCCTGCGAGCCCGCCACATACACTGCCCACACCAGCCTTTTGGACAGACGAATTCATAAACTGGGAAGATCAGACAGAACCAAAAGTTCAAAATGAAAACAAGCTGATTACCGCAAGCTCCGGTACCGCCGAAGGCAGAGTTATAGGAGGAAACCTAAACACAATAGGCGGATTTTTCGGTAGCCCCTATATGCCTGAAATTAAAGAGGGCGATATTTTGTTTATAGAGGACTGCCTGACAACGATTGCTACAATAGAACGCAGTTTTTCAATGCTCAAAGTAAGTGGCGTATTCGATAAAATCTCAGGCATTATTCTGGGCAAACACGAACAATTCAAAGACTCAGGCACAAACCGCAAACCACATGAAGTTCTTTTAGAAGTGATAGGCAAGCCAAAATTTCCAATACTGGCAGAGTTCGACTGCTCACACATGCACCCCATGCTAACTCTGCCGATTGGGTGCAACATCAAGCTTGACGCAACGAACCAAACAGTGACACTTATCAGTAAGTGGATTGGGTGATACTCAATAAACAATAGATTTTTTACAAAATTTATGTTATAATACTTTACATAACTAAGCAAGAAAGAAAGGCATACTCAATGATAGGAAAAGTATTCTCAAAAATATTTGGCACACCCAATGAGCGAGAACTAAAAACGCTTGCACCGATTATAGAAGAAATCGAGGCATTAGAAGACGAATATCGCAAGCTCACAGACGAACAGCTCAAAGCAAAAACACCTGAGCTAAAACAGCGACTCGAAAACGGAGAAACACTCGACGACATATTGCCCGAAGCATTTGCGGCAGTGCGTGAAGCAAGTGACCGAGTTCTGGGAATGCGCCCGTTCCATGTTCAGCTCATCGGTGGTGTCGTCCTGCACCAAGGCAGAATCGCCGAAATGAAAACAGGTGAAGGTAAAACACTGGTTGCCGTCATGCCCTCATACCTCAACGCACTTTCAGGAGAAGGCGTCCATGTAGTAACCGTAAACGACTACCTCGCAAGGCGCGATAGTGAATGGATGGGTAAAGTTCACCGCTTTATGGGACTCGAAGTCGGACTGATAGTACACGGAATCTCAAACGAGGACCGACGCAAATCCTACGCCGCAGACATTACATACGGCACCAACAACGAACTCGGCTTCGACTACCTGCGCGACAATATGTCACTTTACAAAAGAGACATGGTTCAGCGCGACCACATATATGCCATCGTCGATGAGGTTGACTCAATTTTAATCGACGAAGCCCGTACACCACTCATTATATCAGGTCAAGGCGATGAATCTACAGAGCTTTACACAAAAGTCAACGATTTTGTCGCAAGGCTCAAAAAGAAAGTATACGCAACCATCGACGAAAAAGCCCAAGAGGATGAAAATATCCAGGTCGATTATGTCGTCGATGAAAAAGGAAAATCATCAACCCTCACGGCTCGAGGCATAAAAAAAGCCGAGCAACACTTCAACCTTGAAAACCTCGCCGACCTCGAAAACAGCACCCTCTCACATCATATCAACCAAGCCCTGAAAGCCTACGGGACAATGCACAAAGATGTCGACTATGTTGTCAAAGACGGTGAAGTAATCATTGTTGACGAATTCACAGGGCGTCTAATGGTCGGCAGACGTTATTCCGAAGGACTGCACCAAGCCATTGAAGCGAAAGAACGTGTTGAAGTCGCCAGAGAAAGTAAAACGCTCGCCACAATAACATTCCAAAACTACTTCAGACTCTACAATAAACTCTCAGGCATGACAGGTACCGCCCTCACAGAAGCTGAAGAATTTGGCACAATCTACAAGCTCGACATCATAGAAATCCCCACAAACCGCCCACTCGCCCGTATCGACAACCCCGATGTCATATACAAAAACGAAAACGGAAAAAACAATGCAATAATCAACCAAATCGAAGAGTGCCATAAGAAAGGACAACCTGTTCTCGTAGGTACAGTCTCCATTGAAAAGAGTGAACAGCTCGCGGCTTTACTTAAAAAGCGCGGAGTTCCACACAATGTACTAAATGCAAAGCACCACGAAAAAGAAGCGGAGATAGTCGCACAGGCAGGTACGCTCGGCTCAGTCACAATTGCCACCAACATGGCAGGTCGCGGTACTGACATCGTGCTCGGAGGTAACTCCGAATACCTCGCAAAACGCGACATGAAAAAAGCAGGTCTGACCGACGAAATTATTAATGAAGCCACAGGTTACGCTGAGACAGACGACGAAGAAATCATCTCCGCACGCAAGATGTTTGCCGAAAAACTTCAAAGTCACCGTGAAGTTACATCTGTAGAGGCTGAAAAAGTCAAAGAAGCGGGTGGTCTGTTCATACTCGGTACCGAGCGTCACGAAGCTCGCCGTATCGACAATCAGCTCCGCGGACGTGCAGGCCGTCAAGGCGACCCCGGTGAAACGAGATTTTACATAGCTCTGACCGATGATATTATGCGGCTTTTCGGCTCGGAAAGAATTATGGGCATGATGGAAGCCCTTGGTCTCGAAGAGGATATGCCCATAGACAAAAAAATGCTCTCCAACGCAATCGAATCCGCACAGCGCAGAGTTGAAAGCAGAAACTTCCAAATGCGTAAACATGTACTTGAGTACGACGATGTAATGAATACTCAGCGTACAATCGTTTATAACCAACGCAGGAAAGTTCTCGACGGCGAGGATATCACGCAAAACATCAGAACAATGATTGAAGAAACCGTTGAAGCTACAGTGAGCGCAGGGTTTAAAGATAACAATATAATAAGTGAAAGCTCAGAATTAGCCGAAGTTTTACAGCCGCTTGAAGTTTTATTTTTAAGTAAAGACGAAGTTAAACTCCCGTCAGGTGGTTTCGATAAAGATTCTCTTTATGAGCTACTTTTAGGTAAAGCAGAAACGGTATATAAAGCACGCGAAACAGAGTTCGGAACCCCACCCGGCTCCGATACCCCTCTGATGAGGGAACTCGAACGTGTCATAATGCTGAGAGTTGTTGATGAATTTTGGATGACTCACATTGATGCCATGGAGAGTCTTAGAGATACTGTGCGCCTCCGTGCATATGCTCAAACAAACCCCGTTGACGAATATAAGCGCGAAGGTTTCGATATGTTTGAAGAGATGATTGGCGCTATTAAAGAGGAAGTCGTAAGACGTATTTTCACTGTTCGTATCAGAAAAGATGAGAATCTACAGCGCCGTGGTGTGGCAGGAAACTTCAGAGCTTCCGCACAAAACTTCTTCGGTCCGCAAGCCCGCGGCGGCAAGCAGTCAAACAAAGCCATGAAAATAGGTAAAAACGCTCCATGCCCATGTGGTAAAAAGCGTCCTAACGGTCTCCCCATGAAATATAAAGACTGTTGCGGCAGAGGTGCTTAGATTGTTTTTTAATGAATTGAGCTCAAATGGTTTAACCTACATGGCATCACCAAATATCAGTGCAGCTCATGCATTCACAACTAGGCTCGGTGGTGTCAGCACAGGAATACTCTCTTCACTAAATCTATCGCAGAGTGCAGGTGATAAGCCGGATAATGTCAAGGAAAACTATGACTTACTCTGCAAGGCTCTGGGAATAGAATCTCGTGATTTAGTGTGTAATTCACAGGTACATGGCACAGACATAAGAATTGCGACCTTAGGGGACACAGGCAAGCTCTTTGAGCGGGGTGCTCCAAAAGCAGATGGACTTATTACGAACTCTCCCGGAGTTGCGCTGATGGTTTTTTCGGCAGACTGCGTGCCGATTCTTCTGCACGACCCTGTGAAAAATGTCATAGGTGCCGTTCACGCAGGGTGGCGCGGCACAGCCTCAAACATTGTCGGGTGTGCTATAACCAAAATGGAAACTGTCTTTAGCTGTAAGCCAAGTGATATCAGAGCCGCAATCGGTCCATGCATCTCTAAATGTTGCTTTGAAACCGACGATGATGTGGCAAGTGCGCTATCGAATGTTTCAACAAAATGCGGCGAAAAATACATGGTTGACCTCAAAAAGTCAAATATGCTTTCACTTGAAAAAGCAGGCGTACATGATATAGTAGTCTCAAATGAATGCACCTCGTGTAGCTCAGATAAATACTGGTCGCACAGAAAAACAAAAGGAAAAAGAGGCACACAAGCCGCACTGATAACCCTCGCTTGTTAGTATGTCAAGTTGCTTAAATCCATGCACTTATCTCCCCAAATCATACTTACAGTACAGATCCCCCACCCGAAAGTAGCACTAAAAAGCTCGTCATTGCGGGCTTGACCCGCAATCCCACACGGGTATGCTCATTATTCGGGGGATTGCGGCTCGGAGGCCGTAATGACGATGTAGGTATAAATAGCCAAAGGATTTCCACCATGAAAAAACGACTTATAGTTCTAATTGCATTTATACTGTCAACATCAGTTTTTATTCAGGGCTGTTGGTTACCTCTCATGCCTGAATTTAATCCTCCCCCGCTCCCGCAGTTGCCCGACTTTGAACCTCCCCCCATGCCATTAGACCAACCTGCCGAGAACAGACCCGAAAGACCCGGACGGTTTACATTGCGATACGATTCTGAGTCCACAATGAACCCAATACTTGCGCTAAACAGAGATAATATAACTTTAAGTTCCCTGCTCTATGAGACCCTATTTATCCTTGACGAAAACTTGGTAGAAGTGCAATCCCTTGTCCGTGAATGGTATTCAGAGGATAATGAAGTCTTTACATTCCACATACTCCCCGACATACTGATGCACGACGGAGAACTCCTCACAGCAATTGATGTGACGTATTCCATACGTCAGGCAATGCAAAACGGCAGACATGTGAGCAAACTGCGCGGAGTTTCAGAGGTCAGTTCAGATGGTGAGCTGACAGTGACAATAACACTTTCTGCGCCAAATGCTCGTTTTGTGAGATTGCTCGATATACCTATAATCAGAAGCGGCACAATCGGTGAGCGCATACCCCCCGGTTCAGGGCCTTTTATGTTTCCGCATCCCGAAGCAATGTGGTTAACTCGTTTTATTCAGCACAGAAACTATGCGTATATGCCTTTATCGACAGTTTATCTCAGAGTGAGCACCGACAGTGAACTAACAGGTCTTTTTGACGAGGGCTTTCTGAGTCTCTTGTGGGATGACCCCACCGGAGCGTTTGACATTAGATTAAACCGTATGCATGAACCGCGTATTTTTGACACGAGTTCTCTACAATTTCTGGGGTTTAACTCAAATTCTCCTGCACTGAGCAACCCTGATGTCCGCCGAGCTATTAGCAGCTCTATTGACAGGCAGTATATTGTCGAAAACATAATGAACGCACCAAGAGCAGGTCAAACCATCGCTTCCCCACTCGCTATATCCCCGGTTTTTAACATGTATGACCCATCTTGGGAACCACCTCAAGACCCTCTGCTCGAGATGGCGGCACTGTTTGAACGTGCGGGGCTGCTTGACTATAATTATGACGGTTTTCTCGAAAGACCTGTCGGCTATGCTGAGTTTGTTGAATTTACGCTTGATTTTATCGTCAATGTTGAAAACGCACATAAAATTGCTGCCGCAGAAAAGATTGCCAACGATTTAAGATTAGTTGGTATAGATGTAAATGTACGTACATTACCTTGGACTAATTTTATGGAAGCGTTAAGTGATGGCACATTTGATATTTACTTCGGAGAAATTCAGCTCGGAGCTGACTTTGATTTATCTCCTCTTCTGCTCCCCGGAGACGGAAACTTAAACTTTGGCGGAATGGGAAGTATTGGATTTGCAGGTCTGATTGCAGATTTTCTTGCCGCCGACACACAAGTCGAAGTGAGCATGGCAGGTAGGGCACTTTTAGATGAAATCAGGTTTAACGCACCTTTTGCCCCTATACTATACTCCCGTCATGCCATTTATACGCCTACCGGAGTTATTTCAGGCGGTGCATATCCTACGCAGTCAGGCATTTTTCACAACTTCCAAGATTGGTCAATCGACCTTCTGCAACTTTCAAGACTGGACAATTGACCTCTTAATACCGGGTGGCTTAAGGTACGCACTTGAAAGCCTCGTAAATCCTGCATTACTTAAAATTTATATCATGGGGGGTATAACTATGACAGACAAGAAATTACTTGAAATGGCAGTTGAAGCGATGGAAAACGCTTATTCACCCTATTCAAACAGAAAAGTAGGTTCTGCTGTTGAATGCATTGACGGCACTGTATTCACAGGCTCAGTGATTGAAAATGTGGCAATTGGCACAACAATTTGTGCAGAAGCCGCTGCCATTTCTGCCGCAATCTCTGCCGGACACCGTGCTTTTAAGCGCATTGCAGTCATTTCGGAAGGCAAAACATATCGGCTGCCCTGCGGTTCATGCCGGCAACTACTCAATGAGTTTTCACCCGAAATAGAGGTTTTATGTGCCAGAGCTTCTGATGGACGATACATAAGCCATAATCTCACAGAATTACTTCCGCTGCCGCTTGATGCACGTGAAAATTGAGTTTCAGGTGTCAAATTGCAAAAAATATACAAATTGTCACCGTTTTGTAAACAATAAAGCCTTTACACTTTGACAGAATTTGTTATAATGGATAGTTGATGTATCTTATTTTGTCGTAAGGGGAGGTTGATATTATGGATGGATATACTCGAAAGTTTGACGTTGTAAGTGGTGAAAATAATACTCGTGAAATATTGTCATCAGTTTATGATGCACTAAGGCTGAAAGGTTATAACCCGGTAAATCAAATCGTGGGATATATCCTATCTGAAGACCCCACCTACATCACAAATTACAATAACGCACGAGCACTTATCAGCAAGCTCGATAGAGATGAACTGCTTCAAGAATTGGTATCGTCATACCTTAATAAATAATTAAAGTAGCAAAAACAGGCGAGGTGTAATAAATCCATGAGCATGAGAGACATAATTGACAAGTTTAATCGTGCTAAAGATGCAACACTGGTTAAATTTGGACGTAGAACAGATTATCAGAGTATTTTAGGCGACATCAGCGGAATCCTTGACCCACACGACATGGAAGTTCTTGTCGTCAGAGGTAAAAATTGTGAAGTTGTCTACACAAACGCAAGAGCAGAAGAGCGCGTTTATCACGATGAAAGTGATGAGTTTACGTGCCGCTCTGTGTATGCAAAACACTTCCCCAACCTATGTGAAAACTGCCCGTATGGCGGTAACGATAAAGCTAAAGATGGTGTGCCGTTTGAAATCACCGACAAAGACGGCCGCACTTTTAACGTCAGGCGTAACACTATAAATTGGGCTGATGGAAAGCCGGCGACCATCTTCATGATGCGCGATATCACCCCTGAAAAGGAGGCTAACGAGCGTCTCTATAATCTTGCCTACATAGACCAGTTGACAGGTGTCCCAAACCGTCAAAAGTTAAAAGAGGATTTCGCCGCCGTTCAGGAGCAGATAGAAAAAGAAGAGCTCCACGGCATTTTAGCTTTGTTTGATCTCGACCACTTTAAACAAGTAAATGACAACTACGGTCACAACACCGGAGATGTTGTCTTGCGTCGCCTTACAGAGCACTTATCCGAGGATTCTAACTTTGAAGGACGTCTCTACAGACTGGGTGGAGACGAGTTCGTGTTGTTCATAACAAATCCCGCAGACAAATTTAACACCTTTGACGATATCAAAGCCCACTACAACACCGTAGTTTCTGCCGCACTTCGTGCCTACACACTTCCCAATATTGATGTTGAGTGTACGCTCAGTATCGGTATCTCCTTTTTCCCAAAGCACGGCACTAATCTATCAGATATTTTACGTAAAGCTGATATCGCACTGTATCGGGCAAAAGATGCAGGGCGAAACCAAATATTTTTCTTTGAAGATCACTATGACACAGCGCAAAAATTTAAGGACATGTACATCAATATCCAGCCGATTTTACTCTCCGTCGGAAAAACATTTGGTTATGAGCTTGTCGACAGAGAGAAAGAAGCAGAAGAAGATGACGGTACCGTGACGCTCAGCGAATTCAACCGCACACTTGACGCTCTCGGGCTAAATGACATCGAAAACAAGCTACACTATTTCATCTCATTTTCAAAACAACTTCTCAGTCCCACTGTTTTAAAAAACCTGCCAAAAGATAAATTCATTGTTCAAGCCGCTCTTCCATCAAATGTCACTAAAGACTATATAAACGATCAGCTTAAACTGTTTAACGAGCTTAAAAATAACGGCTATAAACTCGCACTCACCGGTGTTGACAGTGCTGAACCGATAACCGAACTTCTGAATATTGTTGATTACTGTAAATTTACACATTCTGACAAAAATCTGCAACGACAAAAGGTGCTCATTGCAAAGAATCAAAGAATCAGATTCATTGCAACAGGAGTCGATTCACTGGATGATTTTCACAGTGCAAAAGATGTCGGTTTCCAAATGTTCCAAGGCTTCTATTTCAATCAGCCGGTTGAAGGGCGCAAGACGAAAGAGGTCAGCCCTCTGAAAGTCAACTACCTCCGACTCATGAAGCTATCAAGCACTGACGACTACATGAACTTCAAGGAAATTAGTCATATAATCGCATCCGATGTTGCACTTTCATACAAACTTCTACGCATACTGCACTCTGCTGCAGTCGGGCTTAAAAATGTCTCCTCTATCGCGGCGGCAGTCGCATACATGGGTGAGGAAAGCCTGAAGAAATGGATTGCTGTTTTGGCACTTCGCGGCATTGCCGAGGATAAACCTCTCGAACTTATCCGCATGTCCCTCATACGCGCTCGCTTCGGTGAACTGCTCGCCCCGGCGTTTCGCATTAAGCGTAACGAACAGCAAGTCTTTATGTTGGGTTTACTCTCGCTCTTGCACATAGCTTTGGAAATTTCAAAAGAAAAGCTACTGGAGGACATCCCCGTTGCCGACGACATCAGCGAATCAATACTCACCCGCCACGGTATCTATTCTGATTTGCTCAGATTTTACGAAAACTACGAATACGCAAACTGGGATGCAGTAACACAGTTTGTAAATGATAACTATTTAAACTCACAAACAGTCAATGATGCTTACATCACAGCAGTAAAATGGTACAACGACCTAACGGGCGGTGCTTGATGGACAAACACAAAGAGTAGCAGATGGTGGGCAGTTTGTGGAGTCTTTTTTCGAGAACAGCGGTGTAGATCCCGATGGCTCGAAAAAAGCGTAACAAATTGCCTACCATCTGCGGTAATAATGCGCTTTATACTGCAAGCAGCTTAAAAAGTCTCATTAAATGAGTATGGCAAGAGTTCGCTCATGCTGTACTCTTTTATTTTGCCGTCTTCAGCCGGCAAAACAACCTTGATATCAGGACACCACGAATTTAGATATTGCCTGCATGCACCACACGGGGCGCAGAAAATAAGTTTATCCGCTCCGCCGACAACAGCAATCTTCTCAAACTCATCAAAACCCTCAGAGAGAGCTTTGACAAGTGCGCAACGTTCTGCACATATGTTCGTTACCCCAATGCCCGAAGGGTCCTCAATGTTTGAGCCTTTGATAACTTCTCCGCTTTTTGTGAGCAGTGCGGCGCCAACTTTGAAGCCTGATATTTCCACACGAGCATTCTCTCTGGCTTCTTTTGCGAGTTCAACCAATCTTTCATTTGTCATAATACGTTTCCTCCATCGGTAATTTAGGTCTGAATACTTTATCCAGTCTATAATAAGCCCCATGCACAGCAGGAGCAGTAGGAATCGTAGCGAGCTCTCCAACACCTTTTGCACCATAAGCGGGTGGTGTGGTGGGACAGGGGGACGGCACAAGTATAGTCTCAATTTCAGGAGCCGCAGTTGCTCTAAATAATCCAAGCGTGCCAAACTTCGCCGTTGGAACGCCATTAACCAGCGGAAAATCCTCAGTAAGTGCATAACCAAGCCCCATGACTATGCCTCCCTCAATCTGTCCCTCAGCAGACTTAGGGTTGACAACGGTACCCATATCATATGCCGCTGTGACTTTTTGAAGCCTACCAATGTCGTCAAGCAGAGCCACTTGCACAGCATACCCATATGCAACATGGCTGACGGGGTTTTTCTTATCACTGCCCATCGGATCCGTATGCGGCATATACTCACCGTAAAACTCCATACCATCAAGCCGCTTTAATACTTCGGTAAGACAGGGGGACGGTTCCTCTGTCTCAAGCTCCGCCCTGAGCTTCATTGCCGCAACTACAGCCGCCTCTCCTGAGAAAAGTGTCTGACGTGAAGCTGTGGTTGTCCCCGAATTTGGAGACCGGGCCGTATCAGGCGGCTCAATAACTATCAAGTCGGGCGAAATGTCTAAAGTCTGACTGACCATCTGCAAAAGAACGGTAGCCATCCCCTGTCCTATACACGCCGCACTACTGCGGACATGAACTTTTCCATTTTCAACAGAAATTATGCATCTACCAACATCAGGCACGCCCACACCAAGCCCTGAGTTTTTAAAACCGCAGGCAATCCCCGTGTAAGGCGAAGCGTCAAACGCATCTTTAACAGCGAGCAAGCACTCCGAAAGAGCCGTGCTATCGTCAGCAATTTGACCATTAGGGAGCACCTGCCCCGGCTTGATAGCATTGCGAAAACGAATTTCCCATGGAGAAATCCCCACCAGTTCAGCGAGCAAGTTGAGGTTGCTCTCCATAGCAAAAGTAGACTGCGGAACACCAAAACCACGAAAAGCACCCGCAGGCGGATTATTGGTGATTACCGCTGTGCCTGTCACCTCAATATTTTGATAATTATAAGGCCCACCCGCATGAGTACAAGCTCTCTGCAGAACAGGACCGCCAAGACTTGCATAAGCCCCTGTATCGGACACAATCTCAGCTTTCACAGCCGTAATAAAACCATTTTCATCACAAGCCGCGGTAAACTCTATCTCCATGGCATGACGCTTAGGATGCACCATCAAGCTCTCCTTGCGCGAAAACTTGATTTTCACAGGTCTTTTGACAAGCCATGCCGCAAGAGCCGCATGATGCTGAACGCTCATATCCTCTTTGCCGCCAAATCCCCCGCCGACAAGACAAGAGCGCACACGAATCTTCTCTTTAGGCAAGCCGAGCAAACCACTTATCTCCCTCTGCTCATCATAAATGCTCTGCCCACCTGTATAGAGCATAAGTCCGTTTTCACCATCCGGCATTGCAATAGCGCACTCAGGCTCTAAGAACGCATGTTCGGTAAAAGGGAGCGAATAATGCCGAGTGACAACGTGCTTTGATTCAGCAATCGCCTTATCAGCATCTCCCCTTTTTATAGATTGCCGGCTGAGAACATTATCGCTAAAACACTCATGTATAAGTGGCGCACCATCAGCAAGAGCCATAGCAGGTGAAGTCATAGGTGCAAGTTCCTCATATTCCACATCTATGAGCGAAAGCACAGTTTCGAGCGCCTCTTTCGATTCGGCAACAACAATAGCCACAGCATCACCGATATAACGAGTTATATCACCCACAGCAATCAAAGCATCCCAATCCTTAACCAAATGTCCGCACTTTATATCACCCGGCACATCTTCAGCAGTGATAACCGCAATGCACTCCGCGTGAGCTAACGCTTTTGAAGCATCAAAGCTACGCACCCTCGCTCGCGGATATTTCGTGCGAAGCGCTCCACCATAAACCATACCCGGCAAAACCATATCATCAGTATAAACACCTGTGCCAAGCACCTTTTCATCCGCATCGAGTCGAAAAAAGTTCTCACCAACAGTACCCGAAAACGAGTGTTTCGGAATCTCTCTACTCTCCCTAAAAAACTCAGCCGCAAGCAAAATAGCATCTTCGATCTTCACATAACCCGTACACCTGCAAATATTCCCATTGATTGCCTTTTTGACATCACTTCGGTCAGGCGATGGATTTAAGTCAATCAAAGCCTTTGCGCTAATTACCATACCGGGAATACAAAAACCACACTGCACCGCTCCTGAAGCCGCAAAAGCATAAGAAAACACTTCCCTCTCACGCCGAGTAAGCCCCTCAACAGTTAAAACATACCTACCATCAAGCGAAGAAACCAAAGGCAAACAAGCTCGAGTAACCTTACCATCAACAAGAACAACACAAGACCCACAAGCCCCCTCACTACACCCATCTTTAACAGAAGTGAGCCGCAAGTCATCGCGCAAAAACGCCATGAGCTTTTTATCGCCGTCCGCACAAGAGACGGTCTGATTGTTTACATTAAATGTGGTCATTTAGTCTATTATAATCCTCTAAATCATCAATATCAACAAAATCACAAGGACTTTGAACCTCAACTCCAAAACACAACTCAGGAAACGCTCGCCGAATATCCCTGCCACCCATATCCCCCGACAAAGCCAGCAACTCATCTTTAAACCGAGCGGGAAATATAGCAGGCGATGACGGCTTACCGCAGACAATCGGAAAAACAATCTTATCAGGATTCTTCTGTGCCACATTCAAAATAGGCTCAAGAGCAGAAACAGAAAGTTTCGGCTGGTCGGCAACCAAAAACATAAAATGTGTACCCTGTGCGTCAGAAACACCAAGCCGAATGCTCTCGCTCTGTCCGATTTGCGGGTTATGGTTCAAAACAACCCTAACACAACTAGGGAGATTTACTTTCTCACATCGCTCTTTTGTAGTAACAACAATCCGTTCATAAACAGGAAGCTGAGCAAGCAATGCAATCGCACGCTCAAACAAACTCGCACCACTATAGTCAAGCAAAAGTTTATCCTCACCCATCCTAAGAGACAACCCCGCAGAAAGCAAAATCGCAGAAATTTTCATAACTATTCACCAATCCAGCAGATGATGGGCAGTTTGTTGTAGGGGCGATTTGTAATCGCCCGTTACTTTCGGATGCCACAATCATCACGGGCGAACACAGTTCGCCCCTACAAAAAAGCGTAACAAATTGTCCATTATCTGCGGGAGCAATGCGAGCCTTGCAGGACGATTGCTATCGTCCCCTACAATCCGGATATAACAGTACCCGTCCTACCGGCAAGACCATCACGAGCTGTTTCAAGCTTTGTAATAAGTGCCTTACGCCCGTTACCTGACCTTGCAAACATGAGCGCCGCCTCAACCTTCGGAAGCATGGAGCCGGGTGCAAAGTGACCCTCGGAGATGTACCGCTCTGCATCATCGCAAGAAAGCTTTGCAAGCCATTTTTCGTCGGGTTTACCAAAGTTTAGCGCAACCTTTTCAACAGCCGTCAAAATAACAAGCATATCAGCATCAAGCTCTTCGGCGAGCTTTGCACTTGCAAAATCTTTGTCAACAACAGCAGAAGTACCCTTTAACTGCCTATCCGCAACCTTTTTGACAGGAATACCGCCACCACCCACAGTCACAGGAATTTGCCCCGCCTTTAAAAGAGCAAGAACACTATCACTTTCAACAATGCCCACAGGCTTAGGAGACGCCACAACACGCCGCCACCCGCGCCCCGCATCCTCTTTCATATCATAACCGCGACTCTTCATCTCAATAGCCTCGCTTTCGCTGTAAAACGCACCGATAGGCTTAGACGGACTCAAAAAAGCAGGGTCATCGGCATCAACTAAAGTTTGCGTAATAATGGTAGCCACAGGCTTTAAAATATTGCGGCTGAGTAGCTCCTCACGCAAAGCATTTTGAATATCATAGCCAACATACCCCTGACTCATAGCGACGCAAACCGACATGGGAATATAAAACAAGCTATCATCAACTTTCTGAGCAGTCTCCATAGCATGATTAATCATCCCAACCTGCGGACCATTGCCATGCGTTATAACAACTTCCAAACCATCTTCAATAAGGTCGGCAATCGCTTTAGAAGCCGATTTTATAGCTATCATCTGCTCATGAAGATTATCCCCAAGAGCATTCCCACCAAGAGCAAGTACAATTCTTTTCATAATAACCAATCCTTTCACTAAAAGACCTAACTCCAACCGGCTTAGCAGGTGATGGGCAGTTTGTGGAGCATTTTGCGAGAACAGCGGTGTAGATCCCGATGGCTCGCAAAACGTGGAACAAATTGCCCATAACCTGCGGGAACAATGCAACCGCAATTATCTACAACGCAAGTTCCCACCATCAATAATCTTTTCAAGCATAGCCGCCGGATCTTTACACTTTGCGAGGAACATCATAGCGGCGATAACATAAGGCTTAAAGCCCGCCTCTTTGTACAGCGGCACACGATAACGCTCAAACACTGAAGACTCTACTTCGCCTACCTCACAGCTCACCCCCGAAATATCCGCAGGCAGGCAGTGCATATACAGAGCATTGCCGCCCTTGGTGAGTTTCATCATATCCTCGGTGCAAGTCCAGTCCTTGTGCAAAGCATTTTGCCTGAGTAGCTCTGTTTCAAGCGCCTTTATCCCGACATCATCACCCTCTGCAAATAAATTAGTCCTCTTCTCCATCGCGGCATAAGGAGCCCAACTCTTTGGATAGACAATATCAGCATCACGAAATGCCTCGCTCATATCACCCGTCTTAGAAAACTTCCCACCACTAGCTTCAGCATTTTCCACGGCAATGCTTACAACATCACTCATAACTTCATAACCCTCGGGATGCGCCAACGTGACATCCATACCAAAACGAGTCATAAGCCCAATAGTACCCTGCGGCACGGAAAGGGGCTTGCCATAAGAAGGCGAATAAGCCCAAGTCATTGCGATTTTCTTGCCCCTAAGATTCTCCACACCACCAAAATGATGAATAATATGGAGCATATCCGCCATCGACTGTGTAGGGTGGTCAATATCACACTGCAAGTTCACCAAAGTAGGACGTTGCTCTAAAACACCATCACGATAACCCTCCTCAACAGCCTTGGCAACCTCCTTCATATACGAGTTGCCCTTGCCGATATACATATCATCACGAATACCAATGACATCTGCCATAAAAGAAACCATGTTAGCAGTCTCACGAACAGTCTCCCCATGTGCAATTTGGCTTTTCCCCTCATCTAAATCCTGCACAGCAAGTCCAAGCATATTAGCCGCCGAAGCGTAAGAAAAACGCGTCCGAGTAGAGTTATCCCTAAATAAACTAACAGCCAAGCCACTGTCAAAAATCCGAGGAGAAATGCCCTCTTGACGAAGCAAACGAAGCGCATCCGCGACATCAAACACAGCGGCAATCTCATCATCACAGTGCTCCCAAGTCAAAAGAAAATCTCTATTAAACATTCCCAAAGTATTAAAGTTCCGAATTCGCTCAATTAAAGTTTTAAGTTCCATATCCATAAATCCTTTCAAATATCATTTTGCAAAGTAAACAGAAGGCAAAGCCGCATAAACAGCAGCCGCAGTGACCAAGTCCTGCTTCCAAGTCTTTTCATCAGGCGCATGAGCCTGTGCCTCAGCACCGGGACCAAAACCGATGCACGCAATCCCATGGCGCCCCATAATCGTAACACCATTGGTAGAAAAAGTCCACTTATCAATAAGTGACCGCTTCTTACGCTCCTCATCAGTTCCGGGCGACCCAAACCGCCCTGCACCAAAGAGCTTATAGTACGTTTCAACCATAGCCTTAGTGGCAACATGATTTTCCGGTATAACCCAAGTGGGAAAATAACATTCAATCGGGTAAACAAGCCCGGTGTAAGCGGGACTATCGTAGTTGTACATAGAGACAGAAACATCATCGCCGTATTTTATCACAGCAGGCAAAGAGCGGATTTCATCAAGACAACTCTCCCAAGTCTCCCCCGCAGTCATGCGCCGATCGAGTGAAACAGAGCAAGAATCAGCAACAGCGCAGCGGCTGGGCGAAGTAAAGAAAATCTCACTTGCAGTGATAGTTCCGCGCCCAAGAAAGCGAGCCTCTTTCCACTTGGAGTTAAAAGCCTCACGGAGCATTTTAATCAGACCTTTTATCTCCGTCACATCACTGTCGTCATTTTCATTAAGTGCACGGACATCTTGCAAAATATCCGCCATCTTGTAAATAGCGTTATCCCCGCGATCGGGAGCACTCCCATGACAGGACACACCCTTTACATCAACTCGAATCTCCATGCGCCCGCGCTGACCGCGATAGATACCACCGTCCGTAGGTTCGGTAATCACAACAAATTCAGGCTTAATGCCACCCTCTTTGATTATATAGTCCCAGCAAAGACCATCGCAATCCTCTTCCTGAACAGTGGCAGTGACCAAATAAGTGAAGCTATTATCAATCAATCCGAGATCCTTCATTATTTTTGCCCCATAGACGGCGGAGACAATGCCGCCCTGCTGGTCGGAAGTACCGCGCCCGCCGATTTCTTCATCGTTTTCATAACCCTCAAGCGGGTCAAATGTCCAGTTTTCGAGATTGCCTACACCCACATTGTCGATATGCCCATCAAAGGCAATGACTCGCTCACCTGCTCCCATATACCCAAGCAAATTACCCATGCCATCAATTTCCACACGGTCAAACCCAAGCTGACGCATCTCTTCAGCCGCCCGCTCAACTTTCCCTTTCTCGAAGCAACTCTCCCCGGGAATCTTCACCAAATCACGTAAAAAACGCACCATATCAGGCTTGTAAAACTCAGCTCGTTCCTTTACTTTATCAAAATCCACAAAATCACCCCTTGCAGCATAATAGCCTATTAGCCATTTTAGCATACTTGAAGTGATTTTGGTAGATATTATTTACTTTTGATACGTCCTTTGCCGAAATTTTCACTCATTACTATTTCTGCGCATTATCTCCCTCAAAGATTCAATAAATGCGGGTGTGTCTGAAAATATGAGATCTGTCTCTTTGTTTGCAGCGGCTTTTTCTAATACGAACGCTTTTTCCGAAAGCTCAGGCTCTCCGATTATTAAGAGCGCACTTTTCATCGAGTGAACACTGACCTTATATAGCGTTAATTCCTCGTCAGTGTATGAATCCCGATTTTCAATTAACGTTTCCATCACTTCAATAGCGTTATCCGCATCTTTAGCAAATGCATCCATTAAAGCCTCGCCTAAATCATAGTCGAGCTCATCAGAGCTTAAATCATCTGTGCTCGTATAGGCATAATCTCCCGCTTCGGGCATATGTTTATCGTGAATTAATTTATTAAGCAAAATGTTCATTAACCGCATATCTATCGGCTTGGGTAAGAACTCATCAAATCCGTTTGAGAGAAAAATATCTGCTTGCCCTATAACAGCATTTGCAGTGAGTGCAACTATAGGGTGCGAATAGCCCCATTCGCGTAATATTTTTACAGCTTCCATTCCATCCATTTTTGGCATCATATGATCCATAAAAACTATATCGTATACATTGCCGGCTTTAATTTTATCAATTGCCTCAAATCCGCTTTCTGCAACATCAATCTTCAAACCGTAAGGTTGCAATAACCCCCTTGCAACATACAAGTTCGATTCTGTGTCGTCCACAACCAAAACACTGCCATACGGCATGGGAGTGCGGTCAATTCTTGTACTCTCTGCCTGTGCCTTGTTACCGGAGCGAAACTTGTTTAAGTTTGCGATGGTCTCACAGCTAATCACCTCTTCGCCCACCCTAACTTGCGGTATGGCGACTGTGAAAACCGAACCCTCATTCAGCTTACTTTCAACACTTATTTCCCCATCCATTATGTTTAGCAAATCACGTGTTATATTCATACCCAGTCCGGTACCCTCAGACATACTGGAAAGTTCATTGGTGAAGCGTGTAAATGCGTCAAATAGCTTGTCTATTTGTTCGGAAGTCATGCCAATACCGGTATCGCTGACAACAAAAACAAGTTCAATATCTGCATCATTTCCGGCACTGGTTGGTTTGGAAACAGGCCTCGCTTTAACTTCTAATTTTATTTCACCTTCTTCGGTATATTTTACGGCATTTGATATTACATTATTTAAAATTTGCCTTATACGAAGAAAATCACCTATAAGAGTTGTCGGTATGTCCTCTGCAACTTCAAGTTTAAAATCAACAGAACCGTTATTTTCAAGTCGTATGAAATTCAAGTTTAGTGAATCAAAGATAAGTTTTTCAACCCTATACTCCCCATTGATTAATTCAAACTTTCCTTCCTCTATTTTGGATAAATCAAGTATGTCATTTATTATAGCCAGGAGCAATTCACCGGAGCTGCTAATCCTGCCCAAAGCTTCTAACGTTTCTGATTTGAGTGATGCATCCTGTAGCAATAACTCTGTGACACCTATAATTACATTCATTGGCGTGCGTATTTCGTGACTCATTTTTGCAAGAAAGTTTGATTTTGCCACGTTTGCAATCTGTGCATCTTTTAGCGCTGTTTTTAAACTGCTGTTTAATTGTTCTATTATGCGCAATTGGTCAGCAATTTGGAGTTGCCTTTTTAGCCTAAGCTTCATTGTTGATGGGTTTAACGATTTACTGACATAATCGACCGCACCGAGGGCAATTCCCTTCTCTTCACTCTCTGAATCTTCAAGCCCCGTAATGAAAATAACGGGTATGTTTTTTGTTATAGGTGATTTTTTCAGCTCTACGAGAACCTCGTATCCATCCATGTCAGGCATTATGACATCGAGAAGTATTATATCAGGCAAGGATTTTTCTGCTATCTTTAATGCCTCTGTGCTGCGTGTCGTCACGTAAACAACAAAATCAGATTGCAAATATTCATGCAGTGTCCTTAAATTCATTGGGTTATCGTCAACAATAAGCACCTTGTGGTTATCTGTATTATTCATACACTATCCCCCTTGTTTTGAAGCTGATTTTTCACTTCAGCAACTTGCCTTTTAAGCTCCGTAACTTCGGCTTTTAAAATTTCGACTTCCGTGTACATGTCGTTAGTTCTCACCGCCGGGGGTGCAGGAAATGGCCCGGGTGATAATGAAGGCAGTGATAGATGCGGAAATTGCATTGCCTGTGTCACTGTCGCCGCTGCTACCTTATCAAAAGCCGCTTTCACTCTGTCCGGCTGCGGAGGTTTGATGATATAGTCAATAGCTCCGATAGTCAAAAAAGTCTCTATATCACTTTTGTCATGTGACGATGTACACATTACGACCTTTGCTAATGGGTCTAAGTTAAGTATCTTCTCAATGACATATTTACCATCAAAATCCGGCATAGCTATATCAAGAAAAACTATGTCCGGATTGCGTTTTTTATATTCATCAACGGCAGCACGCCCTGTACTTGCCTCAAAAACATCGTCTTTATCTATTCCGCAGTTTTTTACCATAACATCTTTAAGGACTAACCTCAAAATACTGGTATCATCCACAATCAATACCCTCATAAATGAATCCCTCTCTTTAAGCGTCTAATCACTGAACACATCTACAGCACCGCTCATACCCTATTGTCACAAAACTCACACTTTTTACTTTTTTATATCAATAGTGCTACACAATATTATCACGATAACGCTTAAGTGTCAAACAAAAACAAACCATATGCAATGTCTGCATTGGTTTGCTTTAATATAATATGTTTATTGCCTATAAATCACTACTTATACCTGGGACTCGGTAAGAAGTATTCAAATATAATCATGTCATGCTTCCTTTCACAACGTTCAATATCTTGGTCCGGTCTGACAGTCCATACGATGTTCATAACTCCAAGCAATCTGCAAAGCTTAACCGTAAGTGGTCTGTAGGTGTTTGAAAACGCAAGATAGTGTGGGCGCGAGAGGAAGTTTGTCAACAGATTACCCAGTACAAGCGCAGTATATCTTGAAAGCGGCTCTAAAAATCTCGGCAAGCTACTGAGCTGACCTCTGAAAACATCGGGAGCGTTTTTCCTGAACCATCTCACAATTCTCGGATCAAAGCTCTGAATGCACCACACCTTTCCATCTTTTCGTAAAATGTCCAGTGCATTTTGGCAGAAAACTGCATTTCGTTTTCCGCCTACAGGCTTTAGCTCAACAACAATAGGCACATCATCTAATACTTCAAGCACTTCAGATAATAACGGAATTTTTTCGCCTGTATTAAAAAGGCGGTACTCCAAGAGTTCTGAGTAATCCACATCGTGAATCAACTTATCAACCCCACAAACTCTTTTTAAATCGTGGTCATGAAAAACTACAATCTGATTATCTTTAGTTATCTGGACATCAAGCTCTACACCATAACCTGCCTCTTTTGCCGCGGCAAATGAGGATAGTGAATTTTCAGGAATCGACTGATCTTCAGAGTGGAGACCTCTGTGCGCACAATACAAACCGTAAAAAATCATTGCTATTTTCTTTGCTTCTTCCGACATTTTTCCGGGGGCAATGCAAAATATAATTGCAACCAGCAAAAACAGTAAAATACCCACTATTATTAAAACCAAATGCATTACTTCTCCTCTAACACGCACAACTTTTAGTCAGTGCGACTATCTCATATTTAGCTAATATCGCTTATATTTATAATTTCATCTTTTTCAATATTGAAATCCCCTTTGAGGTATCTCTCTTTGTCTCTTTCTTTCACGTAGTACATAACCTGTTCACTATAATATAACTCAAAAGTTGTGAGCTGTGCAAGCGCATTTATAAGCAGCGAATAGTCATCGCGTATTGTATGCGTTATTCTTTGTAAAATCAATGTTCCGATATCGTTTACCTTGTTTTCTGCCGCCAAAGAATCAAGCCAAGTATTCATGGATTCAATAAAATCGTTTAGATTCGATATCTTTGATTCAAGTCGCTGCATTTCAAGGCTTTCTTGTTCCTTTTTTGTTATCTTATTTATCATAATGGTAATTGCCATACCATAAAGTAAATCATCTCCGCTTAAATTGCCCAGCTCTTCCTTATAATACTGCTTGTAGATTGGGCGCGATTTGCTGATAATCAGGTTATGATTATTAATAGATTGAGTCATGTTTTTTATAATGCGATAAAATTCTGATTTCTCATCTATATTTCTGACCATTCTCTCAATAAAAAACATCTTTGAAATACAGGTGCATGTGAGCAAAACATCTACGAGATATATAAGCGCATCTCTATAATACTCGCCGAGATGGTCAAGCTTATAGTTCCGTTTTGAATCCGAAATCTCGTCATTTCCCGAAAGTGCCATTATGTACTTAACTGTTTCAAAGTTTTTTATCGACTCACATATTTTATCAATGTAGGTGTTGCAGGTCTTACGTGCTTTTTTGCCGGACTGCTTTTTAGGAAGTGTTGCTCTAATACTTTTCTTTACATGAGAAACCGTGCTACTGAAATATTTGCGGACTTTGCGCTTGTAGTAATCTTTGCTGAAAAGGCTGTTTAACTGTTCTATATCCGTTAAATCGTATGTATCTTTGCAAAACGAGAGCAAGACAGCTTCGATATCTGCCTTTTTCATTGAAACAATAAAAGGAGAATCAGTCTTAGACTTTGCATCACTGAGCATGATGGCAATTGAGCTGATAGTAATTATATCTGCATCATCAAACCGACTCACTATAGCAGGATCCGGCTCTTCGTCTGCTCTGCCGTTTGTTTTTATACGCTTAATCGAATCGACAAAACCCCGCGCCACCGCAAATAATCGACTTGCATGGTATTTAACTATGAAATTTTTAGCTACTTTTTTTATTTTTTCAATAGCCAAGGCTACTTTCCCTCTCCACCGATCGTTGCATAGTAAGGATTTTTTGCACACCGCAGATAGTATATCATATAAGCATTTCAATTTCTATATAATTTTTCATCATTGCTTTTATTTGCATATTGTTTTATACTTTTATTAACGCCATCAATCGGCATTATTAATGAGATGAGGTATGGTCACATTGAAAACTAATGCAAAATTTATAATATTACTCGTCATTACTTTACTTCTTTTCGTTGGGTGCTCCGAGGAGCCTGATATTGAGGATTTAGAACCGACACCAAGTCCTGCACGGACTCCAAGACCTGAGCTTGGAACCCCTGATGTCACAGAGCTCCCGTGCAACCACTTTTGGAGAATTCCCGATTGTCACACACCTCGATACTGTCTTGACTGCGGCGAAGTTTCCGAAGGACCGACTCCGCACGAACCGACAGAAGCAAACTTTCAGGATAGGGCATACTGCATAATATGTGGTGATGTGCTCGGAGATGTGCTTGAGCCGAACTTTCTTGCGCTGGGGTTCACAATAAACACAACACTCGGACGCTCTTATGATTTTCAAACGGTGACATTCTTAGACCTTGAAGTGGAGACAGTCGGCACAGCTTCGCTATTATTCGTAAACGTATTTGAGTATGAAGCCGATTTTCCCCGCATTGCGGGCTATGAGTATATTCGCGCAAGGCTCATGATGACTTTCGATGATGAGTCGGCGGCAGAATTGGGGTATCGATATATAATCGGGCATGTGGACTTCTATAATATGAGTCTTGACGACCCCGCTTTACCTACTGAGCTACTCAGTGAAAGCGGTATCCCGGGTTTTATGATTTCTAACAGAACACTCAATTTTCATGGGGTAGAGCGCGAATACTTTGTCCGACATGATGAAATCTCAACCACGTGGGATAATGGGGTTGCAGTTGCGGTGCGTGAATACACTTTTTTGGTTCCTGCCGGTTATGATGGCATTGTTCTCTTCCTATCAAGTGCCGCAACATGGGTAGATGGTGACAGGGTTATAGGCGACAACATCAATGAAGGCACCTTATTTTTCAGACTTGTGCCGTAGGCGTGATAGTCAGAATGAAATTATTCCGGTGTTCTCTTTGAAAGCTCAAAACAACCGGCTGATGCAAGTGCAATTACAATACAGATGATTACTTGACCAATGCTGAGTGGTGTCAAATAAAACATGCCGCTAAAAGCCGGGACATACATAATCACTGCGAGAATCCCCAGTGAAAATACAGCAAAATAATTTAGAAGTCTGTTTCCAAACACAGATAACCCAAATCCGACACGGCCCTCTGCCTTTGATGGAAAAGCAATGATAACCTTAGAGACCACCAGAGTAAAAAAGCACATACTCATTGCCAAAATATGCTCATAACCATCAGGGGCAGGTGCTATGAAGCTTCCGTATAAGTATGCAACCATTGCGCCTGCAAAGATAAACACAGCCCTCGAAACAATTGATAGATACATGCTCTTATCTAAGATGGATTGTTTTGAGTCTCTCGGCTTTCCTGTGAGTACACTCTGCTCCCTTTTTTCAGCACTTAGAGCAAAAGCGAGCAATGCGCTCGTTATCAAGCAAACAAACAATATCTGCGGCGCAACAAGCGGTGCCGGTAAAGTAACTAACGTTGATATCAGCATCAGAAGTATTAAGCCAAGCTTGCAACCCAGCAAATATAAAGCCACTTTTCTGATGTTACTGTAAATTGTTCTTCCATGTTCAAGTGCATACGTAATACCCACAAAGTTATCATCTTCCAAAACTATATCAGCAGCTTCCCTCGTCACATCTGCACATGATTTGCCCGCCGCAATGCCAATATCAGCCGACTTGAAAGAGTGAATATCTCTCACGCTATCACCTGTCACGGCAATAAATTTGCCGTCTTTTTTCAGTGCAGAAATAACCCTCACTTTATCTTTAGCAGAGGTTCTGGCGAACACTCCGGTATGTCTCACCCTCTCAGAGAGTTCCTCATCGCTCATAGCTGAAATCTCACTGCCCACCATTATTTCACTCATATCTTGGATTAGACCGAGTTTTCCCGCTACCACAGCCGCCGTCAATTTATGGTCGCCCGTAATCATTTTCAGCTCTACTCCGGCGTGGCGACACTTTGCTATTGATTCCCTCACTTTTTCGCGCAGTGGATTGAGCAGACACATCATGCCAACATATATCAAACCATCTTCAACGTTGTCAATTGAATCTATGCTGTCATAATCCTTATACGCAAAAGCGAGCACACGTAAGCCCTTTAGAGCAAGTTCCTCATTTTTTGCGAGAAGCCGCTGTTTTATTGTCTCTGACATAGGAACTATTTCGCCATCGAGATATACGCTTGACGAGCGATTAATTATCACTTCCGGAGCGCCTTTCACATTCATTATGACTCTATCTGCCGGCATGTTATAAGTTGACATCATCATTCTCGATGAGTCAAAAGGAATCTCATGAACTCTTTGATTTGCGGCATTCAGCAAAGCTTTGTCCTGACCGAGCTTTGCACCAAGTACAAGTAGAGCTCCCTCTGTCGGGTCACCGAAAACTTCTGAGTTTCTCCTGTCAAAAATAGCATCGTTACATAAAACGGCAATCTCAGCCATAAGAGGAATATTTCTCGATAAAATGCCGTCTGCCACCACAATGCCTTTGGCTTTATAGCCGATTCCGGTCACGTCATATGTATTTTCGGGATCTACCATCTGTACCACTGTCATCACATTTTGCGTGATAACACCTGTTTTGTAAGAGCATATTGCCGAAACTGAGCCTAAGGCTTCTATCGCCGCAAACTTCTTTACGTAGATGTTCGCCCTTTTCATTTTCTTCATACCAAAAGCCAATATCATTGTCGCTAAAACAACGATACTCATGGGAACAGTTGCAACCGCAAGTGATAATGAGCTTAGAATTAAATTAAATAAATCGCGATGTTCTCCGAAACCCAAAAAATTATACAAAACTCCCACTGCAAATACCAATGCGCAGGCTACAATACTCAGTATACCAAATGGTCTTGCAACACTTCGCAATTTGTCATGCAGTGCTGTATTGCTATAGTCTGGTTTTGCGAGAGCCGCCGCAACTCTGCCTGCCTCTGTATCAACACCCGTGGCAAAAACAATACCTGCTCCCCTGCCGTAAACTACAATGCTGTTCATGTGTGCAAGATTTGCTCTGTCGCCAAAAGGAGCGTCCTGAGAGAGCACGGCATCTGCATCTTTTTTCGTTCCGGTACTGTCTCCGCCCAGCGAAGCTTCATCCACTCGCATGTTCATCGTCTCTATTAGTCTGACATCGGCGGGTACGTAATCTCCAACGTTTAAAAGCACAATATCTCCCGGCACCATATCGGAAGGGTTTATGCTTTTTATTTGACCATCTCGTTTGACCGTTGCTTTTGGACTTGTTAAATTTTTAAGTTCACGCAAAGCCTTTTCCGCACTGCTCTCCTGCCAGACATGAACAGATATTTTTGTTATGAGTATAACCGCTATGACAATGGCATCTCTGAATCTGTTTATGCCCTCACCCTCGCCTAAAAAAACAGAAAAAATAGCCGCGGCTATCAGAATAATCACAAAAATGTTTCTAAACTGCCCAAACACCTTAACTAAAAAAGGCTTGCGCCGCTCTGCACTTAATTTGTTCGGTCCGTATTCATCAAGACGCTCTTCAACTTCTTCTGTGGTAAGACCTGTTACAATATTTGTGCCGAGTTTTTCGAGCGCCTGCTCTATATCTAAAGTGTAAAAATCAACATTCATAGTTTTTATCCCTTCGTGAGCTATGGCAGGCCGGCGAAAAAGGCACGCAGATTAAAAATCCGCAGACCCAACCGTTCTTGGGAATGGTGCCACATCTCGAATATTTGACACACCTGTGAGGTACATAATAAGGCGTTCAAATCCAATGCCGTAACCTGCGTGACGTGTGCCCCCGAAGCGTCTTAAATCCAAGTACCACTCATAAGCGTCCTTCTCAAGACCCATCTCCTCTATGCGTTTCGTCAAAAAGTCAAGGCGCTCCTCGCGTTGACTGCCGCCGACGAGTTCACCGATTCCCGGCACAAGCATATCCATTGCTGCAACAGTCTTTCCATCGTCATTTAACCTCATATAAAACGCTTTTATATCTTTTGGATAGTCTGTCACAAACACAGGTTTTTTGAAGTGCTTTTCTGATAAAAACCGCTCATGTTCGGTCTGTAGGTCACAGCCCCAATACACGGGAAACTCAAATTCCTCGCCTGATTTTGACATAAGCTCAATCGCGTCAGTGTAGGTAATTCGTCCAAAATCTGAAGTTAAAACTGCCTTTAATCTCTCGACTATTCCTTTACTGACAAAGCTGTCAAGAAACTCCATTTCAAACGAGCAAAGCTCAAGAACTTTCTCAATGATGTATTTTAACATATCTTCCGAAAGCTTCATGTTATCTTCTAAGTCGGCAAATGCTATCTCAGGCTCAATCATCCAAAATTCGGCCGCATGGCGTGGAGTGTTTGAGTTCTCTGCGCGAAAAGTCGGACCGAATGTGTATACGTCTGAAAACGCCAGTGCGTATGCCTCAGCGTTTAACTGACCTGTGACTGTAAGTCCTGCCGGTTTTCCAAAAAAGTCCTCTTTACTCTCAGCGAAAACACTGAACATCTCCCCCGCTCCTTCAGCGTCAACACAGGTAATAATTGGGGTGTGGACATATACAAAACCGCGCTCTTGGAAAAAGCAGTGAATAGCGTGAGCCGCAACACTGCGGATTCTGAAAACAGCAGAAAACAAGTTTGTGCGGGGACGTAGGTGGGCAATAGTCCTTAAAAACTCAGGCGAATGCCGCTTTTTTTGAAGCGGATATTCAGGAGTGGACTCTCCCTCAACGGATACCTCAGAAGCTAAAAGCTCAAAAGCCTGCTTTGCATCGGGCGTGAGCTTAAAAGTGCCTTTAACTATAAAAGCCGCACCGACATTTTGAGAAACTATCTCAGAAAAATTAGAAAGCCGTGTTTCGTCTAAAACAACTTGCACAGGCTTAAAGCAACTTCCATCGTTTAGCTCAATGAATCCCAACGCTTTCATATCCCGGATAGACCGCGCCCATCCGCAGACAGTAATCTCTTTGCCATCGTAGGCTTCAGAGCTTAAATATAATTTTTTAACCTTAACAGCCGACATAAACAGCCTCCTCATAATAACAAACACGACCTTCGGCCATGCTTTTTTTTACATCAATAACTCGTTGATTTTTGCTCTGGCACCATTTGAGCGAAAGCGTTCTCTCGGTCTCTATATAAAGCCCATCAACAAGCACATCAATCTGCTTTAGAAATTTCGAGACAGCCGTCTCTGTCTGCGACCACCTGCAGAGTTCCTCAAATAAAAAGCCCGTAAAAACCCAAACATCAAGCCCATCGGACTGAGCTTCAGCCGCAAGCTCTGCGCAGTCACTCGCCTGCTCGAACGGCTCGCCGCCTGAGAGTGTAAGCCCATCTGTGAGTGGGTTTGCCCGCATCTGCTCTATTAAGCTCGTGACCTCAACACAGTCTCCGCCAAGCATATCCCAAGTCTCAGGATTGTGGCATCCTTTACACTCAAACTTACATCCCTGCGTAAAGACCACAAACCTAAGCCCCGGTCCATCAACAATCGAATCTTCAACAATACCCGCAATTTGCATTGTATAATCTAAACCTTTCTTTGACACTGCACAAGCCTCTCAGGGCTAAATAGTGCGTACAGTGCAAGCGCAGCCAACGAAGCAATGTGTGTGCTATTTTGTTCCGTGGAGTATGCGGTCTTGCTCTTCAGCTCTCTTTGCATCATTGAATCTGTCAACAGTGCCGACCAAATATCCTGTGATGCGCCTGATTCTCTCGAAAGGCTCTTTCCCGTCACGCTCGGTTCTGTCGCAGTTTGGACACCTGTCTTTGATAAATCCGGTGTAACCGCAAACAGGGTCTCTGTCGACAGGATGATTTATCGAACCGTATCCAACACCGCTCTCTTGCATAAACCTAATAATTTTCTCAAACGCTTCAAGATTGTCAGACGGATTTCCGTCCATCTCTACATAGCTTATATGCCCTGCATTCGTAAGCGCATGATAAGGAGCTTCGAGCTTTATTTTATCGTAGGCGTTTATCTTAAAATCAACGGGAATGTGGAAACTGTTTGTGTAGTAGTCCTTATCGGTTATTCCCGGAAGATTGCCAAAACGCTCCCTGTCCATTTTTACAAATCTACCTGCAAGTCCCTCTGCAGGCGTGGCGATCAGGGTGATATTGAGCCCTCTTGCTTTCATCTCTTTGTCGCAACGTGTACGCAAGTGGCTTACAATCTCTATACCGAGGTTTTGCGCCTTTTCACTCTGCCCTTGGTGCTCACCAATCAGAGCTGTGAGAGTTTCGGCGAGCCCGATAAATCCTATGGTTAAAGTGCCGTGCTTCAGAACTTCTCTAATCTCGTCTTCTCTCTTTAGATTCTCCGAACCAAGCCAAACACCCTGCCCCATCAAAAACGGAAAGTTGACAACACGTTTTTTCGACTGAATTTCAAGCCTTTCGAGTAACTGGTCAACAACGAGATCAAGTTTGTAGTCTAGATCTTCAAAAAATCGTTCAATATTACCTTCAGCTTTTAGTGCAAGCCGTGGTAGATTTATAGAGGTAAATGAGAGATTTCCTCTGCCGCTGCCAATTTCTTTTGTTTTGTCATATTCGTTTGCTATGACACGAGTTCTACAACCCATGTATGCAATTTCGGTCTCATAGTCGCCCTCTTTATAATATTTGATGTTAAACGGAGCATCAACAAAGGCAAAATTCGGAAACAGCCTTTTAGAACTGCAACGGCAGGCTAGCTTAAATAAATCGTAATTCGGGTCGCCCGGATCAGAGCTGACGCCTTTTTTTACTCTGAAAACTTGTATCGGGTAAATGGGTGTTTCTCCATTGCCAAGCCCTGCTTCGGTTGCAAGCATTACATTTTTCATGACCATGCGCCCCTCTGGAGATGTGTCCATTCCATAGTTTATTGAAGAAAACGGGGTCTGCGCACCTGCACGGGAGTGCATGGTATTTAGGTTGTGGATAAGTGCTTCCATCGCCTGAAATGTGGTTCTATCTGTCTCTTTATGTGCAAAATGGAGTGCAGTTTTTTGGATTTTCGTTATCTCGTCTTTATCGGCACTATAAAATTCACAGAGCTTTTTATGTTCTGCTTCTATGTATTTATCGTTGTTTTCCAAAGTCGGAAACAGCCCTGTTTTTTGGCATATATCATCTGCGATTTTTTTAAGATCATCTTCAGGGTCGTCAATATTTTTTGCTAACATCAATGCTTTTGCGAGGTTTTGGCGGTACAGCTTGATGTAGGTCTTTGTTACACCCTCTGCCATACCGTAGTCGAAGTTTATTATACTCTGACCGCCGTGTTGGTCATTTTGGTTTGATTGAATCGCAATACACGCAAGTGCGGCGTAAGACGCAATATCGTTCGGCTCACGTAAATGACCGTGACCTGTGGAAAACCCGCCTTTAAATAACTTGATTATGTCGATTTGGCAACATGTGGTTGTCAATGTCAGAAAATCAAGGTCGTGAATGTGGATATCTCCCTCTGCGTGAGCCTCTGAATGCTCAGGATTAAGCACAAACATATTGTAAAACTGCTTCGCACCCTCTGAGCCGTATTTTAGCATGACACCCATTGCTGTGTCGCCGTCAATATTTGCATTTTCACGCTTAACATCGCTGTCGCAAGCATCGGCGTAGGTAATCTCTTCAAAAACTCGCATCAGACGAGTTCTCATCTGACGGATGCGGTTGCGTTCGTTGCGGTATGTGATGTATTCACGCGCTGTTGTCACATAAC
The DNA here is from genome assembly GCA_009787625.1 of Oscillospiraceae bacterium. Classification (GTDB taxonomy): domain Bacteria; phylum Bacillota; class Clostridia; order Oscillospirales; family Oscillospiraceae; genus WRMH01. The sequence goes on from WQSX01000008.1 coordinate 67,424, forward strand.
CGTTGTCCATCAAGACTTTTTCTACAACGTCTTGAATGTGCTCAACGTCCGGAGCTTCCTCCCCCTCTTGCTCTAAGATAGAAAAAACTTCATCCGCAAGCTTGTCAGACAAATCTGCATTATCATACCTGTGGGTAGCTGTAAATGATTTTGAAATGGCTGCAGAAATTTTAGAGATGTGAAACTCAGAGATTCTTCCATCTCTCTTTCTGATGCTTGATATTGGCATCGATAGTGTCCTCCATGGATTAAATTTTGGATATAAAACGCAAAATGTAAAAACACAACATATTGTGCCCAACTTCACTCTTGGGATATTCATTGTACAACCAATAGTTTATAAAGTCAATAGCAAAATTATGCTTTTTTAAACTTTTTATTAACATTTTTTCCGTATGGGACAATTACATCGTCCTGTTTACGCTGTAAGCACTACATAGCGTTGGTTCCCGCAGTTGTCATACTACCAAAATGGGGTAGCATTTACCATGACATCTGTGTTATACTTTTAGTTGTTTCAGTCATTTTAAAGGCAGGTGTGTTTCTTGTCACTTGGTTCTGAATTAAAATCTAGTGCGCGGCAACTGATGTTTGAAAATGCACCCAAACTCTTCTACATCAGCTTACTGTTTATGATTTTATCTACTGTGCTCTCGGAGCTTATCTTTCGTTTGCCGGGGACAGTTGACCTTGATGGTGGATATGCCGGGCTTGCCGCCGGAGAACTTCCTTCGCTTGGATTGTTCATTCGAGACTTTCGCCCGGTTGGAGCCACTCTTGCAGGTATTATCATCTTGGTCAGAGCAATTTTAGATGTTGGGTTTATTGGCTATTCAATGAGAGTAAGGCGTAAACAGGAGACTGAATTTCAAGATATTTTCAGCGGTTTTCTCATTTTTGTAAAAGTTTTGCTCATTTTTATAATATCGGCCATTTTCATCTTCCTGTGGAGCCTGCTTTTTATTATACCCGGCATTATTGCCTCGTATAGATATAGGCTAGCCTATTACATTTTACTTGATGACCCTCGAAAGGGCGCACTGCAATGCATCAGTGAATCTGCAATTCTCATGAAGGGCGCAAAGGCTGACTTACTCATTATCGATGTGAGTTTCATCGGCTGGCATCTTCTAAATTTTATGGTAATGATGTTTTTAACGTCATTTTTAGGTATTCCTATTCCCATTCCGCTGGTTTCTATATGGCTTTCCCCATACATCGGCGTTACAGTAGCCGGTTTTTATGAAAAACGTATAATTGGCTTTGCCGCATAACCCACAAAATCCATGCCTTTTCATGGACTATTTGTGCCTAAGGATTGCTGAAAGGAATGAATTTTTATATGAACAAAACTTACAGCTTTTTCGCATTGATTTCAAGAATGAAGTATATAACACGTTGGTCTCTCATGAGAAATTTTGAGACAGAAAACGTGCAGGAGCACTCCCACATGGTTGCGGTTATTGCCCACGCTCTTGCTGTCATTCGCCGTGACATTTTCAAAAAGGATTCCGACCCCGGACTCGTGGTTTCAATCGCACTCTATCATGATTCCTCAGAAATCTTCACAGGCGACCTCCCCACTCCCGTGAAGTATTTTGACCCTGAGATAATGGATGCTTATAAAAAAGTGGAGTCTGTGGCGAGCAAAAAGCTCCTTACTGCACTGCCCGAAGAGCTTCGCCCGGAATATGAAAAACTGCTTTCGCAAAATGAAAACAGCGAAATGCACGCATTAGTGAAAGCCGCAGACAAGCTCTCTGCATATGTAAAGTGTTTAGAGGAGCTAAAGGCAGGCAATCCTGAGTTTCGAAAGGCAGCCGAGCAGACGAAAGAAAAGCTAGATGCACTAAAGATGCCCGAAGTGGAGTATTTTGTAGAAAAGCTATTACCCGCTTTTGGGCAGACCTTGGATGAGCTTGATTTTTCGTTTGAGTGAGTTTTCATAACATCGGGCGAACGCAGTTCGCCCCTACACCGTAATAATGGTAACACCCTGTAGGGGCGAACTGCGTTCGCCCGTTTATTAATTCTACTAATAGTAGCCACGTTATCTGTCCATTAGTCTTTAAGCAATTGGTTCAGTTCATCCATAAATGAGTTTATATCTCTAAACTGGCGATATACCGAGGCAAATCGGACATATGCCACTTCGTCCAGTGATTTCAGTCCTGTCATAATCATCTCGCCTATTTCCGTGCTTTTGATTTCACGTTCAAGCGAATTTTGCAGTTCCTGCTCGATGTTGTCCGCAACCATGGTTATATCGGCGAGCGGAACAGGGCGTTTTTCGCATGCCCTGAGCATACCGTTGATGAGTTTTTGTTTGTCAAATGTCTGCCGACTGCCATCTTTTTTCACGACGATAAGCGGCAACCTCTCCATGATTTCATAGGTTGTAAAACGTTTCTGACAACTCAGGCACTCACGGCGGCGGCGAATTGTCGCCCCTTCTTCAGCTGGGCGTGAGTCAACTACCTTACTCTCGGCATAAGCGCAATATGGACATTTCATCTATAATTTCATTCCTTTCGGACAATATATGTCATACATTATAACATACGCACTATATGTTGTATATCATTTTTTGCAAAAATTCCTCGCGTGACATTAAGACATTTAAAACATTTACTGCCGCCTTGGTCGATAACTTCGTAGGTAAGCCCATCTCGCTCAGTAAACTTCTCCTTTTCTGAGCACTTCTATCAGAGCCTGTCAATCCTGCTTCAAACATATCAGTCATCGTAATTTTTTCAGATTTCTCCGGTTCACCGCGCTCGGAGCCATCTTCAAATGTTGCTCCTGCGACTTCAAGCGACTTGAGCAAAATGTCAATTCCCATGCCCTCCACGCCCAGTTTTCCTTCTTTTGAAGCGGTCGTTTTGCGGCGTTCTTTGCCTAATACATCGGGAATATAGGCATGTTTAACGTTTGCACTTCCCAAAATGCCGTTTAGCCTACCTCGGATAAAAAATCCCGCTCTGTCGCTGTCGGTTAGAATAATCAGTCCGTTTTTCTCTGAGAGCCGTCTTATTAGAGAGACTTTATCCTTGTCTTTTAGAATCCCGAACCCTGAAGTTTCAATGACCGTCGCATTCACAGCCCCTAGCACAGCGCTTTTATCATATCGTCCCTCAACAACTATAAGCTCGCGTACTGTTTTTTTGTTTTGCGTTTCCATTATTTAAGTACATTCCTTCCGTTGATTCTCGCCGAGGTATGGCAATTTGCGTTTTCTTTATTCCTTTTATCCCTATCCCCTCACAGTTACGTGTCCATGTAAATCTGTTCTAAATGTCTTTACTCCGAAATTTGCTAAACGCTCTAACACGTCTTTCGTTGGGTGTCCAAAGCTGTTACGGCCTACGGGTATGATTGCAATATTTGGAGCTACTGCATATAACAGTTCCTCTGATGTTGAGTGTCGTGAGCCGTGATGTCCGACCACCAACACCTCTATTTTTGGTAGGCTTGCAAACCTCAGTAGTGCTCTTTCACTTTTCATGTTCATATCGCCTGTAATCAGCGATGATATGCTCCCTGTGGTTAAAACGCTTAGGCTCCGCTCATTTTCTCCCATATTTTCAAACATTGGCGGGTAGATAGAGACATCTAAATTGCCCAGTTTGAATGAAACCGTTTCCGTAATGTACATTATATCAGTTCCCAAGCTACTTGCAAGAGTAATTATTTCATATGCCACTTGAGCGTGGTCTGAGCCTGTCGGGTCTCCTATCGCCAGAGCGAAAACTGCCATTCTGCTTAGTAGAAATTCCACACCGTTTATATGGTCTGCATGGTAGTGTGTGAGTACCAGTACATCAATCGCTGTCCTGCCGAGGCTCATCAAAAACTCATGTGTAATTTCTCCTGCATTGTTATTGTTTAAGCTCCCTGAGTCAACAACCATAGTTTGTCCGCCCGAATCTATAACTACAGATAATCCTTGCCCTACATTCACCACGGTAAACGAGTCCTCGGCGGTTCCCGGTACAACCGTGAAAATTAGTATTATTACCGACAGGAGCATTATAGAAGCGCAAGCCGGCTGAACATATTCTCTGAGCCGTGCTTTCATCAGCGGCAACACGGTAAACATTATGTATACATATAGAAGCCAAAACATGATATGAATGTTTGTCGAGTAGACAACAGAATATGGCACTCCACCCAGTAGCTGTGCTACGTAGATAATGTACTCTGCCGCATATGTCACGGGATAAGAGAGGATTTCGCCCAGTTTCGGGTGTATAAAGCTGAGTAATGTCACGAGTAATCCCAGCGGAAATGTTATGGAGACTATGCCTATTGTTAATAGATTCGTCAACGGTGCAATTAGTGAGACGTACCCAAAATGAAATGCTGTAAGCGGTAGGGTAAATATAAGCGCACCAAATGTGGTTGCCAGTCCGCCAACGATATAACTTATCAGCCATTTTGTTGGTTTGATTCTGTAAATTTTCTTATTGCGAAGTGTTTCAGTGACTTTATTGTTAATTCGCGTTGAAAATAGGATAATTCCAAGTGTTGCGGTAAATGAGAGATGGAGCCCCACGGAGGCTATTGCGTGCGGATTGCTCACAAGTATTGCAAACAGTGCTGCTAAGAGTGATGTTATTGAATCCCTCTCTCGCTTCACTATCGGGGCGCAGATTAGAAACATCTGCATAATTCCCGCACGTGTAACCGCAGGTGTGAACCCCGTCATAGCCATGAACAGAAGTAAAATCGGTATTCCGTAAAATGCATACAGCCTTTGATTGCGTAGGACAAGTGCCAAAAAGCTCATCAAAAATGCAATGTGCATACCCGAAATGGACACCACATGAATTATCCCCGATGCCGAGAGCGATGCGCTGAGTGCTGAGTCTTGATATAAATCGTCTCGCCTGCCCATCAGCAGTGCTTGCAGAAAATGCGATACATCATCGGGAAATATTTGTTCTATCTGCTCTGCTATGCTGCCTGCAAGTCGCCTCGGGATATGCCGAAAACTGTCCGAAGTTTCCCGCACCGTAATTTCTCCCGCGACGTATCCCGAGAGGAATATCCCCCGTGAGCTGAGTGCGTCAAATCGCTCACCGTCATCTGTGATGTCTGTCCGTCTGAGCTTTGCGTCTACTTGTATGATATCCCCCGGCTGTAGCTCGGTTTCATTGAAATAATACAGACGCACGTTTGTGTTTCGAGCTTCTTCCCGTAAAATTTCCGCATCAACCCGATACCCACGCGTGGCTCGCTCTACAGGGTAGTCTGTGATTACAGCGGTTATTTCCGCACTTGTCTCATGCAGCTCCCACTGTGGGTTGAGAAAAATTGCCGTGTATGCATAACTCCAGATAAATCCTATCGAAACTGCCAGAAGTGATATAATGATTCTCTGCCTGGTATTCCCTCGAAATAGAAATCCTAACAGCGAAAGCACTCCAACAACTCCGCCAATTATCGGTAGCCAATTGTTTTGCAAGAAATAGTGAGAAATGAATAATGCCAGTGTAAATGATGCTGAAAAAATTGCAAGTTTGCGCATGATTGTCACCTCCGTGGTAGAGGGCAATGGAAAATGCCCTACTGACAATCGTAGCACAAAAGCTTTCTACATTTCAATACACATTTGAGTGTGATTTGTCAAGGGGCTTTTCTAATATTTGCAATGTGTTCACAGCCCTTGCAATTGCTTTGTTTTTAATCAAAAATTGCATCGAAAAAGAATCAATCTCGCTTATGCATATGGTGGTTAAAGTGTTAAAATCCACACTTAGAGCAACATATGCTGCAAGTTTCTTTGTGAGTCAATTCGGATTTTTACCAAAAATATCACTCGATTCACTGCGCTCAGCTCTGTGGTTTCAGAATCGCTTGACCTCCACTGCACCTACCTTGTCAAGAGTGGAGATTTTTTGTTGTCGTGAAATTTGTTCCCGCCCGAAGGCTCCTCCAGTTCAGACAAGAAAAAATACTACTCTTGACAACGGCACAGCAAGTATAATGGAAAGAGATATTAGGGCAATTGCACTCGCCACAAAACCTCGCTCCGCAATACAAATTGCCTTAATGTCTTGATTACTTTATTACTGCGAACAAAAAACACACTATTGATAAATTTTTATGAAATGCTAAATTTAAGTTGCAATTTTACAAAAAAAAAGCTATAGTGGTGTTAAGAATAAATAGCCGTAACGTTCCGCAAGCGGGGCAGGGTGTAAAAGCTGAAAAGCACACCTGGGAGGAAAGGTTACGGCTTTTATTTTTTTGT
>WQSX01000009.1 GCA_009787625.1 Oscillospiraceae bacterium
ATATTTACCTAAATTTTATCGGGAATTTTGTAGTGCCTTATGGCGCAATTGAAGAAGAACCCGAAGTTATGCCCATACGCACGAGCAAGAAAAAACTTAGAAAAGATATGTCACCACAAGAATTAGAACGTGAGCGTGAGCGTGACCGCATTCGTTATGCCAAGAAAACGTCAGCGAAATTAGCAGATGAAGAAAAGCGCAGGGCAGAATTGTTATCGGAAACTTCATACTCTGAATTATTGCAAAAACCCGATAATGCAGACACCGATTATCAGAATCTCAAATCTGCATAGAAGAAAACAAAATAGTGGATTACGCCGCCGAAAATGCAAAAACTGCAAATCGGCGGCTTTAGTTTACCCAAATCCAAAAAATGAAAGGAATTAACCACCATGTCAACAAACAAAACAAGAGCAGAGAGAATCACCGCAAAACGTAAGCAAATCACTGAAATGGAAAACGATGTTAAACGTCTCGTCAATGAGGAGAAAGAGTTTCAGCGCAAGGCACGGACAAGGCGGCTCTGTAAACGTGCAGGGCTTTTAGAGAGCCTTTTACCCGACACAATCACACTCAGCGATGACCGCTTTGAAACTTCCACAATCTCAGCATACTGCAAATGCCAACGACACCGAGGGCAACGAGCAGAGCTAAACAATAGGCGGGGCGCAGGTCTAACAGCTTGCGCCCCAACACTCATTTTTAATGAGTGCGCGCTTATATACCACAACGGCTACGCCATTGTGGTATGCGCTAGAACCTGTTGCAATTACTGGCTTTCGCCAGTATTGCAACGGTTGTATTGCAGACTGCGTTTTTGCCCTGTCGGGCAAAAGTTGAAACTTCACAGAAAGGTGGTGCCGCAATTGGCTATCTATCATTTAAGTATTAAAGTATTCAGCAGGGGCAAAGGACGTTCAGCAGTTGCCGCCGCCGCTTACCGCTCCGCTGATATAATCAAAAACGAATATGACGGTCGTATTCACGATTACACACGCAAAGGTGGCGTTGCGCATACAGAGATAATGCTCCCTGCAAATACGCCTGATGAATACATGAATCGCTCAACGCTAAAAGGACAAAAATTCTTGCAAGGATGCGTAGCAAGGAGAATTTGCTATGTTTATACACCAAAGCACTGCGCCCAATATGCCGGTTGGTATAACCGATGCGAAACTTGAGCAACTGGCGGCGACTATCAAATACCGCAGTGAGAACCCGCCACAGATTTTTACGTTTGAAGAACTGATGAAGAAAGAAATCGAATTGAGACCTAGCCAAGCAGACCCCACCGCCATGCTAAAGAGTTTAAGTGCGAGCTTGGGAGTAACTGTCGCAGTCAGGTCGATGGATTACAATGGTTATTACGAAAAACCTGTTCCTGCGGACGGAGATTTCCGCACTGTAGAAATATGTATCAGATTACTAAATCGTATGGCAAGTGATGAGAACTTATTCAAGTCAGTCAAGGAGCGTATTCAATACTGACTTGAGGATGTTGCCGAGTTCAAAGAAGAGCATGAGGGTGGTATTGCTCAAATTGGCATATCGCTCAGTGAGAGAGGTACTGTCTATTGGGTAAAACCCGATGAGTATGCGACCGAAGAAGAAATGTCGTATCTAAATGATGCATGGTCTTTTCACAACCCTTTCATATCAAGAGCGCAAGAGAATGGTATGCCGTGTATGTTTGAGAAGTTAGACGAGTATTCGATAGAGATACTCAATGAGCTTTTGGCACAGTGGCGCAGTATGATAATCCCGCCGCTAAACGGAGGTGATGCAAGTGGATATTAACAGTATTTTACTGAGTAATTCACGTAGCTCGCCATTTTCTCAAGCACCTATGTGGCAGTCGAACCTAGGTGCTGTCGGCACTGACAGTTTTCGGAGCAAACTTGCAGAGCTTACTTCAAACTTTACGCTGAGCGCAGGAATGGACAGAAGCGCAATACATGCCGCAGTGAGCAACGCCCTCGCAGGAGAAAATAACATACATGGCATTTCAAGTGCGGGTTCACGCTTTGTACAACCTGCAATGGCGCATGTCGTACAGTCAAGAGTGGCAGAGCCGTTCAACATACGTGACTACTACCCACCGCTTACTATGAGGGAAATACGTGATAAATTGTTGTATGCGCAGTGGAAGTTTTTGGGAAATACAGATTTTAGTGGAATGTCAGATATAGAGATCTACGATACAATTGAAAACTGGTTCATACAGGAGTTTGGGGAAAATTTTAACAAAGCATATAAATTAGACTATCGAACCTCTGAGTTTTTAGCACATGGCAGTAGCGCTACCCAGCAGGGAATACGTGACTTTTTTCACATAGGATCTAAGTTTAATTGGATTGTCGGAGGCAAGCTTGGTGGTAGAATTGAAATGGAGAATGTAAATAGTGAAAGGTTGTTTGGGGATAAAAGTGATGAAGAAATTAAGCAAACAATTATGGATAGATATCCTCCGCCACTGACGTACCGCAATTTAGCTCTGATGCATGGTGAGATGAGGGCAGTAGGGTTGTTTAATCGCGAGTTTGGAACTAATTGGTTGCCGCAAGGTACGAATGGGCATGGTTCAACATTCTTAATCGGCACCATAGCCGGAAACTACGGTAGAGAAAAATGGCAGGCATCGCTCAACCAACCCGTAAACTGGCAAACTGTAATAGACTGTCAGAATCTGTGGCTAAATCTCGGCGACAGAGTACCGAGCAGGGAGTTCATAAACCTTTTTGAAGAACTTATACCAAGATTCGCCAACACAAGCGGTCAAGGCAACTTCGACTCATGGCTGTCGTGGGTTCGGACGATTTAGGACTAAAAATAATTAGCATACAAAAAGGACAAAATTCTTGCAAGGATGCGGAGCGAGGAGAACTTGACAATGATTGGTAGCATAAACTTTAACCATAGCTCACACCATGTAAGCAAGCTTGGTCACACGGCAATCAATGCGCATAATGCAACTTTCCCTGCACATGAACTTACAGCACCATCGCAAATCCCTCAAAACGCAATAGCAGGTGGTTTGCTCGGCGGTGGAATGTCTGCTTTTATTTTCAAACCCGACGACTTTTCTTCGGAAAACCCGATATTGATTGCAAGAGGGTTTGATGCACAGGGTGAGCCGTTTGAGAAGGAAATAAGCATACGAGATATAGATAAGCGAAATGCTTCCACTGTAGAACTTTTTGCGCTCGAAGGTTACTTTGGTCTGAGCGGAGGCCCCACAGGAATGACCAGGGCGGCAATAGTATCTATGGCGGAGCAAAATCAACTCGGCATAAATGATATTTTCAAAAAGTTTGACTTCCTGTCAGCTTTGGAAGATATAATGGATTCACAGCGTTTCCACGGCAACTTAAACGGACTGCTGAGGAACAGGACGCTTTTTGAGTTTCTTTTGGATTTCCCAAATACGCAAGGAACTTCATGGGCGAAGTAAGGACAGGTGGGCGGCACTTTGGAGTGGATTATTGCGGTCGAGTGTTTATAAAGCCGAGTTAATTCATTTCAAATTATCTTATTGACATTTCAAAGATTTAGAGTATACTTATGTTAATGTGATTTATCACACTGGGCTGGTCGAAAGACCCTGGTCCACCGCAGGCGGGGGGTTCTCCCCGCCATTTTCTTTTCTTTGAGGAACGCAAAATGAAACGCATCTTGAATCTTACGGTAGATGAGTCGGGTGATTTTGGCAGTTATGAAAAACATTCACCATACTACCTTATTGCAATGGTTTTTCACGATACTAAAAATGACATTGATACTGCGGTGCAATTATTGGATACCCAAGTTGCCAACTTAGGGTTTAAAGCTCACGCTATACATACCGGACCGCTTATCCGACGCGAGGGAGTTTATAAGAATCTCAGTATAGATGAGAGAAAGAAATTGTTAAATGCACTTGTACATTTTAACCGCCGTGCTGATGTGTCGTATGCGGTTATAGGTGCTGAAAAGAATAAACTAAATGATGTTATAGACCTAACAAGTAAATTATCAAAACAAATTAAAATCTTTACCCAAAAGCACATCTCATTTTTTCAGCAATATGACGAAATAAATGTTTACTACGATAATGGGCAAATTGAGTTAACGAAACTGCTTACATCTACCTTGAGCGTGTTACTGCCTAATATATCTTTTCATCGTGCGATGCCGTCCGATAACAAGCTATTTCAGTTAGTAGATATGTATTGCTCGCTAGAACTCGTGGCGATTAAATTCGATGCGAAAATATCTTCAAACTCTGAGTTGGAATTTTTCCATAACTATCGCACATTTAAGAAAGATTATCTTAAAAAAATACGGTATAAGCGGATTTTATAACGGTTAAAATCTCTTTGAACGGATTGCTCGTCAGTAAAAGTAATCAAGACATTAAGGCAAAATGTGCTGTAGTACGAGATTTTATAGCGAGTGCAATTGCCTTAATATCTTTTCCCATTATACTTGTTGTGCTATTGTCAAGAGTAGTATTTTTTCTTGTCTGAACTGGCGGAGTCTTCGGGCGGGAGCGAATTTTCCGACAACAAAAAATCTCCACTCGTGACAAGGTGGGTGCAGTGGAAGTCGGAAGTCGTGAGAATTTTAAGCCGTTATGCCGAGCGTGGCGAATTGAATAGCCTTTAGTCAATAATCCCCATAAGCAGGGCATTTGAAGTGCCGAAACTTATGGGGATTGTTTGTGTTTTTCCTGTTTTTGAAAAGTTCCTCTTGACAAAAACCCAAAGTGATTATAACACATCATGAGCCTATGGGGCAATGTTTTTAAGCCTCGCATTAAGTATTCTGTTGAAATTATACTATAATTATAGTATAATAATTGCAGAATAAGCAAATGAGAGGTAAGTGCAGTGATTATTAAGTCTTCAACTTCTTTGAGAAACGATTATGGAAACATATCGGCACTGGCGCACGAAGTAGGTGAGCCAATTTATATCACCAAAAATGGTGAAGGGGATATTGTAGTCATGAGTATCGAAGCTTTTGAAAAACGCGAACAATTAATGATGCTAAAAAGCAGACTCGCAATGTCAGAATACTCTTTAGCAAACAACGAGCCAACCGTCTCCTTGGAAGAAGCTCGCAAGCGGTTGGAGGCAAAATACAATGCAAAAATACAAAGTTGAACTGCTTGCTCCCGCATGGAATGACCTTGACGCAATCTCTGATTTTCACATGGAAACAGTGGGGCCAAAATCCGCAAAAAATATCACAGATAAAATATTAACAGCCCTAACTAGGCTGGAGCTGTTTCCTCTTTCCTGCCCACTCGCACCATACCAAAACCTTGCAGATCAAGGCTATCGCATTTTAGTGTACGGTAGCTACTTGTGTATCTACAAATTGCTGGGAAACGCAGTTTTTGTATACCATATCGCGGCAGGCGCATCAAATTACCCCGCCCTTTTCGAAACCAGCGAAGAAAATTGACATTTCAGCCGCTATAGTATACTATAATCCACATGAAAAACACAGACAACACACTATCATCGCAGGGCATCGAATCTCACTTGCAAAACAAAGAATTTTCAGATAAAATAATAGTATACGAAACTCTCGGCTCTACCAATAATGCCGCTAAAAACCTTATTAAGGCAAAAGGTGAGTCGGAGGGTGTAGCTTTGCATGGCACCGTGATAATCGCAGACAGCCAGAGCGCAGGCAAGGGAAGACTCAGCAGGAGTTTTCACTCACCGCCGGGGCACGGAATATATATGAGCATTATTCTGCGAGACAAAGAACTCGGCGATATTCCGATATCACTGATAACTCCCCTCGCCGCAGTAGTATTGTGCGAAGCAATCGAAAGCTTAACAGACAAAAACCCACAGATAAAATGGGTCAACGACATACTCATCGGGCAAAAGAAAATCTGCGGAATACTCACCGAAGGTGTGGCGGAAAATGAGCAAATTAAGTGGGTTATCATAGGCATCGGCATAAATTTCACAACAGCCCCAACCGATTTTCCTGAAAAACTCCGAGATATAGCAGGTTCACTTTTTGAAAACGAGCCACCGCAAACAACAAGAAACAGGCTCATTGCAGAGATTTTGAATAGGCTCACGGAAAAGGGCGCTATGTTTGAAAAACATGAAGTTTTAATGCAGTACAAAAAGCGCCTAATGATTTTAAATAGACGCATCACCGTTTCAGGACATGGAAACGAAGCTCCGTATGAAGGCACGGCAATAGATATAGATGATTCAGGTCACTTAATAATAAAAAAAGACAGCGGAGAAATCTCCACCCTAATCGCAGGGGATGTCAGTACCGGCGTGTTGGAAAATTGAAAGGATAGCAGGAACATGCAGAAGCAGGGCAAAATTACAGCGCGCGAGCTGTGTTTCATCGGAGTTTTTGCCATTATCATAGCGGCATTTGCACAAATTGCTATCCCTCAGCCCGGCGGCGTGCCATTCACACTGCAGGTTTGGGCGGTTTCACTTGCAGGAATTATTTTGGGTACCAAAAACAGCGTGGTTGCAACGATTGTATACATACTGCTCGGCGCAGTAGGAGCTCCGGTTTTTTCAAGATTCAGTGGTGGGTTTGGTGTGATTTTAGGCCCGGTAGGCGGATTTATACTAAGTTTCCCAATCTTAGCCGTATTCGCGGCAATAGGTCAAACATATTCAGAAAGACATACAAACAAGCTCACCGAAAAGCCCGCAATGCTTCCGTTAATACTGGGGCTCACAGTAGGCAACATCATAAATTTAGGCACAGGGCTGATATGGTTCAGTGTAGTGACAGGAAACACGCTTTTAGCATCATTCGGCATGGCAGTTTTGCCATTTATCCCCGTGACGGTGCTACAAATAGCATTAGTACCGCTCATGGGCAGGTCGATAAAAACAGCACTCAGAAAAGCTAGGCTCATTATATAAGTATAAAATGAAAAACAACCACGAAAGGAATTATCATATGAAAAAACAATGGACGGGATTTAGAAGCGGAAATTGGGAACGCGAGATTGATGTCAGGGAGTTTATTCAGCTCAACTACGTACCATACTCAGGAGATGAAAGTTTTTTGACAGGTCCAACAGAGGACACAGAGAAACTTTGGAAAGACATCTTAGAACTCACAAAAATCGAAACAGAAAAAATCGTGCTCGACGTAGAGACAAAAACGCCCTCGACGATTACAACATACGGTCCCGGCTACATAGATAAACGCAGGGAAAAAATAGTAGGCGTTCAAACAGATAAGCCGCTCAAAAGAGCAATAATGCCGTTTGGTGGGTTAAATGTGGTGAAATCCGCACTCAGCTCATACGGCTACGAGTTGGACAAAGAAACTGAAAAAGTTTTTGACACATACAGAAAAACCCACAACGAAGGAGTTTTTGACGTTTACACGGAAGAAATGCTAAGAGCACGCAAAAGTGGTGTCATAACAGGCTTGCCCGATGCTTACGGGCGCGGCAGAATCATCGGCGACTACAGGCGCGTTGCACTTTATGGCACAGATTTTCTGATAGAACAAAAACAAGCCGAGAAAAAAGCACTCGACTTTTCGCAGATGGACGAGGCGACAATTCGTCTGCGTGAGAACATCAGCGACCAAATAAAATCACTCCATGAACTTGCAGAAATGGCAAAATCATACGGCTTCGACATCTCTCAGCCTGCCGCAACTGCACAAGAGGCGATACAGTGGACATATTTCGGATTTCTGGCGGCAATAAAGCAGCAAGACGGTGCGGCAATGAGCCTCGGCAGAGTGTCAACATTCCTCGACATCTATGTTGAGCGGGACCTCGCAAACGGCACGGTCACAGAGTCGCAGGTACAAGAACTATTTGACCACTTCGTCATGAAGCTACGCATGGTGAGATTCCTGCGAACACCCGACTATAACGCACTGTTCTCAGGTGACCCGACATGGGTGACAGAAGTTTTGGGCGGCATGAGCGAGGACGGTCGCACACTCGTCACAAAGAGTTCATTTCGTGTCCTGCATACACTGTACAACTTAGGACCTGCACCCGAACCAAACCTTACGGTGCTATGGAGTGTAAATCTCCCAAGGGCATTTAAAGATTATTGCGCAAAAGTTTCAATAGACACAAGCTCAATCCAATACGAAAGCGACGACCTGATGCGCGGATTCTGGGGCGATGATTACGGCATAGCCTGCTGTGTGTCGGCGATGCGTTTAGGCAAGCAAATGCAGTTTTTCGGTGCAAGGGCAAATCTTGCAAAGGCGTTGCTCTATGCAATAAATGGCGGCAAAGACGAAAAAACAGGTACGCAAGTCGGACCTGAGTTTGCCCCAATTACAAGCGAATATTTAGACTACGATGAGGTTGTGAGACGCTTCGACCAAGTGATGGAGTGGCTCGCAGGTCTATACATCAGCACATTAAATGTAATCCACTACATGCACGACAAATATAACTACGAGAGCCTACAGCTCGCCCTGCATGACAAAGACGTACTGCGAACTCAGGCGACAGGCGTTGCAGGACTAAGTGTTGTCGTAGACTCGCTCGCGGCGATAAAATATGCAAAAGTAAAGGCAATCCGCAACGAAGAGGGCCTGGCAATCGACTACGAGGTGGAGGGAGAGTACCCCGCATTCGGAAACAACGACCCCGAAATCAACAAAATGGCGTCAGACTTAGTAAAGAACTTCATGACCCGTCTGAAAAAGCACAGTACCTACAGAGATGCCATGACCACAACGTCTATTCTCACAATAACATCAAACGTGGTTTACGGTCAAAAAACAGGTGCAACTCCCGACGGCAGAAATGACGGCGAGCCTTTCGCACCCGGCGCAAATCCAATGCACGGCAGAGATAAAAAGGGCGCAATCGCTTCTCTCGCCTCGGTGTCTAAGCTCCCATACAACTACGCACTGGACGGCATTTCCTATACATTCTCAATTATTCCAACTGCACTGGGCAGGGCAGTAGAGGACAGGATAAACAACTTAGTCGGCATTATGGACGGCTACTTCGCAGACGGCGGTCACCACATAAATGTAAACGTGTTCGACCGTGAAACACTACTCGACGCAATGGAAAAACCCGAACTCTACCCACAACTGACAATCCGAGTTTCAGGCTACGCAGTAAATTTCGTAAAACTGACAAGAGAGCAGCAGTTGGATGTTATTCACCGCACTTTCCACGAACGAGTGTAGCTCTGAAAATAGCACGCACATTGCGTCGTTGACTGCGCTCGCAAAATCGGTCACGTATCTATATACGCTCCCTCTTTTGCTTCACTTGTCGCCTAGCACTGCACGCACTCTTTTCAGAGCCGGATGGAAAGCTCTTGTCATTCTGCGACTACGCGCAGAATGACGTAAGGGTACTGACCGCCTATTTTGCAAAGGAATTAAATGGATATCAACTTAAACCAAACAGGTAAAATTCATTCCATAGAAACCTGCGGTACCGTGGACGGGCCGGGGATTCGTTATGTAGTGTTTGCACAAGGGTGCAATCTGCGTTGCGTCTACTGCCACAACCCAGATACATGGTCGCTCAGTGGTAAAAACGCCACGGAAAAATCTGTCGGTGAGCTTCTGAGCGACATTTTGCGCTACAAATCTTACTTTACATTCTCAGGTGGTGGTATAACTCTAACGGGCGGCGACCCTCTGATGCAAAAAGAGTTTGCTCTGGAGCTTTTTCGTGCATGCAAAGAGGAAAACATACACATAACCCTAGACACAGCAGGGCATACAGACCTAGACGACATAACAAAAGAAATCCTATCTCTCACAGACTTGGTTCTACTTGACATAAAAAGCATAAACCCCGCCACCTACCAAAAGGTGACAAGGTTCCCAATAGATAAACTTTTAAATTTCACGCAGTATCTCAGTGAAAATATGGTCAGAACATGGCACCGTTTTGTACTGGTGCCGGGGCTTACAGATGACGAAAACGAAATATTAGATTTAATTGAGTACATAAAAACCTTGAAAAATAAAGAAAAAATAGGGATTCTCCCATTTCACCAAATGGGTGCCTACAAGTGGGACGACTTAAAAATGAAGTACAAGCTAAGGGATACACCGGTTCCAACAGCAGAAGAAACCGAGCAGGTGCGGGAGCTGTTCAGAAGTCATGGATTTGTAGTGACTTGAGTAATAAAGTATTGCTACAGTTTATTTTGTGAGTCCATCATGCCCATTCAACCCCTACCTCTTACCGATAAAATCCAACCTCTTGCCCCTATAAGCTCACCTATTAACCCAAATCCATTGCGCTATTGCCTCAGCTTTGCTATACTCTCGTAAGACTAAATCAAACAAAAAGAGGTAAACTAAAGTGGAAATGGCACTAACCAAACTCTGGAACAGAGACTTCTCGCTCGTATTATTCGGGCAAATAATATCAATTTTCGGCAACATGATTCTCAGTTTCGCGCTACCGCTGTATGTACTCGACGTGACAGGTTCAGCCGCTCAATATGGACTGGTACTCGGATTACCATTCATTTCACTGCTTATATTGACCCCTATCGGCGGAATAATGGCGGACAGATTACGAAAACAACGTATTATGTTCTGGCTTGACGCCGGCACTACTGTGCTCATTATAGGGTTCATGATATTAAACGGTATGCTGACAACTGTTCTGCCAATAGTCTTGGTGAAACTGCTGGCACTCAACGCAATTCAAGGCATATATATGCCCGCTGTTCAAGCGAGTGTGCCTGCACTGTGCAGTGAAAAAAATCTTGCATCCGGAAATGCCGCTGTTGGTGTGGTGAACTCGCTTTCAACAATGGTTGGACTTGCCGCCGCAGGCTTGCTATATGGCAGGTTCGGGCTCACGCCAATTCTTGCGGTCAGCGCAGTTTGCTTTGCGGCAACAGCAGTTATGGACTGGTTTATCCGTATGCCATACAAAAAGCAGCCCCCCGCAGAGAACATGATTAAGCTAATAAAAGGCGACATGTCGCAAGCTATAAAATTCGCAGTAAGAGAAAAACCAATTTTAGCAAAACTGGCACTTATGTTCTTTTTATTTAATATGTTTATGACATCAATGCTATTCGTCGGAATGCCTGTCCTAATCACACAAAATCTAGGGCTTGATATGGAACTCGTGGGAATCAACCAGAGCATTATGATGCTCGGCGGACTTATAGGCGGATTGGTTGCCGGAGCGCTCGGAACAAAGCTCACCATACCAAAGTCACTTATTTATGTAATAATAGGCTCTGTACTGGCAAGCCCCATGGGGATCGTTTTTCTAATAAGCGTAACCCCAATGACTGCATACGTAGTGATGACAATATCTGCGGCACTGATAGCCTTTGCCATGTTCATGTGCCAGATAGCGGTGCTGACATTCATTCAAAGTGAAACTCCATCAGAGCTAATCGGCAAGGTGATGTCTGTAATAATGATTATGCCAATGCTGGCAAACGCATTGGGGCAACTGCTCTTCGGCGTACTATTTGAATCAATGCCGAACCTACCCTCAGCAATAATTTTCGCAACAATAGCGATGACAATAATGGTAATAGCCTATGCCCGCAGAGTGACGAGGGGGATTAAAGCGAAGTAGTTTCACGTCATTCTGCGCGTAAGTCGCAGAATGACAATAATTACAATTACCAAAAGAAAATCAGGTAGACAGACCCTAAAAGCATAACTACATACAAAGCTTTATTCCAAGAGAAAACTCTTGACGAACCGAAGCTGGCATGTAGAGATGGTATGCAGCGAAAAATGAGTAGCAAAACCGCAAGCGCGCTTGTATAAGCCCAAAGATAGTCAAGTAGTACCGGGAGCCTATCAGCAAAAAGCCCCAGACCCACAACCAGAGCTATGATATAGAGCCACGACAAAAGTGCGGGTATGCCCATGTCTCGGCGAAATTTAGCCGTGTTCTCATATTTATCGGGGTACAAGTTACCACCAAGCGGAAAGAAAAAACCGATAATGCTGATAACTAAGCACAGCGTAAATCCACCGGTGGGAACCCTAAATCGCCACTTGCGCCCCGAAAATAAAGTGCCGAGATAGGTGAACAGAGTAGTCCCACCAAACACGATAAAAGTTGCAGAGGCAAGAGTTGGAAAAAGCCCTGTAAAAAAATCAACAAAAGGATAATTCCATCTTAGAAACCCGTTTCCAATTATAGTTGAGATTAGCACAAAAAGCAGGTTAACGAGCAGAAGCATTGCAAATTGTCCAAATCCTGTCTTTTTTCTAAAACCCGAAGGCAGAGTTTCGTTGTCGGAATGTGCCTGAAGTGACCGCATATCGTCATTTTCAGCGTCAATGCTTTCAGGGCGAGGTGCAAAATGGAGGTCACATGCCGAGCTGAAAAAATACCAGTGCTTAAAGTAGACCTGCAAGAATCCAAGAAAGCCCATAGCACGGGCAACCTTTGGTAAATCAGCGTTTACAAAACCATTTTTTTTAAAAGCCGCCCACGAGCCAACGTTGTCATCTCTGACAACAGCTGCCAAATAATCATATCCCTCTGACCAAAGATAGTTGATTCCCTCTCTACAGAGGTCACGCCCAATACCGCGCCCCGCATACGCGGGGTCAACAAAGAAAAAATCAATAAATCCAAGTTTTTTATCACCAAAATTGTCGGTAGTGTAAATCAAACCACCGACAATTTTATCGCCCAAAGCAGCAACTTTAGCCGTACTCGGCTTAGAAACATAAAAGCTTTCCATGGAGCGAATAAAAGTTTTCACCCCAAGTGCCTGAATAGTCTTAGCCTCGCCGGGTTCCATTTCACGGATTAAAATCTGAGCCACAAAAAGCCCCCTTGCTGTTTTTAATTATTATACCCTACTTCGTAATCTGAGGCAAGCTTCCTGCTACAACTGACTGACCAAGCCTTCTTGTTTGCTCGTCGGGTAATAAAAGTTCGACGGAAACATCGGGGTACTCGTCCGCCAAAACAGCGTTAGCTGTCTCTAAGACAATATCGCCGCCCTTACCGCTCATCACTCGTCCGAGTAGTAAAATACTGCTTGCTCCGTCAAATAAATTGTTGTACAAAACAGCCGAATGTCCAAGATAGGCACCGATTGAGCGAAACACCGCCGCCGCGCCATCATGACCATCGGCAAGCAAGTTCTGCACGGCTTTGAGCTTCTTGGCGGGAGTGTCGTACTCTTCAAGCGAAATGCCCGCGGCGGGAGCGAGCTTGATCACAGCCTCTTGGCAAAAATAGGAGACACCAACGCCGATATCCTTTGTCCAAGCGTCCATTTGAGCGTTAGGCGATGCATCAAGCGGCATAAAAGCAAGCTCACTGAGCCAATTAGAGACATAACCATCTTTATCTACAAATCCGCCTGCAACACTCGTACCCATGGCAATGCCAAGCATATTTTTCTTTTTCATATTAATTGAACCGGCGAGCGCAGTAATATCACCGTCATTTAACACAGCAAACGGCACGTCGCCGCAAACTTCCTTAACAGCACGGCTCCAAATATCCCGCACCTCAGCTTTAAAGCGGTCTGTGGGTACCATTTGATAAAGCTGAGCATACAGCACACGGTTGTTGCCAACAAGACCCGCAGAAGAAATCCCCACAGCATCAACTCTTGGGAGCTGCTTTTTAGCCTCTTTAAAAGCAGAGGTAATGCCGTTGTAATGATAGCTCGGGTCGGCATTCATCTTGGGATTCCAAACAGTCTCGTTACTGTAGACGACTTCACCGTCAATAAGTGCTGAAACCTTGTAATCACTGCCGCCAAAATCTGCACCAATGCGGCAACCGTCAAAATGCCCACCCACAGGCGCACGAAACTCATTTTGCTCAGGCAAGTTATCGCATTTGACGACTTCAAAATTCTCGTCATAGAGCATACCGAAAAACTCAGCATCGAAAGCACGAGAACCGCTCTCGGAATATGCCTCTATAAGCCAATTGCAAAGGTCGTCATCACCTTTGACATAAATTTTGTAACCACCCTTTTGCCACAGGGTAAACTTTAAAAGGCGGTCGATATAATATCTGTCTGCATCTCGGTGAATATCATCGCCGTGGATAAAAGTAGAAATAACACTGACTTGATTGTTGTCTTTTTCTATGGCAACGGAAAATTCAGCTTTAGCAGTCTTTAAGAATGCCTCATTAAACTTAAAAAGCGGGATAAACCCAGGGTCAAGCTCCGGCTTGTTTTTTAGCTCAATATCAATACCAAAGTGTTTCATTAAATGACTATTCCTTTCCAATGTGAAACGAGTTACCGTGTGTTATACTTAAATATACTCTGTTTACACACCGCTAGTCAAGGGGTAATAACGATATTTTCGACTTTCTATTTTAACTGATTTTATGGAGTGATTGTGCGATAGTAATAACCGCTGATAAAATCGCTCCAATTTGCAAATCCGAATAGAAAAAGAACCTCAACTTGTGAGGTTCTTTTCCCGGATAATTTTTTATTAGGGCATATAGAAAGTTAAGAAATTGGTAAAGTTATTGGGTATTTGTTGCGCCACCTGCTGATGCCGCCCAGTCGTCAAATTGTGACATTATGGCAGCATGTGTGTCTCTGCTGACTTGTGGGAGATTGTCGAAACCGCCGAACATTCTGGAGACATCGTCAAAACCTCTTTGAACAGCTGCACGCATTTCTTCAATTTGCTCAGGGCTTGCATTTTCGCCGACCATAGCGCGAGCGAAATCCATGATGCGGTCAGTTGTTTGACTCACACCGAAGAAACCATCTTCAGCAACTAAAGCCTGAGCTTCTGCTCTTTCTGTAGCATTTAATTGCAGATTATCTGCTCTTTGAGCCCAAAACCCTTGACCTGTTGGCTCTGTTCTGCCTAGAGCGGAACTGATAAGCCTTCTGACTGCATCAACTTGATGATTAGTGCTACTGATTAAGTTTCTAATAGCTGTTGGGTCAGCCGGACGTCCTCTGACAGCTGAGTTGTTTGCAGAGCTTGCCGCGGCAGGAGACGAAGGTGTATAGGTGTCTACAGGGTTTGCTTGAGAATTATTAGATGCAGTGTCTGCCGGTGGTTGTGCCGCCGGCGGTGTTGTTTGTGTCTGATAGGTGTTGTAATTGGTTGTTGTTGGTCCAATGCCGGATGTACTCATAATGGTTCCCTCCAAATTTTTAGTTTAAGACGTTGACCTCATTGTCCCTCTGAACCCTCAAAATTGCTCAAAGTTCGTCCTACTCACTTTATATCGGAACAAATGGGGGCAAACTTTAGCGTTTTGATAAAATATTTTTAAAAATATTTTTTTGAGTGCAAATTTCGGCAGCGAGTGCCAAAATAGCTGACTTCCCAATTATAAATCAAACATCGAGAGAGGTCAAGGTGTATTTTCTAAAAATGTTAGAAAATGTGCTTGCGCTTTTATTTTTTATGGCGTATAATCTTATTTATGGTCGTTTTGCGCCTGAAGAATCTCGAAAGGAATGGTCATTTTTATGAATTACGGAGCTATTTTGGCAAAGCTGCGAAAAGAGAAAGGTTTAACCCAACCCGAAGTGGCGGAGTATATTAATAAATACTCCGAGAAATCATATTCAAACAAAACAGTTTCACACTGGGAAAAAGGTGTTGTCGCACCACCTGTTGAGCAGTTTTTGCTATTATGTGAGCTATACTCCATCACAGACATTCAAGCGGCATTTCGTAACAAATCCACTGAGTACAGCACATTTTCAAGGCTCAATGAGCTGGGAAAACAAAAAGTCGAAGAATTCATAGAAGTGTTGTCGGGCAATCCAATTTATTCTGAACCGAATTCCGAGATAAAAAATTATCACCACAAAAAAGGCGGCACCCGAATGATACGACTCTATGACCTGCCCGCATCTGCAGGGCACGGATTCCACCTTGATAGTGATAACTACGAAGAAATCGAGCTGGACGACGCAATGCCGTCAGTTGCTGATTATGCTATCCATATCGGCGGTGACAGTATGCTCCCGCGTTTTGTAAACGGGCAGATGGTTTTTATCAAGGAGCAGAGGACTTTAGATACCGGCGAGATAGGCATTTTTGCACTCAACGGCGAGAGCTTTATCAAAAAGCTGGGCAGGGGAGAGCTTCTATCGCTCAACCCTAAGTACAAACCAATCCCCATAAACGAGTTCGATTCATTTTATATTTTGGGCAAAGTGCTGGGGTGATTGAAAAATGGTCTATCCCTGCCGTTAGACCGGTGATCCGTCCGTCATACAGCAGGGATAGTAAATTTCCATATCAGGGATTCTGACTATAATATAGCACAATCAAAAGCAGAGTGTGTGTACAATAATTGAATTTACTTTTACGACAATCATAAGTTGTGTTAAGAATGTATTACGTGAATGTTGCACAATAAATTATGCATTGCAATTGCAAGATATATGCACTATATCCAAAAAAAGCTCCAAATTATTCACTTGTCAATTTCAAGATGAGTGCATCAATCTCACTTTGGCTCAGTAGCCTGCCGGGGTCATCTCCCCCACCTGCGGGAGCGTCGGGCAGAGCCACTACGGGCTGATAATCTTTAATTGATTGTGGGATATCATCGGTATCAAACTCAAACATTGCACAGTTGCCGGCTTCGATACTTGCCTCTTTGCCGTGTTCGGGCAGACCTTTAAAAAACCAAAAGAGAATCTTAGATACATGTTCAGGCACAACGAGCAGCATGGTTTTTGTTCTAAAAATCTTAACCATGTTGTTCATATATGCAATAATGCGGTTTACCGCATCTTTTACAGTTTCGCCGCCGGGAGTTTCGGCGTTATGAAACCAACTGCTGAGTGCAAACATATCTACCTCAGAGGCGGGTTTGCCTTCTATATCGCCAAACCGGCGCTCAGTGAGCTTCATGCCCTTGGTTATTTTTGCGTTATCAAGCCCCAGTCCCTCTGCTATGATTTCAGAAGTCTCCATAGTGCGGAGATGCGGCGAAGAGAGAATCATGTCAATACCTTTGCCTTCCAGAGATTTTACAACATCTCCGGCTTGCACTTTACCTGCCTCATTGAGTGGTGGATCATTTGCGCCGATTATTATTCCCTGTACATCAAGGTCTGTTTGACCGTTAAGGACAACAAATGCTTTCATCAGTACCCCCCTTGAGAAATTTGCCGATTAAGTCAATTAATTTTTAATATTATACACAATATATGGACTAAAAACAACTAAATTGTTTATTATTTGCAAAATAGCTTGACATACTTTTTGTAGCATGTGATACTAATCGCATGAATAAATTATCAGTTATGAAGCTCAGACATGCGGCAAATCTCCCGGAGCGCCAAACTTCGGGCAGTGTTGGCTATGATATTGTCGCATGTATTGACAAAGAGGTAATGATAGCACCCGGAGAAACTCAAAAAATCGGCTCAGGCATAGCGATTGCACTGGATGATGGATATGCGGCGTTCATCTATGCCCGAAGCGGCTTGGGGATCAATAAAGGCATAATTCCGGCAAATTGTGTAGGGATAATAGATTCAGACTATCGTGGGGAAATCATTGTTGGGCTTAAAAATAGCTCAAATGAACCATTTAAAGTAAATAATGGCGACCGCATAGCGCAGATGGTTATAACAAAATGCGAGACTCCTGAATTGGTTCTCTGCGAAACCCTTGAAGAAACAAGCCGTAACACAGGCGGCTTTGGCTCCACAGGCTGGGGAAGCTAAGTTTGTAACATAAAGCAATTATTGAGCCGCAGAATCCGGCTATACAAATAAACGCAGTAATACAAGTAATGTTGCTGTGTTTTTTTGTGCAGAAAAATATCGGTAACACTCAATCTTATAAATAGCTAATAAACGAACAGCGACGCTTAAATTGTGGTGAATTTGTGTAAAATGTGACGCGAACAAATAGTAAATATTTAATTATTGCATTTTTCTATAAAAAGTGTTGAAAAAATATGTATGTTTGTGCTAATATGTGGAATATGAATAGACAATTATATTCTCAGGGGGCACATTATGTTATTTGGTAGAAAAAGGCGCACAGCAATATTTTCTCCCACAGCCGGCAAACTGATACCAATGAGCCGAGTTAATGACCCGACCTTCAGCGAAGAAATACTCGGAAAAGGCTTTGCGATTTGTCCCTCTGAGGGGAAAATTGTTTCGCCGGTCAATGGCATTATTGAGCAGGTTTTTAGGACGTGTCACGCAATATCTCTGGTCTCCGATGACGGAGCGGAGATATTAATACACGTGGGGCTAAATACAATAGAGTTAAAAGGGGAGTTCTTCAAGCCGCATTGCAGTGAAGGTGATATTGTCTTGCCCGGAGATTTAATTTTGGAGTTTGACCTAAAAAGTATCTCCGATGCCGGATACGACATTACCACACCCGTTGTTATATGCAACAGCAACGAGTTTGAGGGTTTTACCGAGCAAATTGAGCGAACTGTTTCAATCGGCGACGAAATCTTGTCTTTAAAGAGGAATACGCGTTGACAAAACATCCGACCCTGTGGGTGTTTTGAAAAGTGGAGAAAACAGGAGGGCGGCGAAGTGACGAGATATCATGGTAAATGCGTTTTCTCCGGAGTTGCAAAGGGGCAAATTAAAGTCATCGAAAATGCGATGGCATCGGCGATGCAGGTTCGTGCGGAAAATGCAAAAGCCGAGTGGCAACTCTTGATAAATGCAAAAGCTGAAGCAGACAAACAGCTCAGGGAACTTTTTGCGAAAACCAAACAGGAGGTGGGTGAAGAGCTTGCAAACATAATAGATGTGCAACGTCTTATGCTCATTGATGGAGATTTAAACGACTGCATAGAGGCACTTATTAAAGATGAATCTCTCACAGCGACGGAAGCGGTGAGAAGAGCGGGAAAAGAGTTTTCGGAAATTTTTACAGCACTCGGCGACCCATACATGAAAGCGCGCTCTGCTGACGTGATTGATGTCACCAATAGACTTCTGGCACAGCTCTCGGGTATTGGCGATTTACATGAGCTTTTCAGTAACACAATAATTGTCGCAGAGGATTTAATGCCAAGTCAGACGCTCACACTCGACAGAGCAAAGATTTCCGCATTTGTTCTGCGCAAAGGCTCATCAAATTCACACACAGCCATTTTGGCGAGAAGTTTGGGCATTCCCTGCTTGGCACATTCGGACATACCTATAGACAAAGCCCTTGAAGGCAAAGCCGCGATAGTCGACAGCGAAGAAGGCATTTTATACGTGGAGCCGGACGAAATCAGCTCTTTTGAAGCGGATAAAAAAATAGAGCGGATAAACTTAGAAAAAAAGTCGCTCGAAGAAATGTGCGACAAGGAGACTATCACAAAGAGCGGCAAAAAAATTGCACTTTATGCAAACATCGGTGAAGCTGATGATATCCCGGCAGTTTTGAGAAATGGCGCAGAGGGGATAGGACTTTTTCGCAGTGAGTTTTTATATCTCTGTAAAAACAATTACCCCACAGAAAATGAACTTTTTAGAGCCTATCGCAAAGCTTTAGAAGCTATGGATGGCAAGCATGTCATAGCCAGAACACTGGATATCGGCGCAGACAAAACAGCAAATTATTTTAACCTTGAAAGCGAAGAAAATCCCGCACTGGGTCTGCGCGGAATCAGAGTATGTATAGAAAACGAGCAAGTTTTTCGTACACAACTCAGAGCGATTTACAGAGCCTCCGCCTATGGAAACATAGCCATAATGTTCCCGATGATTAGCTCAGTGTGGGAAGTTGAGTATTGCAAAGAGCAGGTGGCAAAAGTTCAAGCTGAGCTTAAAAATGAGGGCATAGAAGCAGGCGAGGTGAAACTCGGAATTATGATTGAAACTCCCGCCGCCGCGATGATTTCAGACAGTCTTGCAAAGGAAGTGGACTTTTTCAGCGTCGGTACTAACGATTTAACACAGTACACACTCGCGGTAGA
Organism: Oscillospiraceae bacterium; assembly: GCA_009787625.1. Lineage (GTDB taxonomy): Bacteria > Bacillota > Clostridia > Oscillospirales > Oscillospiraceae > WRMH01. The sequence goes on from WQSX01000009.1 coordinate 19,868, forward strand.
CAGGCAAAGCAGCAAAATTGACCGATTTTACGACCCGCACCACCCCGCAATACTAAAAATGTTAGCGATTATAGCTGAAAACGCAAGTAGAAACGGCATATGGGCGGGCATATGCGGCGAACTTGCCGCAGACCCAAAACTCACAAAAACATTCATAGACATGGGCTACAAAGAGTTGTCAGTGTCACCAAGCTATATCCCCGGACTAAGGAAACTAATTCGAGAAATGGCGTAGGAGAACACCATGACAACAATCAAACACATAATAGCAGACGAACTCGGCATACATGCTCGGCCGGCGGGACAACTCGTCAAGGCGGCAGGTGCGTTTAAGTGCGAAATTAAGCTTGGAACACCGGAGAAGATGGTGGATGCAAAACGCATTATGGGGGTAATGCGTCTTGCTCTAAAGCAGGGAGACACGCTAACTATGACATTTGACGGTGAGGACGAAAAAGAAGCGGCAGACGAACTGGAAAGATTTTTAAAAGAAAACCTTTAGCGGTCGTGTATACCTACATTGTTTCGGAAACGACACGTCACACAAACTGCCACAGTGTGATGTGCTAATTATAGACGAAGTCAAAATGAAGAAACAAAAATGAAGGGAGATACAAATATTATGATGAAATCATTGCAAAGACTCGGCAGGTCCCTCATGTTGCCTGTTGCAGTTATGCCTGCAGCCGCAATCCTTATGGGCATCGGGTATGCTATTGACCATCAAGGTTGGGGCGGAGAAAATGCGTTTGCAGCGTTCCTTATCACGGCGGGTGCCGCAATAATTGACAATATTCCATTATTATTTGCGGTAGGCATAGCCTTTGGTCTGAGTAAAGACCAAAACGGAGCTGCAGGCCTTGCAGGTCTTGTGGCATTTCTCACAGTGACCAGTTTGCTCAGCCCCGGCGCAGTTGCAAACATCGGATTTCTCGGAGAACTATCTGATATTCAAAGAGCTGCATTTGGCAGGGTCAACAACGCGTTCATTGGCATATTGTCCGGTGTTATAGCTTCCTACGTGTACAATAGGTTTCATAAGACTGAGCTGCCAAGCTTTCTCGCTTTCTTCAGTGGCAGACGCTCCGTACCTATAATAGTATCAGGTATTATGTGTGCGGTTGCAATTGTTCTCATGTTCATATGGCCGCTACTCTTCGGAGGACTTGTTGCATTTGGTGAATTCATTGCGGGACTTGGCGCATTTGGCGCAGGACTCTACGGGTTCTTTAACCGTCTGCTGATTCCAATTGGACTTCATCACGCACTAAACGCTGTTTTCTGGTTTGACCTTGTAGGTATCAATGACTTGGGCAACTGGTTTGGTGCGGGAGAAGGTGTAGTAGGCACAACAGGAATGTATATGGCGGGATTTTTCCCCGTAATGATGTTCGGACTTCCCGGTGCATGTCTTGCGATGTGGAGAATGGCAAAAGACAAAAACAAAAAAATCGTTTTAGGACTTATGATGGCAGCCGCCTTTACATCATTTTTCACAGGAGTAACCGAACCTGTTGAATTTGCATTCATGTTCGTAGCTCCTCTGCTCTACGTTGTGCACGCCGTCCTCACAGGTATTTCAATGATTATTACGGCATCTTTTTCATGGTTTGCAGGATTCGGATTCAGTGCAGGTGCTATCGACTTTATCCTGAGTATCTTTAATCCTCACTCAATGAACTGGTGGATGCTACTTTTACTGGGTGTCGCCTACTTCTTTGTATACTTCTTCGTTTTCACAGGTCTCATCAAAGTGTTTGACCTCAAAACCCCCGGCCGTGAAGAAGACACGGAAGAAGCAGATGCGGACGCAGTACTCGAAACCGGCGACTACGGAGCTGTGGCTAAGACCGTAATCGAAGGCCTCGGCGGCAAAAGCAACGTAGTTTCACACGAATACTGTGCAACTCGTATAAGGGCAGAGGTCAAAGATTACTTGCTCGTCGATGAAAAGGTAATCAAATCAGCGGGCATAGCAGGAGTTGTACGCCCAAGCAAAACATCTGTTCAAGTCATCGTTGGCACAAAAGTACAGTTTGTAGCCGACGCAATGGACGAACAGCTGAAGTAAGTTATTTTTGCAAAACTAAAAAGCAGGGCGAATTGAGGCAGCAATTCGCCCTGTTTGAAACCCCACGTCATTCTGCGCGAAGTCGCAGAATCCGGTATATAAGCACTTAAACGCTCGTCATTGCGGGCTCGACCCGCAATCCCCCACAAATATGCTCATTATCCATGGGATTGCGGCTCAGAGGCCGCAATGACGCGGTATATGTGAACAGTGCAGAATATATTATGCTAGCTAAAAAAAGTTTTGCAAACGGCAGATTATCTGATAAACTATAGGGAGATAAGTAAGTGAAAAAGTCGGGAGGCAACAATATGATAATAAGAAATGCAAACATTTTTACAGAAAATTGTACATTTCAAAAAGGTGATATAACAATTGAGGGCGAATTTATCACAGAAAACTCCGCCAATAGCGCAGGTGACGGCGAGCAAGTCATCGACGCCGAGGGGTTAATTGCAATCCCGGGGCTTGTAGATGTCCATTTGCATGGTTGCATGGGTTTTGATTTTTCTGATGCAGACGAAGAAGGACTTAAAGAAATGCTGCGCTTTGAGGCGTTAAACGGCATAACTTCAGTTTGTGCGACAACGCTCACGCTTCCTGAGAAGCAGCTTTCGGCGGCGTGTAAAAGAATTTCAGAATTTTCGGATGAAAAAGGTGCCGCAGTTGTGGGCATACACCTCGAAGGCCCGTTTTTGTCATACAACAAAAGGGGCGCGCAAAATCCTGACTATTTGCGTTTACCCGAAGTGGAGATGATTGAAAGGCTTCAAAAAGATGCAAACGGGCTTGTAAAACTAATAGCAATAGCACCGGAGCTTGACGGGGCATTAGACGTTATAGCCAAGCTGAGCGGAAAGGGAATCAGAGTCTCGCTTGCACACACCGAAGCGAACTACGACCTTGCTACAAAAGCATTTGAAAGCGGAGCGAGGCAAGTAACACACCTATACAACGGAATGCCGCCGTTTCAGCACAGAGAACCGGGAGTTATTGGCGCGGCAAGAGATTTTGATGAATGCACTCCTGAGTTAATATGCGATAATGTCCATCTCCACGCAAGTGTCGTGAGGGCGAGCTTTGCGATGTTCGGAGATGATAGAATAATCATGGTGAGCGATACCATGATGGCAACGGGCAAAGCAGACGGCATATGGGATCTCGGTGGGCTTAAAGTTGAAGTCAAAGGAAGTCTGGCAACTTTAGTTGACGGGAATTCAATCGCAGGTTCGGCTACGCACCTCATGGGATGCCTTAAAACTGCTGTGAAGCAAATGAACATACCACTCGAAAGTGCTATAAAATGCTGTACGAAAAATCCCGCAAAGGCGATAGGCGTATTCGACAAGTGGGGGAGTATAACACCCGGGAAATATGCAGACGTAGTTCTACTTGATAGCGACCTTAACATCAAAAAAGTAGTTTTGAGAGGAAAAATGCTGTGAAAACAAGACTCGCCCCGACATATTCCGTAGTAGTTCCCGCTTTTAATGAGCAGGAAGTAATAGCCGAGACCTACAAAAGACTCACTAAAGTTATGACCGATATGGCAGAGCCATACGAGATCATATTTGTAAACGACGGCAGCCGCGACAACACGGCACAGCTAATTGCCGAGTTTTGCAGTAGTGACTCTTCTGTCAGGCTCATAAATTTTTCTCGGAACTTCGGGCATATGGCGGCCATTTCGGCAGGCATGGAGCATTCGCGCGGTTTGGCTATCTTTGTAATTGATGCAGACTTGCAAGACCCGCCTGAACTATTTCCTAAGCTCGCGGAAAAGTGGCGTGAGGGCTATCATGTGGCATACGGAAAGCGCACAAAACGCAAAGGAGAATCAATCTTTAAGCGCCTGAGTGCGAGGTTTTTCTATAGATTTATAAGAAGTATGACATCGGTGGATTTGCCGCCCGACACGGGCGAATTCAGGCTCATAGACAGAAAAGTGTGCGATGCGATAAACAAGCTCCCCGAAAAGAGCAGGTATATCAGAGGTCTCGTAAGTTGGGTTGGGTTTAAGCAGGTGGCAGTTGAATACGTGCGTGAAGAGCGCTTTGCGGGAGTGACTAAGTATCCGCTACGAAAAATGATAAGTTTTGCAATGGACGCCATAACATCATTTTCGCACAAGCCGCTAAAACTAGCAACACTGGTTGGATTTCTCATATCCGTGCTAAGTTTTGTGTATATGTTGTACGTATTTTACCAAGTGTTTTTCACAGACCAAACCATCACAGGCTGGGCATCAACAGTGGCAATTATCCTGTTCACCCAAGGCATAGTGCTTATGCTACTTGGGCTAATGGGAGAGTACATAGGCAGAATATACACAGAACTACAAAACCGCCCACTTTACATAGTTCAAGAGATTATAGAAAAAGAAGAAAACGAGCAGGCGGATGATAGAAACAATAAACCTACCAAATAAAGTAAAATACATCATTAAAACGCTTGAAGCGAGTGGATTTAAAGCGTATGCGGTCGGGGGGTGCATACGTGATTCCGTCATGGGCAAAAAGCCCAAGGACTGGGACATCTGTACATCTGCGCTGCCTGAAAAGACCATGGAAATCTTCAAAAGTGAGACAGTTATTCCAACCGGGCTTCACCATGGCACGGTTTCCCTGCTCCTAAGCGGGAAACTCTACGAAATCACAACATTTCGCACTGATGGAGTGTATTCGGACAACAGGCGTCCCGACACTGTGAGCTTTGTGACAGACCTAAAAGCCGACCTGAGCCGTCGGGATTTTACCATAAATGCACTTGCCTATAACCCTAGCGAGGGGCTGATTGACCCATTTTCGGGCATAAAGGATATTGAGCGAAAGATGATTCGCTGTGTGGGAGATGCAGATAAACGCTTTACGGAAGATGCACTGCGAATAATGAGGGCGCTTAGATTTTCCTCGAAACTGAGCTTTGAGATTGAACCCATCACACAAGAGGCGATAAAACGAAACCGCAAACTGCTGCAAAACATAGCGGTTGAGCGGATTGCAGTTGAGCTTGACGGCTTGCTTATCGGGGGAAATGTAGCTGAAATCCTCACTGGCTATAGCGAGGTGCTTGAGGTTTTAATTCCCGAAATAACCCCAATGATTGGCTTTGAGCAAAATAACAGCTACCACCATCTGGACGTGTGGAAACACACAGTCAAAGCAGTGGAAAGCGTACCACCCGACAGAATTCTCAGGCTAACAATGCTGTTCCATGATATAGCAAAACCACAGTGTTACAGCGAGACAAACGGAGGAGGTCACTTCTATGGGCACCCAAAAGTAAGCTCGGAAATGGCGAGAAAAATATTACGCCGCCTGAAATATGACACTCGGACAATAAAAACAGTCACAGAGCTTATCTATTATCATGATACAGATATCGCTTTGAGTGAAAAGTCAGTTAAAAGATGGCTGAGAAAACTCGGCGAAAAAAATCTTAGAATGTTATGTTCAGCTAAGCGGGCTGACGCTCTGGCAAAGTCAAAAGAACGCCTAAATTCACAAATCGAAGAAATAGAGACCATAGAGAAATTGATAGATAAAATAATAGTAGAAGAGAGTTGTTTTTCTCTGAAAGATCTCGCGATAACCGGCAAGGACCTAATCGACCACGGAATCCCTGAGGGCGGCTTGATAGGCGAGGTGCTAAATGAGCTGCTGGAGATGGTTATTGATGAGAAATCGGAAAATACCAGGGAAGAATTACTGAAAAATGTCACAAAATTACTGAAAAATGAACAAAAATTGAAATAGGGTGACAAAAATTTGGCGATTTGTGACGATAATGCTAATGAAAGTGAGGTGAAAAGCAGAAAAAACACTGTAACCACTAAGGATTGTCGCAATGTGTCAAAATAGACAGCAAACTATTGGCACATCGTGACTGTAAAACAGCTAAAGATGTTGAAAAATATGCTACTTTATGTTATAGTGGGGTGGGTTACTGTAGCATTTTTAAGAGTGATCTCGGTCCGGCAGATAGTATTAGCAGACGAAATATTATCGCATCCCCATGGAGGCAACGAAAGTACAATGAATCGCAATTCTTATATTTCACGAATTATTTCAACAATCTTAGCTATTATGATTTTTGCATCAACACCGATGCAAGCTACTTTGGCGGGCGGAGTTTATGGTGCTCTGCTTGAGTATGAAGTTATATACGATAGCTACAATCAACAGCCACCGGAACAAGACGATTTACCCGAAAACGAAACTAATAATGAGGAGCCGCCACCGTCGGATGAAGTGAGTGAACCCGGCGATGGTGCTTATGAAACACCGCCGGGAGACATGCCCGGCGATGGGTCTGAGCCTGCCAATGCTGACCCACCATTTCCTGATGCTAACCCACCATTCCCTGAAAATAACAACAATATTTTCAATGGAGGAGCCATGCTCGTAGACACAGATAATGTGTACACGATTGTGGGTTTTCGTTCATTATTGGGAGAATACGATCTCCCAATTGGGGTGCAATTCGGCAGAGATATTGATAGCATATCGGAGGAAGAGGGCTTACTGCCTGTATTACATCCCCTGATATGGAACTCATACAATCAGTTGAGCTCCATCTTTTTACCCTCCCAAAACAACGAACCGTTCGAATTCCCGCTTGAATGGGAACTCGTGAACCCATCAGAGGGTCTGATGCCCGGTGAGCGTCAACTCCAAATTCGGCAAACAAACGGTAGCATTCAACAAACAATGAGCAGCATAGTTGATGCTATGATTTTAGAACTCTTTCTTCAGACGGGAAACTATTTTGAGCTTAGCGAATATAAAGAAGCTTGGCTCGGTCTGCCGACCACTTATAATTTCTTTGGCGGAATCGACAACATTTTCGCACCGGGAAATAACTTCGCTCAATTCGGCCAAAATATGTTTGATCCGTTTGGGTTGAATAACCAGAGTGTAAGAGATTCAATCCACGATTATCTGCCAATCACCCTCGAAGTATTGACCCCTGTCAGAAATATCACCGGTTTTGTACCGCAAAATCATGAGCTCACCGCAGACGATTTCCTTGCGTATGCCAATTTTGTAGCGTTTCTCGATGTGCTAAACTCAGAGTTTGAGTATGTCACAGCGGTCATTGATGTGCAAAATGTGTATAGCACACACCCGTTTGCCGCCCGTTATGTCGAGTTTGCCGTGGACGGGTGGGAGCTATGCTTAGAAGTTGACCCTGAGCTCGACGGTGCTGATAGCGTGTTTAGGTTTGTCGCAGAGCCTATAATCCCGAACGATGAGTTTTTCTATATCGACACCGACATAGTAGAAAACCCTGCCCTTTACGTAACAATCACAGGTCTCGACATTGATGTGGGGGACGTTACACCGGAGTGGCTTGATAGTTTTGAAGATCTTCTGGAAGACTTATACGACGGTGTAGGTTATGGTAAACTCTTCTCTAACTTGGGATTGCCCGGTTCCGTCACCTTTGAAGTGGCACCACCTGAAATAGACAATATACTTGGACTATTCTTTGGAGACGATGACCCGGATAACAACATACGTAATTTCGACATAACATGGGCACATAACGGAACTCCGGTCCCCGACGCATATAGGCTCCGAGTCCTTAGCGACGACTATTATGTTTTCGTTCCCACTATAGTCATACCTGCCGGGTACACCATAGACCAGACTGTGCTTGACGATTTAGAGTACAGCTTGCGAGTCACGGTGAGCGTAAATGCGCCCGATGTCACATTCATAAGAAATATAACGCTGACAGGCTTCACACCTCCCGGCTTTGACTCGAACTACCCCGGTGTGTTTCCCTATGGCATAACATATAGTTTCTTGGAAACTCTTATTGAAGATTTTCCGAGTGCGGTTGAGCTCGAAATAGAAGCAGCAGTCAGAGCCCCCGACGGTGCATACCTTGATGTGGCGATTTACGAGTTGCCACCCGGAGCTGTAATCAAATGGGTGCACAACACTCCGTCGCTCTTAGCCTTTTTACTTGCAAATTTCTCAGACAACAGAGTACGACCGGGTACACATACATTCACAGTTGATGCCTATGCTTTAGCTGAGTCTCTTATATCAACCGGATTTGCTTTAGCAGCAGATGTAATGCCGAGCATTATACTGGAAATTAGCCCTGCGACAGTAGTCGAAGGACCATACCTGCCTTATGACGTATCGACCCAAATACCTGTTCCGTTCGGTACATCTTGGGAAAGTCTCCATTTCGGGTTCCCGGCAGACCCCCTGCAAGGCTTGTACGAGCCGACTCCTCCAATTTTGCCAACCTACTTACGCGCAACAATCCGCGTATTCGATGAAGATGCGGCAGAACCTGAGTACAGTTTTGTAGAAGAAGAAATTCCAGTACCCGTGACATGGACACTGCATACTGATTCTCTTGAATTTGTCGACGATAACTGGCCCGGCGAATTTGTTTTCGTGCCGGACATAGATTGGGGCGGCCATGATCCGGTCGAAGTAGAACCTATTGAATTGACAATAACCGTCATAGTTGAGGAACCGACATTCACGATTACAGAGTGGATGGGGCTTGTCTATTATGACGCGCCGGCATCATTTGAAGACCTATCATATTTGACCCTGCTCTACGGTGAATACGTTGGCAATAAAAGATTACCGACACATATCCGGGCAAGAGCCAACCTCTATGGTGTGCATGGCTCACTGGTGCGCTACGAAATAATATACATTGCGATAGATGCAGACGAGTGGACCGCCCAAAAGTTCAATGCCGACAATAACGAGTGGCAAACCATAGACATAGGCGAGTTCAGCACCCGCAATTACGGCGAATATGAGTTCATACCGGAACTCATATTATACCACCACGCCGATGAACAACGCGACATCTACATACCAATCGGAGTAGGCACACCCGACCCGTTTGAAGTCATAGTCGAAGAACCTGTGTTTGTAATCACCGAGCTACAGCTCCGAGCTGTTGATGATGAAGACAGAACCGCACCATACGGTGCATTGCGTTTTCAGATTATCAACAGAGAGTTACCAAATATAATTGAAGCTACAGCGGGAGTGCCCGACCCGCAAAATCCAGGCAGCTTTATAACCGACCACAATACGGTGTTAAATCTAACAGTCCCGCAAAACAGTTGGGGTGACAACAGCGCCGCCGGTGACTGGAGCAATTATTTTGACATAAACTACGACTTGGTTGGCCGCAGAATCCGCATGGTCGGTGAGCTTGAATTTTACTTGGATTTACCGCAGACACCGGGCGACCTCCCCGCAGGCATTACAGGGGAGGCAACTTTCCTCGCAGGAAGTATCACAGATACAAACTACCGTGTAGTTCTTCCCGACAATGTAAGGGATGACTTTACTGCCCCCGTGGAAATTGAAAACCCAACATTCACCATAGTTTCCTTTGAATATCTGGGTGGGAGCTATTTTGACGGACGCCTGTCTATGCCTTTCGGCACAACACTTCAGTATATAATGAACATGCTGAATAATAACGTCACAGTAACTGCAAATGTCGCTGTTTACGGCGGTTATGATGATAATAGAGTGCCATTATACGATTTTATTTTCCCAATCGGCATTGCAAGTGACGACTCCGCCGTGGGAAGATACTGGTTTGACAGCACACTGATTTGGATCGAAAACCCTGTTTGGGACGGAGACCCTGCGTTCATCTTTACAGAGGTCGACGACTACACATTTGTGAGCAGAGTAGACCTCGCTTCTCCACCTGCAAATACAGGAAACTCCGTCATTACAGGCGAAGCTGTGTTTCACGCAGACTTAACAGGCGACCCGACACAAAACTACTCCTCGCCGAACTTCATAATTTCAATTGACGAAGCCACCTATACAATAGTAGACTTTGTGGACGTGGAAGATATAACCGTTCTATGGGGAACACCCTTTGACAATATACCATTCCCACAAGAGCTTGAAGCAATAGTACATGTATACGGACCTGAATATAATGGCGAAAAGCCGTTGTTGAGACAGTTCCGTATGCCTTTAAGCAATGGGAACAACGGCAATAACGGCGATGAACCCTATGGTCCCCCCATGGCGTTTCCATTTATATATCTTGAGTGGGAATGGTACCCGGTTGATTACGACTATGAAATACCCGGAACATATGTAAGACGTGCCCATGCCGTGACATCAGAGTTTTTTGACTATAGCAACTGGAGCCTATACCATCACGAAGATGGCTATGTGGATATGCCGAGAATAAACGTCCGTGTCCTGCCTGTAATAATAACAGGCTTTGAAGACGATGAGCCGTTCTATGAGCAATCTCTGCCATACGGCGCTTATGTATACGAAGTAATTTTACCCGATGAAATTCTTGTAAATGTAATACGCTGGAATCCAAGCGAAGGTCACACAGCCATCGACAACATAACAAACGGCATACCCGGTGTGCCATTTGACTGGTCAGACCTTGATAACTGGAATCAAGACCCGGACTTTGTCGGCACTGCACCACGCCCGCTTGCGCCGTGGGGTCCTGAGCGTTATGTGTTCAGTCCGATATTACCGCTATGGTCAGACGATGCAACAAACCTGAGCGACAGCGTGTTTGTGCTGTTCGACCCTGTTTTCTATGATTATCTGGCAGAATTCGTAGACAGCGAGACTCTACCCGAAGACGCACTCGAAGTATCAACCTATAACATAGAAATAGAAGTAGAAGTCCGCCACATACCGGTGCTCGACTATGTTTTGCCATTCGATGTAGAGCGCACATTCAACTACGGTGTGGACGAGAGCTATCTGCTAATTCCGACTGAGCTCAATTTCACAGTCCGTGACTACGAACTCCCCGATGCCCCAACTCCGCCCGTGTGTGACAATTATCCGGATTACAACTACTGCTATGACGCAAATTGCCCCACATACGATAACGACCCAACACCGCCGATTGCCGAAAGAACCGGCAGGTTAGTCAACCGCTTCCTACCCGTAACCTGGACTGTAAACCGTTACAGCATAGATGGCACTACACTTTTAAATGAAAACACCACATTTAACAGGAATACACCCGGCAGATATGTATTTACAGCATCAATAACTCCGACAAGATACAGTCTTATAGACGTAGTAAAAGATGATGAAATCGACCCACCTTACTTCGTGGTATATATCCAACCACGTGACTATGTAATACAGCATTTCTATACGCTGCCCGCCAATTTTGCCGACAGAACAGGTATCGCTGCGGGGCATCGTGACGGAGCAGTGTACCCCTATAGAGGCGTACCATACGGCACAACTCGCACTGCCCTTGACAGTCTTGACAATCAAAACACTCTACCCGGCATGTGGGCATGGGTGTATCTCCGTGACCATCTGGGCGAGGTCTACAGAAGCTTCTTTATCCCAATTGCATCAACAGCCAATCCCGGCTGGGAAAGAAACCCCACATGGTTCCCTGCAACTACCCCCGACGGTACACCATTCGTCCTTGCTGACCACGCAGTTATTCCTGCGCTCGGAACCGTTTACGGCACAGTTCAGTGGAACGACGGCACCAGACAAAGCACCTTTAATCGTGCAAACGACGGCGGCACATGGGATGACCCATGGGAAGATAACCCGCTGGTAACATACTATAATATACAAAACTTCCCGGCGAGCGGCAACCGCCCCGGCATATACCGCTTTGGAGTAGAGACAGTCAATCTACTCGCGCCACAAGATGAAATGAGTTCAGGCGTCACTTTCCAAGTACCACCGGACAGCGCAGAAACAGGCTTGCCCGAAACAGGCGGCCCGCTTGACACACTCAGCACAGTGACAATAGAAGTTGAGCGACCAGTGTTCGATGGCAATCTAAGACTTGGCGGAGCAAATTCACGAGTGAATTTGCCGACAAGCGGCAGTGATACACTCGACGAGTTGATGACTGAGGCTATGTACCGCCACTTTGCATGGCGTGATGAAGTCCACACGCTAACACTAAGCGGTGGAGCAGGACCGGGTGGTGGAGCAGGGTTTACCATTGCGGCACATAACGGCTACTTACATAACAACCCCGCAGACCCCGAAACAGCGTGGCCGTATCTCGACACGCTCAACTTGCATCACTTTACGGGAACTTTAGGCGCAGGCGCATTTGCAAACAACGACATAATACGTTATGTCTCACTTCCGAATAATGCCGCCTTACCAAATGATGCGTTCAGAAATAACACAGCACTCACGACTGTGGGCGTATGTCCTACAGCAATGAGTCCTATTCCGAACCGCAACAGAACGTTTCCCGCCGGTTGGACACCAAGCTGGAACATAGCAGAGCTAAACTCACGTCTGCGGCCCGGTCTTGTTGACCTCTACGACGTGCGGGCACTCGGCACATGGGTGTTTGCGGCATCCACAGCCATTGAGGCGGTGCGTCTGCCAAGAGCTGTTCCCGCCTTAGGGCCCGGCGTATTCAGCCATGCAACAAATCTGCAACTCGTAATACTCTCAACACAAGAATACCAAACAGGCGCGGAAGGCACAACATTTGCAGGTATCCCACGCTTTATGCTGATTCGTGACTATAGAGGCACAATCGGAGAAAATCACCAAATGCAATATGCCGGCGGCGGCGTACCCGGCGGCTTTGGTCATGCACGTTATGCCCATGTCCTCAATATGTTTGCAGTCATGGGTCAAGATTACAGAATAACTGCATATCCACGGATGGAATATAGCGTAATAGAAGAGTTTTTAGAGATTACTTGGCAGTTTGGAAGTGTGAACGATGATGGTGTGTTCACTCCACAAGGAAATTTGCCGGGTCATATATCACAAGGTTTACCCTATGATTTAAACTCACTGCGTGTTACAGTAAATACCGATAATCTCGCATACTGGCGTGCGCGAGTGGAGTTTGCTGACCCAACAATCTTCGGCACCACCACAGTCCACTACACACTACCAATGCGCTTTGCAAATCAGGAGACAGACCTGCGATTCACAACCCCTGACAGCCGTAATCCGAATTTGCCGGGTTCAGGCTACAGATGTGCTGGTTATCCTTCCTGTGGCGGCCCAAATACCATGCCGGTGGGAGGCCCCGACAATGCGGCTATGGGTGGCGGCGCCCCTGTACACATCTATCCCATTCTTTGCCAAAACTGCTACCCAATGAATCCTATGCGCGACACTGATGGTTTCTTATCCCACAACTTTGGCAGATTCGCTGCAGGGCAAGTGCCGCACCATATCGACGACAGAGCTGAGTTTAGAATATTTAACTTGGGACATCCTACCGATGGAACAGGTATTGCACTCACGGATATTGGCTTTAGGTTTGCCCGCGGAAATGATTCGCCATTCCACCAATTCCAAGGGTTAGTTGAGCACGGCACAAGTATGACCACAAGTAATGTCCATCCCGGACTCGCAGGTAACACACAGATATTGCCGCAAGACAGGCAATTCCCCGGCAGACACACAGATTATCTGATAATAACAACAGCAGAGGGAATAGAAGAGGAAATCCGCCTCATAATCGAAGTTGAGCCTCACAATCTGCATGTTGAGACAACTGCGATCACATACCCTGACCCGAATGTACCGTGGAACTGGGAACATGGATGTGACCTGGGTTGCCCCGCCGATTGCAATGAATCGCACGATCATAGACCGGGTTGCCCTTCAAACTGCGAAGTGAACCACAACTTATGGGTTTTCCCCTCACGCACAGCGGGCTACTTGGTAACAAACACAGTAAACCACCCGTATGGCTCGCCCGTGGGAACAACCTTGAGCGGATATCAAACCCGCGGCATGATAGGCTTTACACAGTTTGACATATGGAACTATGCAGGCGTCGAAATGATGGGACTCACCGACATCACCTTTGTGCGAGATTTGGACGAAGACGACGAATCTCCGTTTGAGCTCCAAACAAGACCGGGCGGCAGGCTCTTCACAGGCGTAGATCAAGGTGCAGGCGGAAACTTTACAACAAGAATTCCCGCAATGCCCGAAACAGGGGAGACTTCGCCGACAGGTGCAGGACATCTCCGAGGCAACAATGCGGCAAACATAAGAGTACGCCCAAGGGCGGATCTCTTACCCGGCCCGCATGAAGATACTCTACGCATCCGCGGTCTCGCAGGTGCTGAGATTGTAATAACTCTTCGCTTCTATGTGTATGCGCCACAGTTTGACATAACTGTAGGGCTACCCCTTGAAGCAATTGACGAAAATGTAATTACAATCCTTAACTATGCAATCCCCGCGAGCGAACCACACAGATTTGAAGGCATGGAGATCATATTCCCCGAAAGAGGCGTGGGCTATATTCCGACACTCAACGATGCACGCCCAAGCGTAACATTAGGCTCACGCCAAATCGACCTCATAAACAACCACACGGGTAGTGACACTGAAACAGACAGCACACCACTGACTAACATCCGATGGTTCTTCCTCTGTTGTGAGGATGGAGATTGCGAACGTACCGAGCATTACTTTGAGATGTTCAATTACGGCTTTGATGACAATCAGCAGCGAGGACTCAGAGTAGGCACTGATATCGGTGCGAACATAGCACTCAGCACTGCTTCAGGTTACGCTCCAAGGCTTGACCCACCGACACTTTTGGCGTTGCCGATGAATCAACCCACAAGAAGTGCAAACCTGCGCATAGCTCCTGTTGACGGACTGGATATCCCTGATGGTGCGTCATACGCATACTTTGAAGAAGTGCTCGTAATTGAAGCAGACCACGGATTCAGGCTTGAAATCCCTGTTTCAATCCGCATCATACCCCCGTATTTTAATGTAATAGCAACACATCAGCGCGGACTGCCGAGTTCAGTTACGCCAATGCGCACAGTAGGCTTCACATACACAGGTGCAAATCCGCCCGCAACCGACCCGGACGACCCCACTTTTGACCCGACAAGAGTTGTTCAGCCCGTGCGGTTCACACCACGCCAAGTTGGCTACAACGGCTTCGTTACCTATCGTGTTCACGACATAACTAATAATGACCGTCCCTACAGGCACACAGGTCCGAGACAAATAAACCTTGAAAACCTGGGAACCTTGCCCGTTGAAAGCTTAACATGGCGTTGGGCGAGCACAATAAACCCCGATGATGACCTCTATGATCCGAGATATGCACAAGCCTCGGATGCTTTAAGGCGAACACCGTTTAATGTTGAAGGCGGTTGGGGAATGCGTATAGGTTGGGATAACTCTCAGCATGGCGGAAATGCCCCTCCAACTACAAGGCTCACACCCGCAGGAACTTTCGACGGCAACTTCATTTTGCCGCCTTTCCCCGCCCCGGATGAAATAGAAAGCAGTAGAGCGAGCATAAGGGTGCGTCCGTATGCCGGCTTGGAGGTTGGACTGCACAGAGATTACCTTGTCATTACCGGTGCGCACGGCTTCATAATGCGAATCCGCGTTGAGTTTGAAGTTGAGCCTCCTGTGTTTGCTGCATCTGTCAGGACTGTTTCAAACATAATAAATGACCCCGCAACGCAAAATATTGCAATGGCTGATTCACCTACGGATTATATGCTTGCCAATGCAGTTCCGCTTTTGTTCCCGGACAGGCAAGTCGGTTACGCTGAGTTTATCGGCGGAAATGTTTTTGCATCTGTAAATATGCCAAACGGCCACAGACAGATAGTTATAACAAATCTTGGTCACGCAAGAATGTTGGGAATAACCCATTCATGGCTCAGTGACGAACTGGATCCGGCAACTTTAGCTCCGGGGGATCTGTATTATGGGAGATTGCGGGGCAGACCGGATTTCCAAGTTACAAGACCACTAATGCTCAGGCAGAGCACAGCGTATCTGCCGAGCACCAGAAACTATATACAAATGGCTAACAGCGGGCTTGTTAATGTCGGTCAGATTTGGGTGCGTCCGCAAGTCGGAATGCCTGTCGGAGTTCACCGTGACTATCTGATTTTAAGAGGCTTGCATGGCTTTGAACTCAGAGTACCCGTCCAGTTCACGGTTACGCCTGATGATTACTATTTGAGCGTTAGCCCGCGAGAATGGACTTTCACATCAAGAGACGAAGGTTATAGAATTACGCACGGAATAGATGCGCAGGCAATTTACCTCACAGGCTTTGCACAGTTTAATTTCAGTAACTTCGGAACAGCTCCCGTTGAAGGCTTAGATTGGAACAGAACCATTGCCGGCACCGGCGGAATAGCGAATTGGGACGGCCCTGGTAATGTGCTGGCTCAAAACGTCGAAATGCGCGGTGCCGGCCCATGCAATAATTCATGCAATGTACCATGTGGTGACCCGTGCGATAGTTCATGTGGTGACCCATGCGATGATTCATGTGATGAATTGTGCAATCATCCATGCGGCGGAGCAGGCAGTGTTACAACAGGAGAGACACAAATATTCTTCGCACCATCTCGCAATGCACCTGAAGGTCAGTGGCAAGCAAATGGCAATCACTTCATGGTCTACAGAGGCATGACCGCAGGCAACCACCTGCCCGGAGCCGGTGGTACAGAGCCGTTTGCACAAGGCACAGGGACTATCCCCGGAGCAACCCTGCGTTATGGAACAGGCACTACAGCACTTCCTGACCGCAGTAATGTATATCCGGGACAAGCTAATATCAGAGTCATTCCGCGTTTCGGACTGACTGCAACAAATGCAACTACACCCAGAACATACACAGAATACCTCGTTATCCGCAGAATAAGAGAAGCTCCGGCGGAACCCCAAGTTTTCTTCTTCCCGCTGAGCTTCACCGTACACCCCCGTGTGGGATTACAACTGCGTGACGGCATACGCCCTGAAGGGATTGCGGCTGGTCAAGCTTGGCCTGCCGAGCGCCCGAACTGGTCAGCTGCAAGAACGGCTTGGGGCGTGGGCGTGGACGACACACCACTCTGGTCATTTGCCCCCGTATTTGAAGGCTATGGAGTAGTGCAAACTTCAAATGCAAACGGAGCAAGAAATAACGCAACTTGGGCGATGTCTGAGCGAGGCGGCGCACTGATAACAGCGCCGAGTGACAGACTCTCTACTGCGATGTTTGAAATAGTAAATATCGGGCGCGACCGTGTACATGAAGTGACAGCAACATTCCAAAGTGAGATAGCAGAAAACACTAACCGTGTATACATACCCGGAGAGGGTCTTGTATCGCCGTTCTATATACAACGAGGACTGAACTCAAATCAAACCCTATATCAGAGCATACTTGCAGCAGCAGGACCCGGTAACCGTGGTGGACAGGGAACCGGTAGGGAAAACAGAAATGCAATATTCCCGTCAGCATATGTCACCCGCTATGCAGAGGGTGAGGCTCCCGGAGATGATGAGTCTGATGAAATATGCTGTGCGGCTTGCATCAGACACCCGGCAAATCGGATATGCTTTGAATGCGGCCCGGCTCCGCATACCTGTTATGTTAATTACGGCGTAGACTGCGTATTCATGCCATGCGCTTGCCCAAGCGATGAAGAATGCTGTTGTCTGCCTACGGCCGGAAACGGCGAAGGCGGCGAAAACGGCGAAGGCGGTGAAAACGGCGGAGGCACAGAGAACGGCGGAGAAGGCGGCACAGGAGAGAGTGCAGAACCTACATCTCAAGAAACATTTACGACACCTGTCACTTTCGATGTGAACATTCCCGACTTTGACCCAATCTCAGGCACAGTGGAAGAACTTCTTGCTGCACTGGATGCACGCTCAGGTCCGGCGATAACCGAGCGCATATCATCAAGAATTGACCACTACCGTGTGAGACCAAGGCACAACCTCCCTGTCGGGGTATATAGAGATGTCTTTGTTGTAACAACAGAACATGGCGTAGAAATTGAAATAGCTCTGCATTTTGAAGTGTTGCCGCTCAACTTAGAAGTGGGAACAGGTGCAGTTACAAGAGTGGGCGATTATTATGTACCCGTACAGCCGACACCGTTTCTCGCAACAAGAAATCACCATCTTGCTCCTGCATATGATTTCGGAACAAGACAGCTCGGATTCGTTTCAAGCGGATATGACTACGTCAACATCGATCCTTATTTTGGCCCCGTTCGCTTTGACTTAGAAAACATCGCAACACCGGGAAGTGTCAATGCCGGAAACCCACACAGGCGCCATCCGGGCGTTGACGGCGCCAGCAATCACCCGACACTGCGTATCGAGCGCATTGAGTGGGAGTTTGCAAGCGTTCTTGACCCAACGAACTTCAACCAAACACCGGGAGACTCTGCGGCACAGCAAGCAGCACATCAGGCGAGACTTGATGCACTGGAAGCTCATATGAATGCATGGCAAGGTGTCGGAGATGACGACAAAGAAGCAGAGCGAGCACGCTTTGTCCGTGCAAACAGTCCGTTCAGCATATATAGGGAATTTCAAACCGCAGGTGGTCTGGAACTTATCCCTGAACACCCGCGCGGACGTGCAGACACAGATTGGACAAATGGTATATGGGCAAATGTGCCTGCGGCACAGCGAGTTGTCCCCGGTATTTTTGAGACGCATAACCTGACTCATGACCCTGTTTCAAACATTATAATAGAGCCGAGAAACCTGCTTGGTTTCAGAGAAGGTGCATACGGCAGCTCTATTCAAGCGCGGACACACTTCCATGATTACCTCGTAATATGGAATCCTATGACCAGCTCCGCAGAGCCACTGGTCAGAATCCCACTCAGAGTAAGCATCGAGCCGTTTGAACTTGGCGTGAGCACCGATGTAAGCGATCGCGACCGTCCCGGAAACACTATATGGAATGTGCGAGATGAATTGGATTGGAATGACATTCCCTATCACGGTCTGGCATGGGATTTCGGTCAATTCAATCCGGGTTATGAAGTGTTCTATTGGCTTGCCGGTGAAATACGAAATGTTGAAGGAGTGCTGCAACAAGGTCATGCACAGCGATTTGTAATTACAAATCATGGTGAATTCCCGATAACAGGCATAGATCCGCTCCTCGGCATGATTACATTTGCTTCGAGTGAGGGTGGCTGGAGAATCACGGAAGAGGCGCCATATGAAGCTGCAAACGAGCAAAATTTCCGTCTTTCGTGGACGAGATGTCCGGATGTGTTGCCATCAATTGAGCCTTTCATACTGGAGCAAAGCCACCTGTTTGAAACTGCCACAGATAATGCAAACACCACTACAACAATAGACCACGGAACAAACAACAACCAAGTCAACCTACGTGTATTCCCGACATACAATCTACCACCCGGCAGACACAACGATGTCCTGTTCATTCGAAACGCAGGCGGATTTGAAATTGCAATACCGTTTACCATACTGATTACTGAGTTCGAAACACGTCTTGATGCGGTCGAGTTTGACCCTCGCGCCCAAGGCCTGCCTATTGACCTAGGTTTGGACACGCGCATAATACGTGTGACAAACGTGAGCGACTTCCCCGTGCTCACACCGGAGCTGCAGATGATGAGAATTCCGAGTGCGTTTAGGTCTGTAGACCCTGACAACCCCGGACTCTACCGCTATGGTGTCGGCTACAGAACTGCACCGCACGGCGCTGATAATCTCAGAGATAATCTCATCTACAATCTCTATCCGGCATCTGCACCAACCATGGGTGACTACTTCATAGTAGTCGGGAATATCATATGGGATAACTGGAACATGAATATGAACAGGCCGGGTGGAGGATTCTATCTCAGACCCATGTTGGACGGAGATAACAATCAGATATATGTGCCTGAGTTAGATGAAAACGACAACCCCGTAATGGTACCCGACCCAAACAATCCGGGCAGTTATATACAAAATATGATACCCGGCTTTGAGCGTGTGCCTGATGCTAATGACCCAACAGGATTTAGGCGCGTAGCACCTATGACTCCAAATATAACAATGCTCCAGCCCAATCAGAGCTTCTACATCGAAGTGCGTATGCTTCCAAACTTGGGGCAAGGACACTTCAGAGAATACATTCGCCTCACAAACAGAAACCACTTTATAGATTTTGTGCCGATAGACTACACCGTTATCCACAACATGTTTGCCATGGATGTCCGCCAGCCAACCGATGACGACACACTCGGTGCATCAATGTTCTATCTCGATTTTGGTATAATATACTTCGGTGAAGATCTTCCGGACGTTGCAACAATCAGGCTTCACAACACAGGTAACTCAGTTCTCACGAGATACCTGCAACAACTGCTAACACTCAACAATGTCAACTGGGCAGGACCGACAAACCCATTCGCAGTCCAGCATCCGATCCATATCCCCGGACTTCCGCAGGGTATGATTCCGATTGGTCGTTTTGCAGATATTCAAATAAGAATACAGCCCGGTGCTCAGTTTAGGCTCGGCACTCTGGAATCACTTCTCAACATAGAAAGTGAAGATCCCGATCAACCTGTAATACAGATCCCCGTAAGACTCACAGTGCTTCCGCCGAGAGGCTTTAGCCCTGATGATACAATAACATTCCCACGCGCACCTGTAGGCTATGATCCGGATGCAACAACGCCGGGTGGCATAGTGATTTTAGAACGTGCAGCAACTGTTATAAACCATCAGCAAAATGCTGAGGGTGAGACAGTTGGTGGTCTCGCAGGTGTCATATACGAACATGGTGCTTGGAATGAGGATTTGCAAGGAACTCCTTTCCCGTTTAGAGTTGACAGAACTGTCGGAATAGTAAACGAATATGTCAATGACGAACGTGTCGGAACCAATGTTGTAAGAGACCGCGGTAGCTTTATGGTCCGCCCGATTGAAGGCTTGCCGCCCGGCACACATACTGCGTGGATATACATTGAGTTTGACCATGCAGAGGCGCCGCTGCGAGTAGACCTGAGTTTCACAGTCGACCCGCTTGTGGGGCAGCTCAGCCCGTCAGAACTCGTCTGGGATGCAAGACCTGTGGGCTACACAGCACTTGGTGTACCACCACAGAGGATCTATGTCGAAAACATAACCCAAACTTTACTGCCTTGGCTTGACTGGGGATTTGATGTAAGCGAAATAGCTGTCACAGCTGATAATGATGCATTCCAAATAAGATTGCCCGGTCAGGTCAATTGGAGAGACTCAATCAGCGCAGAAGATCTTCTCGCGGCATTTGCGGAAATTGCTCCAAACGGCTCTGCACCGATTGAAGTGCGCCCGATAATAGGTCTCCCGCAAGGCTCACACACGGGAACGGTCAGCTTTGTAATAGGCAGAGATGCAGATGCCTTGCAGGGCACTTTTACCGCTCCCGAACTTGTTGCAAATCTAAGCTTCACAGTTGCGCTTCCGGGCTACATGGTGATGGTCTCACCCGAGACAAGAACATGGACACCGCAGGGTTATCGCTATGGCGAACAACCACAGATGTGGTTTGATATAATCAATGTCGGCGACCAACCCATAACAAATATCATAGCAAACTTCAACGCAAACTACTTTGAAGTAGTGCAAGTCCGTGATGAAGGCGACAATCTTGTGCCAAGAATCATAGATCCTGCGGCAACAGCAATTGCAAATGAAGATGTATTGGTCACACCGGATACAGTTATTGTACCCCTTTCCATGCACGGCGACCCGGGAGTAAACCCGGACGGTGACTTACCGCACACAGTGCGTGTGTTTGTACGCCCCGTTCGCGGTCATGCGCCGAACGGACTTCAACCGAGAGAGTTTGCAGCAAATCTTAACGTCCGTGCAGACAGTGCGCGCCAAGATATTTCAAACGTGGTTCACGGAGTAGGGCAGACTCGCTTTACAGTCTTACCTGCGAGCACAGATGTAGTATGGCCCGACCCGCAATATGAGCCGGGTGCCGAAATAAGCGTCGGTGAATACGAAGACGGAATATACGTCGCACGTTGGGAGCCCACAGATGCAGGATTCTCACTCAGACCAACAATAGAATTTACTCTGCATAACCTGGGGCCGAGTGCAACCTATGGCGGTGAGCTATACAATGTGACAGCCAGACTAACAAATAACGCATTTGAGTTTGTAAACCTCGGAAACAATAACCGAATAGTGCCGGAGGGCGGCTCAACCTCATGGCTCGTCCGTCCACGAACAGGGCTTGTGCCGTTTGAATACGAGGCATACCTCGTGATTACAGCGGCAAACGGAGTAGAGCATAGAATACCGCTCCGCTTTGAAGTAAACCCCGCAAGAGCTCTTGTATCTCCGAACATTCACGATTGGGGACAAATAACAGCAGGGTATACTTTGGGTATGCTTGAAACAATCTGGGTGCGCATTACAAATACAGGCGCACAACCACTCCCACCGCTGGATATCAGCATGGATATGGGCGATAACTCGCCGATATACCTCATAGATGAGACACTCGTAAATGCCGCAGGCGCAGAAGTTCCTATCCTCGGACCGGGCGCAACCGCATTTATACGAGTACGCCCACAGCTCGGAAGACCGTTGGGAAGCTACACAGACCACCTGTTTATCCGCGGCGAATATCTCGGCTTTGATCCAAATGACCCAATAGACCCCGATTTAATAGACTTCGGTAACGCCCCATATGTGCGCGTACCGCTGAGCTTCACAGTTGTACCACCTGTAGCGACAGCAAACCCGACAGGGCTCAACTTCTCTGCAGGCGTAGGTTATGTACTTACAAACCCCGCCTTGACTCAAACAGTAAGCATTCTCAGAAGCCTCGACCAATACATGATTTATGACGTTACAGCCTCATGGCAAAACGGCAGTGTATTCAGTGTTATTGATGGTTTTGAAATGGTGCCGACACTGCTGCCACCCGCAGTGAGAGCAGATGATTTGACCATAGCTCCGAGCTTTAGCCTAAATATCCGACCCGTACACGGGCTTCCTGCGGGAATCCACAGTGATGTGCTTGTATTTACGGGAAGACATGACTTTAGGCTCGAAGTACCCGTGACATTTGCGGTAAGTACGGTTGAAGTTACATTCAACCCCGACCCTGTTGTGTTTATTCCGAGAATTTTGGGTTACACAAACCCCGAATGGAAAACTGTGTCAGTCAGAATTTCAGACAATGTACCTGCCAATGTGACCGAGGTGACGGGCATACAAACGGTAAGGCTTGCAAGCGGTGCAAACTTCACGGTACGTCCATATACAGATCCGCTGCTAGACTACCACGCGGAGATAATTACAAGAAATCCCGATGACTTCAGATTCATAGTATTCCCACGAGAAGGACTGCCCCTCGGCAGACACACCGACACAGTTCTAATTGAGGGTGAAGGCGGATTCTTCGCAAGTGTCAGTGTCATATTTGATGTAGTTGAGTCCGAATTTTCGGCAAGAATCGACCCCGCAGGAAAAACATGGGCGCAAGCACGCATAGGCTACAGACTGGAGCCAAATCCCACCCCCGGCCATATCTACGAGCATACATTCACAATAACAAACACAGGCACAGGCCCGCTCACAGGTCTACGTGCGTTTATGCGCTATGGCAACGGCTTTATGATTTCATCGCCCATAACTCCGACTTCATTTGCAGTTGACGGCTTTGTGCCTGACGGCCTGAGGGAAACAGCGACAATCGGGGTCCGCCCACATCTGAGTATGCCTGCAGGCATCTATCAAGATGTGCTTGTAATAGTGGACGCACACGGGCGTATAATGCTTGAAGCACCTCTGATGTTCTCAGTAGCTGAGTTTCGTGTCGGCGTAGAACCGGCTCCGGTGGCAAACTGGAGAGTAGTCCACGGCTACACAGAGAACGATTTTGAAATATATCCAAATGTCGGAGTGGGAACTTTCACACTTACAAATCTCGAATCATTCAGGCTCGAAGGCATTACAGCCACAGTTACAGGAACGATTCTGGGCGAGACAATCCCGACATTCTTAGATGCCGAGCTATCGCACACATACATGAATGCGAGATACGGATTACGCGACACAATGACAGTGACAGTGCGTCCGCGCACAGGACTTCCCGTAGGCACACACACAGGTATTCTGGAAATCAGAGGCAGAGACACAGCACATTCAGGTCACTTCATAATACCGGTTGAGCTTACGATAGTTGTAACTCCACCACCGTTTACGTTTACTATAGATGATGTAAACTTTACACCGGTTAATCCTTTTGGTGTCAGCTATGCGGGAATACTACAAGATCACATTAATGTCGGTGGGTCTTTAGCACCGAGGCGTATTACAGTTGTAAACACAAGTATTCTGACTATAACAAATCTCGCCGCAGCACTTTCACGCACAGACTTTGAAATTGTGGGCTCGCTTTCATCTTACACATTGGAGCCATTTGGATCATTTGCAGATGATGGCACAACAAGAACGGACATGATACATCTCTATGTCAGGCCGAGACTAGGCTTAACAGGCGGGGGAGAATTTGCTCAAACCAGAACGTACACAGATATCTTGACAATATCAGGACTATCTTTCGTCACGGTTACAAATCCGGACGGGGTGGAGCAGCTGGAACCGACAGGCAATTCAGTGACAATGAGCTCAAACATTGAAATGAGACTGGATGGCCCCGCACCGACATTCCGTTTGGAAAAAACACTCGAAGGTCCTACAAATGTGGCAGGTTACATTGATGAGTCTCAAAATGAGTACCATAGAACAATACGATTGAGAAATGTGGGCACAGGACTCTTGCGCTTTAGCAATATGAATTTAGAGCTACCAAGCGGTTTTGAAATTGTTCCGGGATATGAGTTGCCAACAGGCAACCCACTTGCAGGGCTGGCAGGGTCAAATCAATATGGCGTCGGTGGCGGATACATCGACATAAGAATACGCCCAACCACAGCGACCATGAGCCAAGTAGGCACTCACGGGGGCGGTTTGGTGCTACGCCATAACGCAGTTCAAGTCGGACACATTGCGCCGAATGCTCCTGCCGGCACACCACCTACAGCACTTGAGGTGACAATGACAGTCAGACCACGCTCATTCATAGTGTCACCCGGAGCGAGATCATTTGAACTGTACCTGGGTGAAAACCCAACGATACTCTCTGAGCACACAGAGACACTGACCATAACAAACAACGCAGGAGTAGCGCTAAACCTCGGAAGGCTCGAAAACGGTGCCCTGGTAGACAGCGACCTCACATTTGAGTTTATGCCAAACTGGTTCGAAATCGTCCCCGGAACATGGGATGATGACAGAGAGCTTGCTCAAGGAACGAGCGCAACATTTAACGTGAGACCACGCTACGGCTTTACAAATCTACGCGGACAGTTCCCGATAGCACTACAGTTCACACATCGTAGCGGAATGCTCCACACCCGTGCAGTCGGAGCGTCAACAGACGATGCCCCCGTAGCACTGACCCTAATCATCGCCCCACCGCAATTCACAGTTGACATATCAGGAGATGCCGAAGCAATACCGGGAGCCAACCCCGAAGCAAATCGTTATGTGTTTAACTACTACATTGACGAACCCGCAAATGCTCACCCGCGCACCGTCACGATAACAAACACAAGCCGTGTGCCTCTCTGCCTCAACACACTCATGATGGTTCAGCTCTCAGGAGGAACTAACAGTAACTTTGCAATACCTGCCATATCCACATGGCAATACTACTCGATAGACACCGAGACCGGCTACAGATACATTGCACCGGAGGGCGGAAGCGTGACATTCGTCCTGCACCCGACAGAAGATGCACTCAGAGCCAACATGGTTCAATCTCGCGGACTTGAACGTGATGAAGTATTGAGCATTTGGCACAGATACCAAGACACAGCAGCTCACGAAAACAGAAATATCAGGCTGGTAATCGAAACACCAAGCTTTGATATCATAACTGATGCGCCAATAGATACAATAGAGCTTGACGTGGGCGAAAACCGCACACTGGTAGGAAACGTGCGAGACATTACAATCGAAAACACAGGCAGAGGACCGATTTTCCTGGATCCGGACCTAGCTACTGAACTGGCGAGCAACAACTTTATAAGCGGAAGCGTTATAAACGATGTTTTTGAAAACGGAGAGCTCGTACTGGGTGATCTCGTAATCTCGATGAACCATGCAGATTTTGAGTTTGCACTAATTGCCGCTGAGCATTATAACAATTGGCTGCAGCCGGGGCAGACGTTAACTGTGAGAGTACGGGCGACTTTAGCGGCGAGCACAACTCCGAACGCAACAGGCGCAGAAAGAACGGGAGTTCTAAACTTTGAGCACATAATCAGGCAGACAAACGGAAACCCAACACTGAGTGTTCCGGGTGCAACAGGCAGCAGAGACATCGTACTAAACGTGACAGAACTGAGCACAGAGCTCACTTTAGACCCGGAATACCGCACATTCAACTATGAGCTCAGAGAACCACGGAGAACAGGCGCAAGTGACCGTATCCATGTGACAATACGAAACACCTCAGCCACAGAGGGCATACCATTTGATCGCATGAACTTTGAGCTTATCGACACACTTGAGGACACCCACCCACTCTATAGCGGTTTGTTTGATCTGGAACTACCTGGCAGCGCATATGTTTTACCTGCAGGGGAGAGTAGGGAGTTATGGCTGATACCAACCCAAGCCGCAATAGACCACGGCATTGCAAGCTACAACGTGATTTTGAGAATGACACTCACATCTCCAAGCGGAGCGACTATTCCACAAGAAATAGACCTCGTGCTGAATGTCACTCCAATAGGCACCACAGTGACACTTGAATCTCTCAGCTATAACATATATGTCAGCGAAGTGCCGAACGGTGCTGCAATTGATGCGCACACCGGCAGGATAAGGCTGACAAACACAGGTCAAGGTGCGATACACATTGACAACGAACTAGCCATAACATTCGGAGCGACAGGAACGCTCGGAGCGCGTTTCTTCGGTGGACAAATTGTATTCATAGACCCGCCAACGAACAGATTGCTCGAAGCAGGCGAGTTCATAGACATTGACGTGCGGATAAATCCTGCAGTGAGAGCAACTCTCGCAGAAGTCGACACCCACGAAATCACAATGTCAGTATTAATCACACCAACAAACGCCGCAGAGGCAGATATCACAACCCACACAAGAACCATGACTCTCGAAGTGCGGCCCGTAAACTTCACAGCAACATGGACACCTGTGGCAAATCCGCAAGATGTTGAGATGGGCTGGGGTGAAGACCCGAACAACCACATCAGATTCCTATACCTGAGAAATCAGTCCACCAGAGAAGTGATAAATCTCGGAAACATAACTCCGCGAAGCTTCATAAACGATGTATTTGAGTTTGGCACCGTTGAAAACGGAACCTTCACACAAGGTTGGCCGACTACAGCGGAGCTCGCTGTGGCAAGTTCGACGGCGGTACCCGGCGACCCGGTTGTGATAGCGGTGAGAGCAATCCCCGAAGCAACCCCGTTACACGCAATGCTGGGAAGAGTAACCAATGCCCCCGGCACACACCCCGATGCCTTACACTTGACATATGCCCGCAGCACAAGCACGCTTATTGATGATGTCGCAGTATCACACAACATACCTACAAATCTGATAATAGCTCAGCCGACATTCGAAGTAATCACTCCCGCAGACTCCGGTCCTGTAAACTTCAGCCTGTACGTGGGCGAAATCCCAACGAACCCCCACGGCATACAGAATGTGAGAATTAGAAACACAGGTTATGGTAACATAAACCTCGATACTATACAGCTTAACTTAGAATACACGGGTGTGACATTCTTTGCCTACACCCAACCTACAGGAGTGCTTTTACCGAATGCCTACAGAGACATTCAAGTCAGAGTGGTAAGTGCACCGGCATTTGCAAACGTCGGAAACCACACAGCAACACTATCCATAGAACTTCAGCCGGGAACAGCGTCAGCAGAGGTAACGCTGAACCTTGAAGTCTTGCCCGTAAACTTCACAGCAACATGGGCACCTGCGGCAAGTCTGCAAAATGTCACAATGGGCTGGGGTGAAGACCCGAACAACCATATCAGATTCCTATATCTGAGAAATCAATCCACCAGAGAAGTGATAGACCTCGCAAACATAATTCTGCATGACTTCGAAAACAGCATATTTGAGTACGGAACTTATGCAGGCGGAACCTTCACACAAGGTTGGCCGACTTCTGAACAACTAGCTGTGGCGAGCTCGCCGACAGTAGCCGGCAACCCGGTCGTGATAGCGGTGAGAGCAGTCCCCGAAGCAACAGCGTCTCACGCAATGTTCGGAAGAGTTACTAATGCCCCCGGCACGCATCTGGACTTCCTGCGCCTCACATATGCCCGCAGTACGAGCACGCTTATTGACGATGTCACGTTATCACATAATCTACCGACAAATCTGATAATAAATGAGCCGACATTCACCGTAACTACACCAATACCACCCGCCCCTGTAAACTTCAGCCTATACGTGGGCGAGGCTCCAACAGTGGCGAATAACGGCATACAAAATGTGAGAATCACAAACACAGGCACAGGTAACATAAACCTAAACACAGTAAATCTAAACATCACAGGTGCAACGTTCTTTAGTTACACCCAGCCTACAGGAACTCTTGCTCCCGGTGCTTACAGAGACATTCAAGTAAGAGTTATAAGCGCACCGACATTTGCAAACGTCGGAAACCACACAGCAACACTATCCATAACATTACAGCCCGGAACAGCGTCAGCAAATGTAACGCTAAATCTCACAGTTCTTCCCGTAAACTTCACAGCAACATGGGAACCTGCGGCAAGTCTGCAAAATGTCCAAATGGGCTGGGGCGAAGACCCGAATGCCCACATAAGATTCCTATATCTGAGAAATCAGTCCACCAGACAGACGATTAATCTCGCAGCAATTGAGCGAAGCTTCGTAGTAGCCGGCATATTTGAGTACGGAACTATTGTAGACGGAACCTTCACACCGGGATGGCCTTCAGGGCAGCTCGCAGTAGCAAGCTCCCCGACGGTAGCCGGCGACCCGGTTGTGATTGCACTCAGAGCAATCTCCGAAGCAACAGCGTCTCACGCAATGCTCGGAAGAGTAACCCATGCCCCCGGTCCACATCCTGACTTCCTAAGCTTGGTGTATGCCCGCAGCAACAACGGCTTTGCAAATGTAGGCGCAACGGTCACTGCACCTCGCGATATACCGGTAACGCTGACAATCACTCAGCCGACATTTACAGTAACCAGCCCCGCAGCGTCCGCCCCTGTAAACTACAGCCTATACGTGGGCGAGGCTCCGACAGTGGCAAATAACGGCATACAGTATGTGAGAATCACAAACACAGGCGCAGGTAACATAAACCTAAACACAGTAACCCTAAACATCACAGGTGCGGCGTTCTTCACCTTCACCCAACCTACAGGTTTGCTCGCTCCCGGTGCCTACAGAGACATTCAAGTCAGGGTGATAAGCGCACCGGCATTTGAAAACGTCGGAACCCACACAGCAACACTGTCCATCGCACTTCAGCCCGGAACAGCGTCAGCAACTGTACCGCTTAGTCTTACAGTTCTGCCCGTGAACTTCGCTGTAGAACGCCCGGCACCTTGGAATATCTCTGTATTCTGGGGCGAAGAGGCAAACAACCACCAACGCACCTTTACGCTCAGAAATCTCTCAACGAGAGAATCCATAAACCTTGCGGACATAACACTTGGCTCAGATATCTTCGTGGATCAAGATTTACTCGAAATCATAGCGATAAACGGTGTGGCAGTAACAGGCTGGCCGACTGTCAGGACGACAGCTCCGGTAATAGCTCCAAACGGCGCAGTTACAGTTACACTCAGAGCAGTAGCAGACCCGACATTCGGCGGGCGCGTGAGCATAGACCCGGGTGTGTACAATACCCACATTCGCCTGACATACGCCCGAAGCAACAACACGCTCCAAGGCGCAACTGCACCGCAGACGCG
Source organism: Oscillospiraceae bacterium (assembly GCA_009787625.1). Lineage (GTDB taxonomy): Bacteria > Bacillota > Clostridia > Oscillospirales > Oscillospiraceae > WRMH01. Next base: position 49,747 of record WQSX01000009.1, read on the forward strand.
TGATGTACCAATCACGCTGACAGTGAACAAAGCCACGCCGAACTTCTCAATAACAACACCATCACCCCTGGCGTTTAATGTCTACGTAGGTGAAGTTCCCGTCGCAGGTCACGGCGTAATAAATGTGCGGATTCATAATCTTTCGCCGGCCGCACCGATAGACCTATACAACATGCAAATAGCCTTTACAGGTGGTACATACGCATTCTTTGGATACACACAAGTGGCCCCGGATCAAAGAATGCTCCTGCCGAATACCCACAGGGATGTAAGCGTTCACGTTTTACCGCCTCCGCCATACACAACCTTCGCCATGGCACATGTTGGCAACCACACTCGTACCATGACGATTACACTGGCGGGTAATTCCTATACAAATGGCGTGCAAGGCTCCTTCACAGAGCTACGCTCAATCGGGCTCACACTGGATGTCCGCCCTGTAAACTTTGATGTGACACTAATCCCTGCGACATCAGGCACTGCTTGGGGCGATCTCGAAATGAACCGTCTGGTAAACCCAAATGACCACATACGCCTCTTCACGTTGCAAAACCGCTCGACCAGACAAGAAATCAGCCTTGCCGACATTGACATAGATTTTCTTGGAAGAAATCTTGCAGGAACCTCGCTGCCACTACCAAATATTGCACAGCCGAATGTGATGTTTGAGTACGGCAGGATGGTCGGCACTACGTTTTCACCGTTCCCTGCGGGAGCAAATCTCACAGTCGCACCATCGACAGCTCAAGCCGGAGCGACGTTTGAAGTGGCAATAAGAGTAATCGGCACCCCGCTGGTGACATGGCCTCACGGATTATATAGCGGCACAATGGAAATCAGATACGATCGGAGTACGCATGTTTCCGCAAACCATGTGCATTCAATAAATCTGGATATAGTCCACGCAACTCTTTCAGTGGAAGGTGCGGGCGGCATCGCGTTCGACCTCTATGTAGGCGAGTATCCGCTGACGGACACAGTAGCACACAATGGCAGACAACGAATTTCTTTCAGTAACATGAGTGAAGGACCGATTGTGTTTGCTGATATGGACATACAGTTCTCAAACGAAGGAGGAAGATTCTTCCAAGGAACTCATGCTACTTTGGCTCGCTCATACGAAATAGTAGGTACAGGAACGCAGTTGGCACCATCACAAAGTGCAGATCTGAGCTTCTGGGTTTCCGCTCCACCACTCCCTACTGACATAGGCAGACATGCGGTTGACATGGAAATTCGCACAGTGTACACTGCGGATCCGCTGGTAATAAGGTTCTACATAGAAATTCACCCTGTCGACTTTACAGTACAGTGGTTACCCGTACCGCCCCTACCGCAACCCGATACAGCAAATCCACGAAATCTGGAAATGTACTGGGGCGAAAACGCCGACGACCACTTACGCACAATACGTCTGCGCAACCTCTCCACAAGAGAAGAGATTAACCTCGCAGACATCGTATGGAACTTACTTCCGAATGTCGCCGAATTCTTTGAAGTTGTGGAAATAGAAGTGTATGACGACGGAAACATGGAGCAGGTGTGGATGCCATCACCGGGTAACTACTGGCCGACTACCGCAGACATGATAATTCTGCCGAAGAGAGAAACACGCGATGACCCAAGAGGTGGCGAGGCGATTTACATTACAATAAGGGTCGTGCCGAATCAGCCCACAGGTTCAAACCTACCCGGCAGAGTGGTCCGAGCTCCGGGCACCCATACGGGTAACATGCAATTCACCTACAGCCGCAGCACATATATTGAGACTACGGGCATACGCGGGCATCAAGACCCTGTTTCGCTCAGAGTTATTGCACCTAGCTTTTCAGTACTCGCTCCGGCACCACCGGCTCTAATGCGTTTTAGTCTGTACGTGGGAGAAACCCCGACAGCACCGCACGGAGTACAGCAAGTGAGAATCAGAAACACAGGCGCAGGGGTCATAGACCTCGACAGGGTGGAGCTTTACATCGGCGGCGCAGATGCGACACTATTTAACTTTGTTCAGCCAACGGGCGTACTCCTGCCCGGTGCCGAAACATACATTGAAATCTATGTAATTGCTGCGCCTGCTGTGGAATACATCGGAACCCACACCGCAAACGTGACAGTTACACTCAACCCCGGCGGAGCTGCTGCAACAGTGAACATTGAGTACACCGTGTTGCCCGTCAACGTTGATGTAACATTACCTTCGGTATTTGATGTGGCAATCAATCAAGATGAATATGTAGATGAGCAAGCTCACTTGCGTGTTGTGAGATTACGCAACCTCTCCACAAGAGAATCCATCGGCATATCAGACATCTTATATGACTTCGATGAGGAACTCTTTGAAATCGTGGAAGATTGGCCCGATTCAGGTGATGGCGAATACCTCTCGCCCGGTCAAGTATTTACGTTCACACTGAGGGCAAAAGCGGATAACTACCATGCATCTGCCACATATGGCATGGTTGACCGAACCCTCGACCCCGGCATACATTCTGACATCTTATGGCTCACTTATGCACGTAGCGAAAACACATACTACCGCGGCAGTGTGGTGTATGCTTCGCACGAACTGCCGATAAATCTCACAGTAAATCCTTACGTCATCTTTGTCTGGAACTTTATTAACCGCGACGGACACAGTGTAACTGTTTCGGATGAATACGGAAACCCATTAGATGATTACGTAAGACTAAACATAGCATACGGAGAGCGATTCGGTTCGCAGAACTTCCCGCTCCCGGTTGTACCAAGAAGAGATGGCTATGCTCCAACCGGTTGGTTCGAAACCCAAGCGTATGCAATATTCGTTGACCATGCCGATATAGCCGGAGTACCAAATCTTCCGGGATTCATCCGCTTTGACCAAAGACCGATAACCGCGAACAGCAGATTTTACTCGGGCTGGGCAGACGGCGGAACTATAGAAGTTGTGGTTGACGTTGAAGTCGGTGTTGAGGCGGGAATGAATGGCATAAGCGCCGAATCCGTAACGGTAGTGATAAACGGAGTTCCCGTTCCCATCGAAGATCTTCGCCACGGAGTAGCTGTTCCGGTAGGTCACAGAATTCAACTTTCAGCGGCTACATGTGACTACTTCAGACTAAACAGATGGGTTGCAGAAGGCTGGCCCTCAGGTCTCGCACTACCACACGGTGTTGTTCCGAATCCAAACCAACCGGGAAGCTGGCCGAACAATCAACGTGACACAGTTTTCTACATGCCAAATGCAGATATCAGCTTGTTAGTAACAGAGTACGATTGGGAAGGCAGAGCATTCTACCAAGACGGCATGGGGGACAATGACAGACAAAGACTGGGCGACTGGATACTTCCCGGCAGTCGAGTAACTCTCCCCGAACTCACAAGAGAGGGACACACCTTAACAGATTGGGAAGCAATCTTACCGGAAAATCTGGAAATACTGCAAGAAAATCCGTACCATTTCCAAATGCCCGCAGGAATATCACCGATAGTTGTAGAGGCGATTTGGGAAGAGGGTGAGCATGGCGGCGACTCAGATAGTGATTCAAGCACACCGTTCCCACCCTCAGACGGAGATTTCGGACAGGGCAATGCACCGGGGCATGGTGGTGCAGACACCCCGATATACCCACCAACTAACGTAGCGCAGAACGGTCATGAAATTTCGGAAACCATCGTCTATGAAGAGTACCCAAGCGATGAGCCGAAAGAAATCATAACCATACAAGAACCACCCATCCCGGAAGCTGACATAGAGGACACAACGTATGACGACGAAATAAGCACTGAGCCAACCGAAGCCGTCGTAGCCGAACCCCAAACCCTACTCTGCCTGCTATGGCTACTCCTGCTGATACCGATAGCATTAATCCTGTGGCTACTGCTCAGACGCAAGAAAATAGAGTTTATATTCTGCATAGACGAAGAAAACTCAGAAACAGCAGTAGTAAAAGTCAGATTTAAGCTGACAGAAGAAATGATACCGGAGCCGGAGACAAAGCAAGCAGGAAACGTCCCAACAAGCTGGCACAAAACAGAGCAAGACGCAAAAGACGGCAAAGAAAAAATAGACTTCCCACTACGAGTAATAATAAAATCCCGCAAGCTATACGGAATGTGGAAGTAAGCACTAAAAAAGTTAATGCGCACCGGCAAACGTTTTGTCATTCTGCGCGTAAGTCGCAGAATCCATACTTAAAGGCTCGTCATTGCGGCCTTCGAGCCGTAATCCCCACGGTTATGCTCATTATTCAGTGGATTCTGCGACTACGCGCAGAATGACAGTTAGTTTAGACTTTTTCAGTGCTCTCGGACGGTTCCTGTGTCTTATCATGTTTGTATTGCACATCTTTAGTAGTTATGATAGAATATTGCCTACAGTTCGTTTTGTAGAAATATTAGTCGTGAAAACAGATGTGGGGGATATCTGAATTACGCTGCGGTTTATGAGGGATAAATAAACGTGATAAAAGACACTTCAAAAGTGATTGAAAAACTAAAGACAATTTCAGAAATTGACACAGGTGCAGTCAACTCCATGAATGAAGAGCAGTCAGCGTCATTTATAGATGCTCTTTATGTAGCTGTGTCCGCTTTTCCGCTGCAAAAGAAGGACCTTATGGTAGCGCTTGAGAAAAAAGAATATGCAGATGTTTTCAAAGTACTGAGCACAATAATTGCCGGACTCTCGCAAATCCATGCACTTGATCTTGCACAAAAATGTGAAAAGCAAGTAGAGTCTAATGCAGACCTTTCAGAAGTACGGCACGAAAAACTAAAGACATTTCTTGATTACATAATACCCACCATAGAGATGTTTTATAGTGATGTCAGTGAAGTTATTGAGAAGGCGGATGTAGAAAAAGTTGCCCCAAAAGAAGAATCCCCGAAAAGAAAAAAGCGTACAATAACACCTGAGATAGTGAGAGAAAAACTGCTGGCAGTTAAAGAACTTGACTCAGAAATAATACGTGGGCTATCAGACGAAGGCTTATCAGACTATTTGCAAGTTCTGGACTTGTACCACAGCGAGTATCAGTCCCAAAAAACAGGACTCACGGGCGCATTAAAAATCAAGCACTATGTGTTCGTATTTCAATGGCTAAACACTATTGAAGAATCGCTGGTAAAGCTCCATGCCACTGAACTTGCGGCAGGCTGCAGGGAGCAAATAGATGCAAATAAAGATTTAACAGGCATTCGGCCTTCGAGAGTGACAGTGTATGTTAACTATCTTTTGTCGTCGCTTTCAATTCTAACCACAGACATATTAGCTCTCGGACTGCCAAAGAAGCTCGAAATAGACAGCAAAGAGAAAGCTTCAAAAAAAGCAGAATATGAAATTTTGGCGGCGGGCGATTCAGAAGAAAGCAAGAAAATTCTTGTTGTCAATAAGATGAAGATGTTTAAAAACAGCCTTAAAAATGCACTTGGCAGCAGAGGTTTTACTATTATTGGCATAAGTTCTGCTGAGGACGCTGCAAATTACATACAAACCGAAAACCCGGATTTATTTATTGTCGACGAAGACCTGCAAGGCACAGACGGGCTTTTATTTATTAAAATAATAAGAGCATCCGGTCAAATGGCTCCGATAATATTCACAACCAGTAAAATCACAAAAGATAAGATGGTGAGATTTATGGCAGCAGGTGCAGCCGACTTTATAATGAAGCCCATCTCTCCGGCAGATGTGCAGAAAAAAGTATTTAAGCATTTAGCTTAATAGAGCAGCGGCAATCATATAAAAATCCAACGAGGTTGAGCCCAAAGCGGGATTCAACCTCTCTATATGCCCGGACAAAGGTGTTGAATTACCAAAATACTATAGACAACACCTTGAATATGAGGTATAATTATACCATGTAATTAAGGAGTAATTAGTTTGAAAGTATTCAAACTACCGGGGGAATGTGCGATTTGCTCCCCTACGGGGAACCGCAAATGATGCACGTTAATGACCATTCCTTTTCATGGTCGTTTTGTGCCTCAAGAAAAAAGAAAGGTATGGTCATTCATATGAACATTCGTCCTGTTTCAAAATGTCAGAATAATTTTAATGAAATTGCAGAGCTTTGCCGAAACGAGCGAGAACCTGTTTTTATCACCAAAAACGGATATGAAGATTTGGTGTTAATCAGAGCTCAAGACTTCGCTCGCCTTACTGCACGGATTGAGCTATACGACAAGCTGGCAGTTGCACAAAAGCAGGTTGATGAAAATATGCCCGTTATTTCACACGATGAGCTGTTTTCCGAACTAAAAACGAGGTTACATGCCCGTGGATAATGAAACCTTCGCACTCAACTATACGCAAGTAGCACGCGAAGATATGCTTGACATACTTATGTACATATCAGATGAACTGCAATCGCCACAAGCCGCAGAGCGTATCCTTGAAAAAATTGAAAAAGACTTAGAGCGTCTGCGTGAGCACCCTTACAGCGCCCCGATAGCCAGAGATACTTACCTGTCGTCTCAGGGTTTCCGAATGCTTGTGGCAGGCAAGTATTTGGTGTTTTATAAGATTAATGAAAGCTTTAGCGAGGTATTGATTTATCGCATTGTCTACGGAAAGCGAAACATAGAGTGGCTTATGCCGTAGACGAAAGTAAAAACAAAATCATGTAGGCGGTCACTCACAGGCTGAGTGACCGCCTACACTTTTGTTGAACTTACATTCTATCGTGCATATTTAAAAGGTTTTACTCTGCATTCCTAAAACTCTCAACAAAACGCATCATATCTGCAACCATTTGTCTGGCTGAAGCGAAGCCGCCTACCACTGTGTACCATTCTTGTGGATAGAGAGCATAGATGTGACCGCCGAGATAAGCACTTGTGCGCTGAATAATTGGGTCGCTGAGTAGCGCTGTGAATCCTGCGGACTCAGGTATGTTGTCATTCATTTGATTGCGGTCGAGCAGGAAAATGACATCGGGATCAAGTGCCAGAACAAACTCGGCACGAGCTTCAAAGCCGTGTTGGTCTGTAAAGTCACCTAAATCTTCAGGAGGGATAACAGGGGTGAAGCCAAATTCTTCATACACCATGTCCATACGGCTGTTTGCGAGAAACAGCGAGAAGTTATCAGGTGTTGTCATCATGAGAAATACGGCACGGAATCCTGATTCTTCAGCAACTGCGGCGACATACTTCATGCCTTCGCGGATACTGTCGATTTCATACATGAGGTCGTCCGCAATATGCGGCCAAATCTGAGCCATAACTTCAGCGTTTGCAGTCATGTCATTCAATAGATCAGAGTCGCGGGCGTTGATTGTAAGGCGGACAAAAGATGTTTCGGCATAACGCTCCTCGGTTGTGGCACGAAACTCAGCAACATCATCAGGGTCAAGGCGGTCGCCTGCGGCATTCATTCCGAATGAGCGTGCACCGAGAATGATAAGCTCAGGCGGAACAAGGTCAAGCACATCCCAATTCACATAAAACAGTGTTCCACCGTCAAGAACCCGTAAGTCCGGAATATCATTTATACCTTGCAAAACAGATGGCAACCCATTTGGGTTAGGCACGATAAGAGTTTCAATACCGAAACGGTCAAAACCAATGGTATACATGATGTCAAGTATTCCCTGGTCATAGACAGCAACGATACTTGGGTTTTGGCGAACTTCTGCTACATTACCGTCAAAATCGGTAATTGTAACCAGTTCACGAGGACGCTCCTCATATTCGTAAGCTCCATAATCATAGGTTGTTTCTTCGTAGTCGGCATCGTCTTCGGCGGGTTCAGGTACAGGTTCGGGGATAGGCTCAGGCGTAGGTGCCGGTACAGCAGGTGTAACAGGTGCAGTACCTCCGGCGCAAGCGGTAAGTGCAACAGTAAGCGTAAGCACCACCATAAGTAATATAATCTTCTTCATTGTTTGACTCCTTTTTTATTTTTTTATATAGTCGATTGTGAAATTCAACCGTTCTACAATAATGCTTCCGCAGGCGACAAGCTATTTGCGTAATTTTTTGCGAGCCATCGGGATCTACACCGCTGTTCTCGCAAAAAAATTACGCAAACAGCTCATCGCCTGCTACCTTTGTGGCTAATCATACGATTCGTCATAATAAAGGCAAACAGGCTTCTGGTCGTGCTTGACAATATGAAAATCGTGGTCAAACACGGGGTTCAGTACATCAGGTGTTATAACGTCAAGCGGCTCGCCCTCTCTGTAGACCTTGCCGTCTTTCATAGCTATAATATGCCCGGCATATGCGGCGGCAAAGTTTATGTCGTGGAGCACAACCACAATTGTTTTGCTAAGCTCCGAAACGAGTTTTCCGACAATTTTCATCATCTCAACAGAGTATTTGATATCTAGGTTGTTGAGAGGTTCATCGAGGAAAATATATGGCGTATCTTGCGCTAAAATCATTGCGATAAAAGCTCTCTGCCTTTGCCCACCGGATATTTCGTCGAGGTATTTATCTGTCAAATCTTCAAGATTCATGTAAGCAAGGGACTCCGCAACCTTCTCTTTATCAATATCTTTCAGCCGCCCACCGCAGTGGGGGAAACGGCCATACTCCACCAAATCTTGTACGGTGATACGAATGCTGAGTTGCTGAGTTTGTTTCAGAAATGCCACTTTCTTTGAAATCTCCGAAGTTTTTATTTTACGAACGTCCACACCGTCAAGCAGAACCTTTCCGCTTTTTGCAGGCAAAAGATTGGTCATAACACTGAGCAGAGTAGATTTACCCGCACCATTTGCCCCGACAAGAGCAGTGATAGCGTTTTCCTTCACGGTGATATTTATATCACTGAGCGTTTCATTTTCGCTGTTGCGACTATATGACTGGCTGATATTTCTAACTTCAATCACGTCTTATTCTCCTTTAGTATTAAATAAAATACATACACACAGCCTACGAGATTGATGATGACAGTAACAGGTATAGCCCACTCGAAGAATACTCGCACGGCTTCACCCAATATGAGCGCAAGTGCCGCCATCATTGCTGATGCTATAAAAAGCGGGAGGTGCTTGTGTGTTTTCATAATCTCGCGAGCGGAGTTTACCGCCAGAAGCCCCAAAAATGTCAGTGAGCCGATAAGTGCAGTAGCCACGCTCATTCCAACAGCTATGATGATGAGATTTATCGTCATTTCCCGCTCATAGGGGATACCGAGGCTCTTTGCCTGAACGGGACCGAGACTCATAACATCGTATCGCCTGTGCCGCCACACCGTGGCACCTACGACCACAGCCATGATTGGAATAGCGATGCCGATGATGTCGGTGTTCATGTTGTTGATGTTTACGCTTGTCGCCGCCTGCACTTGGAAAAAGTCACTTTGATTCATGATAACTTGCAGGTAACGTGTGCCACTTCCGATAATCCCCGATAATACAAGCCCGAACATCAGCAAAAATATGATGTTGTTGCGACCGCTCCGCAGAATAAAACCAAACATCAGCATGGAGACTAAAATCATGATTCCTGCGTTTATAAAGTAGTTTATGTAAGGGTCGGCAAACAAAACAGAGCCTGCACCGAAGATAAACACGAGAGCCGTTTGTGTTCCCACAAATACCGAATCAAAACCAATCATGGAGGGAGTCAGAACTCTACTCTGTACAATCGTTTGAAACGAAAGGCTTATAACCGCCAAAACAACAGCGGAAGCACCCATGGCGTAGAGCGCAGGTAAGGTTCGAGCCATAATGCTTTCAATCGCCCCCGGCGGTATCATGTCGCGTGTCATATCTAGCCTGTACATTCGTAAGTAAGTGCGAGAGAAAATATATAACCAAACAGAACCGGCAATAGCGATAGCGAGTATGACAAAAACTATAACCGCGCGTATGTTTCCGGGTTTTGAGAAAAAGGCTTTTATAGAACTCATAGGCTCGTTTACTTTTAATATCATGCCGTCACCCTGCGTTTTTGGCAGAGGCTTTGCGAGCTTTTTTACCACCATACATCCCCCTTAAAAGATAAACCATAAAGATTATGCCCCCGACCACACTTATGGTCACGCTTATGTTCATTTCAAAGGGGAATATGATCAGGCGGCTGGCAATGTCGCAAAACAGGACAAAACATGCGCCGAACAGCATCAAATCAATAATAGAACGCTTGAGGTTATCGCCAAAAATCGAAGTGGTCATATTGGGGATAATAAGCCCGATAAACGGAAGCGGACCGACTGCAACAAATGTAGATGCGCTGATGAGTGCGATGATGATAAGCCCCAAAGCCACAACACGGTTATAGTTGAGCCCCAAGTTTTTGGCAAAGTCTGCTCCCAGCCCAATTATGCTGAATTTCGTGGCATAAATCACAGATATGATAAGAGGAATGACCACGATATAGACAAGTTCAAAATTGCCAAGCCGTGCAAAAGTTCCGAGATTAAATTGGTTCAACACAGTTTGTGTTTCGGTCTGAAAGGATAGTGCCGTAGAAATTGCGCCAATAACTCCGCCGTACATAAGCCCAAGGAGTGGAATATAGACGACCTCACGTATTTTCAAGCGATTTATAACAGCAGTGAATAAAAGCGTTCCAAGCAGGGCAAAAACAAAGGAAAAAATCGCCTGAACATAACCGTTTGTGTGTCCTAAAAACACGAATGAAATGAGAAGTCCAAGCGCCGCAGCATCTGTAGTTCCCGCCGTAGTGGGTGACATGAACTTGTTGCGGCTGATAGATTGCATAATAAGCCCCGCAACAGAAAGCCCCGCCGCCGCAAGTATCACAGCCAAGGTGCGCGGCAACCTGCTATGTAGAAAAATAAATCTTGAGAGCTCATCACCACGGAGAAATGTGCTGAGACTAACATCAGCCATAGAACCCACCTCAAGCGAGAGTAAGGTCAATATAACGAATGTAATTATAATTATAATACGTTTCCATTGTCTGCGAATAAGCGGCATATGTAAAAGTCTCCTGTTGCTAATTCTGCCATTCTGCGCGAAGTCGCAGAATCCAGAGAGGGTACTCAATAGTTTTATTCCCCTAAGAGGTATTCGTGTGTTAGCACAAGCTAACTAAGTTTGCAGAGAGGTAGTTAGTCGAAACTAACCCGAAGGTGGTAAAAATGGTTAGCTAAGACTAACTGAATATGATTATAACGCTTCTAAAGAATGTTGTCAACACTTTTTTGACACACTTTTTTTAAAAAAGTTACCTTCAAGCAGCATAGCAGTGTTTAATTTAAAGCTCAACAGCATTTTAACACGAACTCACTTCAGCGGAATCTATGTCAAAAACAAACATTCCGCCAATCTGAAAAACGTAAAAGTTGTTGATATTTGTAAAAACCCGGTTATAATCAGAGTTACAGTGCAATGGTGGTTTTGCCGATATCAGCGGAATGTTGCATTTTTACCATAGATTCCGCCGAAGTTGCAGAGTGATGTTAGTTTGAACGTATTCAAACTAACAGGGAATGTGCGATTTGCTTCCCCTGCGGGGAACTGCAAATGATGAACGTTAGTTGGTGGCGCTAGCCCAGCGATTCCAGCAGATTTAGGGTTTTAGCAGCTTTTCACAGAAAAAGTTTTAAAAACGGAAAAAGAAAAGATAAACGATGAGGTCGAACCGCATTTGCTCCGTGTCGATAGAAACCATAGCGGATATCAAATGGAGCTATAAGCCCCGCCCCATATATAGGGATAATAAAACATAAAAAGAAGTGATTGTATAGGGAAAAATGTATTGATAATAATACCGTGCCTATATAGGGTTTTAGGGGTATGGTGAGACCGCTTAATTTTCCTGATATCTAATTAATTTGACACTGTATCATATATCGCTGTAAATGAGTGAACTTTAAGTTGTGATATTATACAAAAATATGTCTATTTTATCTAATTAATTGACTTTTCTGTCTATTTATGTTTTAATTTGGTGTAAGTTTAGTTAGCAAGTAAAACTAGTTTTATAACTTTACTAAAAAAATAAAATTAGAAGGAGCGAGTAACTATGAAGAATTTGAAAAGAATATCGTCATTTATTTTAGCAATTTTAATGTTCGTTGCAATGGCATTTCCTGTGCTGGCTGAAGCTTCCGCGGGGCTGTCTATGGACAATCAGGAAGAAAATGAAACTCACTGTTGCTTTGTTATGCCTAGCGGGCGGGACGGGCAGCGCAGAAGTAATTTAGAGCATGTGATAATAAATAGAGGTGAAATTGAACCTGACAGGTGGGGTGGACAGCAAAGAGGCAATATCGATAGTGTGATAATCTACAGAGGTGAGGGAGAACCTGAACCAGGTAGTATTCCTCTCTTACCCTCCATGGTGTCACCGCGACAAGGTCCTTGTGGATTTCGCCTACCTGACGGTAGCTTTTGTGGTTTACCAATAGGCCCAATCATTATAACTGCTGGACCAACTCAAAGAAATTCACACTTATTTTTTATTTTACCGTGTACCTTTTATTGGAGACAGGAGACTTTTGTAATGGGTTGTCAAAGGCCAAATTCGTTTCATCATGGCACGGTATGGCATACTAGAATTGTTGAGTGGGGTCACATGTTCTGTGGTGGGTGATAATAAATGAGACTTATCAAAACCAAGACAATGATTATAATCGCTTTGTTAACTTGTGTGTGCCTTATGGGAGTTTACGTTTTTTTAGGTCAACTACAAAGTGGAGTACTCCCCCCTCCTCCTACGTACTCGGAAGTAGGTCCTGACGGGCGTATTTTAGCAATGGGGATATGTGGAACAGTGGGTTATATCTTCCTCGATGATTTTAGAGAAGGAACCACGTGGTTAGGGTGGACTCCGGAAAGTTCGGTAGATTTTGAAACGTGGTATTCACAGATATATGAAGAAATGGTTCGTTTAGGAGTAAGTCATATTTGGACAATACCGCTGTATGGAGAAGATGGCAAAACTGTTATTGGAGAGTTTGCAATCACTCCGTAAAAAGTATTTTGCCGACGAAAAAGCACCACGAGGTCAAGCAATATGTTCATAAGACACTGCTGCTGCGAAAACACATATGACCCTCGACGAAGTGCCTTGGATGTCCACAATGCACTCAGATTTTCTTGCGGGGCTTGATTATTTTTGGAATCGGTTTGCCTCATCTCGAACCGATATCTTGCTCATTGTGTGTGGTAGCGCGGCCTCTTGGATAACAGATAATATAATCAACGCAAAGGGCGGGTTGCACAACCGCCTCACTCGCCATGTCCGTGTAGAGCCATTCTCCCTAAAAGAGTGTGAGCAATATATCAAAGTTATTGAAACTCTCGCTCGAAAAGGCATCGAAATTTTATGTTAGTGTAGTAGTCCAGTATAACAGTTACTGATAAAGCACACGAAGTCCATTAAGATTTCATATTTCAAAACTCTTCTAAGTTAAGTTACAATTAGCTTTGCGCGTTTATCACAATATTGGGAGAGTTATTAAGTAATGAAACAAAAATTAACTATCATCGCTGTTGGCGTGTTCGTCGGGCTGGTTGCCATTTTATTGGGGCATTTCGGCAATCCGGGAAACATGCAGTTTTGTGTTGCCTGTTTTGTCCGTGATACGGCAGGAGCACTTGGTATGCACCGCGCGGAAGCAGTGCAATACATAAGACCCGAAGTAATAGGAATTGTATTGGGAGCATTTGTAATCTCGCTCGTAAAAAAAGACTTCGCACCGCAAGGCGGTTCGTCGCCAATTATTCGCTTTATCCTAGGTGTCTGCGTTATGGTTGGGGCCCTCATATTCTTGGGCTGCCCACTTCGTTTGGTTTTACGAATTGCCGGCGGTGATGTAAACGCCATGATTGGACTTGTGGGTTTTGTAGGCGGAATTTTAACAGGAATTGTATTTTTAAACAGCGGCTTCTCACTAAAACGCAGCTACACCCAGACGAAAATAGAGGGAGTCGGGATGCCTGTTATCAATGTTACTCTATTGGTTCTACTGATTGCCGCTCCCGCATTTATCTTCTTCAGCGAAAGCGGTCCCGGATCCATGCGTGCACCGTGGTGGATGGCACTCGCCGGAGCCTCGCTCGTGGGAGTTGTGGCACATCGCTCTCGCCTATGCCTAATCGGTGGTGTGCGTGATGGCATTTTACTAAAAGACTTCCACATGCTGTTTCCGTTTGCCGCCATTTTAGTGACAGTACTGATAGGAAACTTGATTACAGGCAATTTTAGCTTTGGAACCGATGGACAGCCCGTTGCCCACAATGAGTGGATATGGAATATTGCAGGGCTGTATCTCGTAGGCTTTGGCTCAGTCCTGTTGGGTGGTTGCCCGCTCCGCCAGTTGGTCTTGACAGGCGGCGGAAACTCAGACTCAGGTGTAACAGTGCTTGGATTCTTAGTAGGTGCCGCAATTGTCCATAACTTCAACCTCGCATCTTCGGGAGCAGGCACAACACCAAACGGCCGCATTGCTTTTGTGGTTTGCACGGCGATTGTATTTATCGTTGCGTTTCTCAATTCAAAAGGAATTAAATACTCGCGGTCATGAGTATAAAAACACAGGGGGTATCAGCATAATGATAAAAATAGATGTACGCGGATTGTCCTGCCCGGAGCCACTGCTCAAGCTAAAGCAAGCTATAGATGGAGCAAATGAAATTGAACTACTGACAGACAGCCAATCAAGTGTCGATAATTGCACAAGATTTGCTGAGTCAAAAGGCTTCTCTGTTGTGACGGCTAATAGTGAAAACGGTGAGTACACAATGAATATTAAAACGGGGTAAAATCTTTGAACTATCTGGCGACTTTTTATACACATTACGGTGCAATGCTTTTCCACAAGCACTGCAAAAAAGAAAATATCCGCTCAAAACTGGCTCCCGTCCCAAGGGAGCTAAGTTCTTCATGCGGTGTATGCGTAAAATTTGAGTCCGACTCGCCGCCTAGCAGCGAGCAAGAGGACATGGAGCGTTGCTACGTAGTTTCAAATGAAAACAAATATGAGCCACTTTATGCGCCGGAACATGAAGAGTAAAAACGCTCTGCATGGTCACAAAATGCCCGTTGCACCGGCGAAAGCCAAAGTGCCTTGTTGTAAAGCAAGAATATTTGCCGTCTAAACAGCGGGTTTTGCATTTGGACCATCTTGACGAGCTCTGCGTCAACATACATATCAGCGGCTACTTTAGAAATCAGCGACACGCCCATTCCATGCGACACAGCAAGAAGAATACTGTGTGAGTCGGGGAGATATGCCGGAACTTGCAGATTAGCCATGTCTATTCCTATTTTTAAGAGAATGGTTTCAATTTCTCTGCGTGTGCCTGAACCTGATTCACGCATTATAAACGGAGTCTTGTGGAGAAACTCACCAAAATTCTCTCGTATGTAATCGCTTTCCTCTTTCGTATCGTTGGGGCAAACCAGTACCAGTTCATCATTATAAATCAGCCGATGGTTAAGGCCGTTTTCATCATCCGTGGATGTACCAACCATCGCAAAATCATATCGAAAATCGCTCATCGCCCGCAGAGCTTCGCCACTGGCGGCTTGCTTTACGTTAAATATCGTATTGGGCCATTGTTTTTGAAAAGATGAAATTATTTCAGGCAATAAATGCTGTACAGGGATTGTAGAGGAGATAATGTCAATTACGCCTTCTACATCTTTATTTGCGCTGCCCACATCGTGTAAAGCTTGCTTTTTTAAAGCCAAAATTTTATGGGCATAAGCCAAAAACTGAGTGCCTGATTTTGTGAGCGAGACACCTTTTGTATTGCGAATAAGTAGCTGAGTGCCCAAAGTTTTTTCTAAAGAGCTTATGTGTGTGCTGACACCGGGTTGTGAAATATACATCTCCTCCGCAGCTTTTGAAAAGTTGAGGGTTTTAGCCACGCAGACAAATACTTCAAGTTGTTTCAGTTCCATAATAATGACCATTCCTTACTTACTGGTTATGTTGCGAAGAGCGTCCAACAGTTTGTTTACTTCAGCTTCTGTATTTTTGTGCCCAAAAGAGCAACGTATCAGACCATGTGGGAATGTTCCCAATGCTTTGTGCGCCATCGGTGCGCAATGGAGACCACAGCGTGTCATTATACCATATTCTTCATCCAGACGAGCGGCGCCATCGGCGTTATCTATCGACTGAAAATCTAAAGCGGCAATGGCACATTTGTCATTTATATTTCTCGGTCCTACAATTCGTACACCGGCAAAGGAGCTTATAGCTTCAGTAAAATATGCTAATAGGTGTTTTTCTCGTGAGTAAATGGTTTCAATGCCAATTTCCTTTATATGCTCTAGTGAGACGGAGAGTGCGGCTATGCCGGGTAGGTTCATAGTTCCCGCTTCCAACCTGTCAGGAAGTTCTGTAGGCATGTCTTCGATATGAGAAAAACTGCCTGTTCCCCCTGCTATAAGCGGTGTCATTTTTGCCGCAATTTCTTCTGATAATATAAGCCCACCCAGTCCCTGCGCTGAAAGCAGACCCTTGTGTGCAGTAAATGCGAGAATGTCAATATTGTCATTTTTCATGGATATGGGGAGAGTTCCCGCAGTTTGAGCGCTGTCCACCAAAAGAAGTGCACCTCGTTTTTTGCACATCGCTCCCACTTCGCGTATAGGCTGTATCACTCCGCAGACGTTTGAAGCATGTGTCATAACAACGAGTTTTGTGTTATCGGTGATTTTTGACTCCATGTCAGATAAATCGAGTTTTCCGTCTTTCTCGCAACTTGCGAACTCCACGTTAACGCCAATTTCTTTAAGTTGGGCGAGCGGACGAATGACAGAATTATGCTCCATTTGCGTGGTGACGACATGATCCCCGGCTCGCAGAAGTCCTTTGAGCGCTATGTTTATAGAATGTGTAATTCCGCCGGTAAACACGACTTCTTTACCTGACTTAGCTCCAAAAACGGTCGCAATCTTCTCTCTTGTATCAAAAACAAGAGAAGACATTTCATATGCGCCTTCATATCCGCCGCGATTTATGTTGAAACAGCCGCACTCCAATATTTCCGCAACAGCCTCGGGGACCCCCGGTGCTTTCGGAAAAGATGTGCTGCAATTATCAAAATAAATCATATCAGCCTCGATGATTCCCGCAGATGGTGGGCTGTTTGTGGAGTCTTTTTTCGAGAACAGCGGTGTAGATCCCGATGGCTCGAAAAAAACGGAACAAACAGCCCACCATCTGGCTACATAGTTACTATTCCTCAAATAGCTCTTTCAGTGTTTCTAAGCTCTTTAATGCAAGATCAAAGTTGAAACTTTCGATTTGCCTTACAATTATTGACGCCTGCGAAATATTCCTTAACTCACCCATGTGATTTAGGCACTCGGCATTGTTCTCTTTGAGTAGTGGCTCCAGCTTTTCTATCAGTTTCAGTACGTCGGAGTTGCTGAGTTTTTGCTCATCTTTTTGTGTACTTGCCGCATCTGACTTATTTACCACACTTAGCGCCAACCGCTCAATCACGATTGAAAGTTCGCGTTCTAAATCAGACAGCTCCGCTTTTGTTGGCATTGTTTTATCTCTCAGGGAATGTTCTACAGTTTCAGCGGCTTTTACCAGAGCGTCCTCTCCTATTAACCCTGCGGTGCCT
Source organism: Oscillospiraceae bacterium (assembly GCA_009787625.1). Lineage (GTDB taxonomy): Bacteria > Bacillota > Clostridia > Oscillospirales > Oscillospiraceae > WRMH01. Next base: position 67,245 of record WQSX01000009.1, read on the forward strand.
TTTACGTTGTGGGAGAGCCTGTGGGCTAACTCTGTATCGCCCTTTTCCAGAGCTTCAGTTATATTTTGGAATGTCTTTTTATGGCTTCTGTAAAAGTCATCGCTTAGTACGTTTTCGGTGTTTGAGTCTTTTAGGAAACCATCAATTTCAGTGGAGTCTTTTTTCGCTGATTTAGCCTTCGCAATAACTTCGGGTGGTTGTTTGTCGCGAATGAATTTTAGCAAGATTTCGTTTAATTGCATGGTCTCAATCGGTTTTGACAAGAAACCATCAAAGCCATGCTTGTAAAATTCTTCTGCCTGACCAACGAGTGCATTTGCGGTGAGTGCCACAATAGGCTCTTGATACCCGGCAGCCCTCATTTTTTGCATTGCCTCAACGCCGTTCATTACAGGCATCAAGTAGTCCATAAACACAATGTCATAGACTTCGCCCTGCTCGATTTTCTCGACCGCATCGAGACCATCGGAGCAAGTCTCAACCATTAGGTCATAAAAGGCAAGAAGCCCCTCTGCGACATATAGATTTGTGTGTACATCATCAACAACCAAAACTCTGCCGTATGGCATAGGTTCGGGAGTAAATTTGAATTTTTCTTCAACCTGCCAGTCATACGCTTTAAAGTCTTGAAAACGAGCGGCGGCGTTGCTTCCCAAAACTTCCGTTCCTATAATCTTTTGCGGGATAGCCACGACTACTGTAGTTCCTTTGTCTACTTCACTTTCAAAGGTTACTTTTCCGTCCATCATCTCTGCGAGGCTATGTACGATAGAAATACCAAGCCCTGTGCCGCTGACGAAGCGCTCTTTATCCTCGTGAAAACGTAAATATTCGCTGTATTTTATGGTATTTAGCTGAGCTTCACTCATTCCCATGCCTGTATCTTTAATTGTGATGGTCAGAGTTAAAGAATTTTCTAGTTTGTGTTCGTATCCGAATGATAAAACTATAGAGCCTTTTTCGGTGTATTTGAAGGCATTTGATATCAAATTATTAATAATTTGTTTAATTCTAAGAACATCACCCATAAACGAAGTGGGTAGGTTTTCATCTATTTCAAGGCGAAAATCAATGCCCTTATGTTCCATATACACCATATGGAAAACAGCCGCATCATAGGCAAGACTCTCCGTCTCATAGATGCTTTCTTCCACTGTCATTTTGCCGGATTCGATTTTTGAAAAATCCAAAACGCTGTTGACCGTGCGAAGGAGCATCATGGATGAGTTATGAATTTGGCTAAATGCTTCGCTCATCTGTGGAGGTAGTTTTGGCCTTCTGAGTTGAAGCTCCGATATACCTAAAACAGTGCTGATAGGTGTGCGAAGTTCATGGCTCATTCGAGCTAAAAATCTGGATTTCGCCTTATTGCTTTCTTCAGCTTTTATAGCACCTTCGATTGTGTGCGCAAGGTCACCGATTTCATCATTTCGCTCAAGTCCATAGATAATTTCGCTTTCACCTGCTCCAACTTGTTCTATACTCTTGGTTAGATTGTAAAGAGGGACAACGGCTATACGGCGCATAAAAAAGCTTAATAAAAGCATGGATATGGGCAGTATGAGCACCATCAAAATGAACATGGGAAAGAACTGCATGTCGAAAACTCCGTCATGCCCTGAAAGCACCACTACTGACCAGTTTGTACCAATGATTGGTGCAATGGCGGCGTAGTGAAAATCCCCGTCAATTGCAATAGTTTCATGAATTTCTCCATCACGAAAGGCTCCGTCGACCATTGTTTGCAAGTGGGCGTCGATAGTTTGCGCCAAGTTCGGATTTTCGAGCGCTTCAGGCATCTCGGCAGGATGAGATAGACCCTCATCAAGGACTTTAAGGAGCTGCGCACTGTCGGCACGCACCAAGCCATCATAGTCAATAATATATCCTCGGCGCGAATCAAATTCAAAATCGCCAAATATAGTGTCAAATACTGACTCAAATGAGGAGCCGGCAGTTATAACACCTACAAACTTTCCGTTGTAATACATTCTGTGATTGGTCCAAATATAGACACTCCAAGTCCCGTCTACGGGTCTGCTTCGCTGAATGTTGATATTAAACGGCAGCTCTGCATCTCTTGTGTTTGTATACCACAGGTCGTTGTCTCTATCTACCTGCCACCAAGGCACAAAGTCCTCTTCCGTAAATCCTATGCGAAGGTCATAGACATTTGCTGTTTCATTGGATGTGAACATCAGGAATATGTGCGGGGCATAAGCCACATAACCCATAATTTCTTCGATTGCGCTGTTTCTGATTTCTTCGTCGTCCTCTTGATACATCCAACGAGATATTGTGGTGGAGTGGGCGAGTTGCTGTGAAAGCACAAAATGGGAGTTTGTGGATGTTATGAAGTTAGCTGCTGCTTCGATAGAGTATTGGCGTGCCAACCGTCGTGAGAAATCGTCAGAAATTGTGTCTGCGACAATACTGCCTATGAATAGGACAAACGCCACTGCCATCAGTAGTATTCCGAAGAACAGTGTACCGACCTTTGACCCAAGACGGTTTTTTAAATGCTTTGGAAGTTTGTGTTGCTCGCGTGTGTTCATTTTTATGACCGTTCCTTTTAAAATCACCGGTGATGCCGGACATATCTTCTGCTTCTGTATATAAACTCCGGTTATCCTGAGATATTAGTCCATACATTTGCAATGAATTAGCTTAGTTCGAAATACTATACACTATATGTACCCCCAAATTCAACCCTTTATACAGATTATTTTACATACTTTTACTTGACACATACTTGATTCTCTTAAACCGAAAGAAAAGCAAAACACACGACACAATCGCGACGATAAACTCAGTAGCCACAAAAGCAGACCATACGCCAACCATTTCAAATAAAAAGCCTAGGACAATGACCATGGGAATGTTTATCACCGAACTGCGCAAAAGTGAGATAACTACAGCTTCCCTCGCTCTGTCAATTGCGCTGAAAAAAGCTGAAGCGATGAAGTTTATTCCCGCAAAAATAAGTCCTATAAAATATATGCGAAGCCCCGTCTCTGTGAGATAGGTGAGAAACTCATTAGACTCATAATTAAAGGCAAGAGCCATGAAACGGGCTTGAAAAAATGTCACGACATATACTATAAGACCTATTGTAACAACTGTTATAATGGCATATTTTAAAGTCAGATTTATCAAAAGCTTATCATTTGTTCCATGCCCCCTGCTCACAAGCGGCTGAATACCCTGCGCAACGCCTGTGAACGTAGAAATCAGGAGTATGGCGATGTTTGCAACAATACTAAATGCGGCAACTCCGATATTGCCCTGTATACTCAAAATTACAAGATTAAAAACAACCAAAGAAACAGCGAAAGCCAGTTCATTTATGAGTGTCGAAGAGCCTAAAGAATCAATCTTTAAAAGCTCTTTGACCCTTATTTTGCATTTACGGAGCTTGAGCTGATTTTTCTTTGTTAAAAAGTGAGTGGATACAACGATTAAGCTGAGAGTAAATGCAAGCCCGGTGGCAAGCCCTGCACCGAACATGCCTAAGTTCAAAGGAAACAGGAAAATGTAGTCAAATATGATGTTGGACAAACTGGCAACAACCATTGCCGCCATAGAGAGATTGGGGTTGTTGTCGTTTCGGACAAACACAATTAAAATGTTATTGACTGTTATAATTGGCGAAAACAGCAATATCGTGCGCATATATGACACTGCCATCGGCAAAATTTCGCCCTCTGCGCCAAACAGCCTTGCGACATAGGGAGTCCAAAAAATCCCCACAGCAACAAAAACAAGTGAAATCAAAAGCCCATGGACAATCGCATGTGTGAAGACTTTATCCGCGTCCTCGCCTTTGCTCTTCTTAATGGCATAGTGCGTAGCACCACCAATGCCAATCATCAGACCAAAACTATGCACAATACTAAAGACGGCAATGGATATATTAAGCGCAGTTAACCCATCAGCCCCCAGAGCCACGGAGATAAACCAAGTGTCAGCAAGAACGTAGATTGAAACACTAAGCATCGCAACCACACTCAAGCTGACATATTTTATATACTCTCTAAAAATTGCTTTTTTCTTTATACTTGTTATTGTCATATATTATGAATTATACATCACCTCGAATCAAGTGGCAACAAAAAACTGTCTGTTGGGTGCGGATACAGGAGTTAGAAATATTGAAAATAGAATAATGAATCCCAAAACCCGACTTATAGGCTGCAAAGCCTGTTGGCCGGGTTTTGGGGTTATCCTTACTGCTGTTTCTTTAATTGGGCTTCGAGTTCGGCAATCCGAGCATCTTTTTCATCTACTACACCTTGCCAATGTTCATCTCTTTGTTCACGCATTTTAAGTTCCGCATTGTAAATTGCCTGTGCTTCATCATGCCGAGTCTTTGAACGCACACGCTCCATTTCCCTAAACTCTGGTGATGCCGCCACATGGCGGTATGCCATTATTGCTTCGTTCATGAATGATACCCCCATTTCTTCGATTTTCTTTAATTCTTCCTCGGTTTCCGCATTAAATAATTTCAGCCATAAATCCCTGCCGCTATCCGCATCAGAGAGTGGTGCAAGTTTTTTCAATTCGTAAAATTGCAATACCATTTTGTCCGTTAGCAGCTCATGGGTTGTAACTTCAAGGCATTGAAATTCATGGTAGAATTTTTCGGGGTCGGGAAACTGGTTGAAACCCAAAATGCTGATAATGATTGTGCGGGGGAGCAGGGCGTAATTCTGCCCCTCGTCAATACCTGTGGAATATTCTCTCGCCCAATAAAACAGGCTGCGTTCGGGGTAGTTACCCTCGTCAGCTATCTGCAATTCCAAGTCCAGTTTCTGACCGTTCACCGTCATGTTGATGTCAAGTCTGCAAAATTTCTTGCCAAGTTCTTCGGGCGAGATTTCGGGGTTTATAACATTAAATTCCGTTATATCTTCATATTTTATGCTTAGCAGGGCGGCTACGAGTCTTTTCAAAAGGTCTTGATTGCGGGAAAACAACATTTTGAACAAGGTATCTGATTTTAACGTGTATTTTAACTTTGTCATGGGGGCAACTCCTTCATGAGGTTAGTATAGCACATATCATTGTTGTTTTCAATATTGAGATTAAAAACAGGTATTAAGGAAATAGAGCTTGACGTAGAAATAGTTTGATATTCCCCAAAACAAAAAGGTCAAAACACCATCATCATTTGCAGCACAGAGAGTTCATGTTAGTTTTGACTGGAAAAAGTGGAACCCAAAGCCAGAGCCTTTTTCAAAGCGAATCGACTAAAGTGCAAACATGTATAGCTTACTCATTGACTACAAATACGAGAGATTTTGAGATTAAATAGTCGCAAAAAAGTGCAAAACCAACCGATATATGATATACTTGAATCGCTACAACCCTAGTAATATCAATAA
>WQSX01000010.1 GCA_009787625.1 Oscillospiraceae bacterium
GCAGGACGGCAAGTTATCTGCGGTCACGCAAGAAAAGTAATGTATATCTCTGCTGAGGGGCGCATACTGCCATGCATGTCGCTCTCAGGGCTTGATGTGCAAAAAGATTACCCGCTTGTAACAGAGATTGGGCTTGTGAAATGCCTTACAGATTCAGCATATATGCGGCTCATCGGCTCGACTGTTGCTGACTTTTTGGAAAACTGCCCTGAATGTGCAGAATGTGAGTTTAAATATCAGTGTTGCACAGGTTGCCGTGCTTCTGCGATGGATAGCGGCGGCGACTTGATGGGGCCTGACCGCGCATGTTGCGAAATCTTCAAAGGCGGAATTATTCCTCGCATTATAGAAGCTGCAAAAGGCGCAGAATGTGTCAACTACACATTACCTGACTAAATTTAATTTTTCCATATGACTAAGGCAGGCGGGGAAAGCAAACCCCGCCTGTTGCTGATTTGCTGAAACGATATAAACAAAAATCCGTAAATTAAAAGTTTGGTGTTGTTTTTGACAGTGCTGTGATTTTTTGATATACTCTAAGAAGTCGAATTTTAGTTAGATAGGAGCGTGAGCAATATGCCCGATAAGCAACGTGTATTGGAACTTGTTACTGCCATGCCTGAGGTCTATAGCTATCAGGAAATAGTGCAGGCACTTAACGTCTGGTTTAGTGATCATCGGGCAGAAGCTGACATCGAAGCCGGACGATACTATGAGAAAGATGTAGCAAAACAACGAGTCCGTGAACTGGCAGGTGCATAGTGGCAAAAGCATTATGGACCGACGAGTCATTGCAGTATATGGCAGAAATCTATAAGTATATAGCAGAGGATTCTCCAAGAAACGCTGAGGAATTCTTGAATGATTTAATGGATAGTGTAGAAACTCAACTTGAATTGTCGGCTGAAGTTGGACGTATAACACCAGAGTTCGAAAATCCAAAAAAACGTGAGATCATCTATAGAAAATATCGTGTGTTGTACACTGTCAGCGACGATAAAAGTGTTGCATATATCACACAAGTCCAACATGGTGCGAAGGTGATGTAAAGGTCAAGCCATGTATCTATGATACTGAAAAAGTCTAAACTAACTGTCATTCTGCGACTACGCGCAGAATGTGTCAACTACACATTACCTGACTAAATTTAATCGAACAACTCATTAGGCAGGCGGGGGAAGCAAACCCCGCCTGTTGCTAGCGTTTCGCCTATATTTTCAGCTCACCAATTACGTCCTCGACAACTTCTACTATTGAGCCGTCACAAATTATCCTATAAATTTCCAAGATGTCAGGTGCCAGAACTCTATCTTCTTCCAGATGTGCCACAACTGAGCGGATTTTGTCATGTGCGGCTTTTGTGCCTTTTCCGGGCTTCTGGGGTTTAAGAAAGTCACAGCCTTGGGCAGCGGCGAGAAGTTCGATAGAGAGTACATTTCGCACATTTTCTAAAATCTCCCTCGCCTGTCTGGCGGCTATTGTACCCATGCTCACGTGATCTTCTTGGTTTGCTGAGGTTGGGATTGAATCCACTGATGCAGGGTGCGCAAGCACCTTGTTTTCACTTACCAGAGCGGCGGCGGTGTATTGCAGTATCATAAAGCCTGAGTTGACACCCGGATATGCTGTTAAAAATGCAGGTAAATCGCTCAGTGTACGATCCACCAAGCGGTTTAATCTCCGCTCAGAGATATTTCCAAGCTCGGAAACGGCAATTTTGAGATAATCCATGACCAGTGCCATAGGTTGGCCGTGGAAGTTGCCCCCTGAAATTATTTCGCCTGTGTCCGCCATAACAAGTGGATTGTCGGTCACGGAGTTTAGTTCTACATTTACCGTTTCAAGCACACGGCGCAGGGCATCTTTTGATGCACCGTGGACTTGCGAAACACAGCGCAAGGAGTATGCGTCCTGAACTTTATCACAACCTGCGTGGTCTTCCATAACCTCACTGCCGTCGGTCAAGCGGATAATATTTTCTGCCGAAACTGCCTGCCCGATGTGGGGGCGAATCATAGCTATCCGCGGGTCAAAAGCAGTCACGGTTCCTCTCAGAGCTTCAAGCGAAAGTGCGGCGGCAATATCTGCGGTTTTCATCAGCTTGATTGCATCAAAACAAGTGAGTGCCGCAATGGAGGTCATAACCTGAGTGCCGTTAATGAGCGCAAGCCCTTCTTTGCCGGATAATTCAAGCGGCTCTAAACCAAGCGATTTGAGCGCCGCACCGGCAGGTACTTCCTTGCCATCCACAATGACCTGTCCTTCGCCGAGCAAAACAGCGGCAACATGCGATAGCGGAGCTAAATCACCACTCGAACCGACAGAACCTTTGCATGGAACATGCGGGTGTACATCATTATTGAGTAGCGCAACAAGCCCCAGTGTCGTCTCGGGGCGAATGCCTGAATAACCCGCACTATGCGAGTTTACACTGAGAAGCATTACAGCACGGCAGACATCTTCAGACAGTGGCTCGCCAACGCCGGTGCAGTGGCTTAAAATAAGATTTCGCTGTAGTCGCGCGCGCTCATCATGTGGGATAAATATTTTACTGAGCTCGCCAAACCCTGTATTTATACCGTAGACAGGCTTTTCAGACTCTAATATCTCATCAACCCATACTCTGCTTTTTTTCATGCGCTCGATAGTCAAAGGTGACAGCGAAACACGCTCCCTATGCCGTGCCACACGCACAACATCATCAATTGTTAATGGCTTTTCTCCAATAATGTACATAATGATTCTCCTTTACATCTGCACCTAACCTGTGGGTGACCGGGGACGGTCGCCCCTACATTCAAATAATCAAAAAATAAACCAGCAGCGGCACGGTTACAGCGCATAGCAGGGTTGTTAAGAACACTCCTGCGGTCGCTGTGCGCTCGTTTCCATTGTATTGTATAGCAAACATGACTGCCATGACAGCAGTTGGCATAGCTGACAGCACAACGAGTATTCCGAGTATCAACTCGTCTGTTACAAAAAGCCTAAAAATCAACCACACAACAATGGGTATGGCAATAAGTTTTAGTGCGGTAGCCGGGAATACACGCCATTCATAGAATAAACTTTTAAGTGGAATATAGGCAAGTGTTGCACCTGTTACAATCATAGCTGTTGGAGTCGCTATAACCCCGATTGAAGAGATGGTGTCAGTTATAATAAAAGGAAAACTTACATCAAAAATTGCAATAGGAATTGTTAAAACAGAGACAATGAGTGTGGGGTTGAATAGTGGCTTTAAGCTAAAGCTATCGCCCTTTCCGGAGACCATTAATATGCCTACAGAAAATGCCAGTAGGCTAAAGACAACAATGGTGAGGGCAACATAATAAGCAGACTCAATCCCAAAGATCGCTGTGCTGATGGGGATTCCCATAAATCCGACGTTTCCGAAAACTGCCGTATAGGAAAGAATCCCTCTGTCCTCTTTTTTTCCGCCCAGAAGGCGAATTATGGGCAGAGCAATAGCAAAGGCGATTGCAAACATCAAAGCCGCCAATAGAAGAAAGAAGAACGTGTCAGCGGCACTGATTGTTGCGTCAGATGCAAGCACCGAGCTGAGCAAGGTGCAAGGCATAGCGACAAAGAGGACGAATTTTGAGAAAATCCGATTTCCCTCTGATGTAATCAGCTTTGCCTTGCCGATAACAAACCCAACTGCCATTAACAAAAAGAGGACAGCCATTTGATTTAAGATAACTTGCAGTTCCATATGTTTTAACTTTTTAGTTCAGTCCAGAGTCTGTCATAGAGGTCTAGGATGTGTTGCGGAAGGTGCATGAACACCTCTGTATTATCCATAACTTCGGCAGATGGGAACATTATCGCATACTTCCAAGGTTCTATCTCTGCGGCATAGAGTGCCGCCGCTTCAAAGTTTGCAGATGAATACATAATAGCAGACATGTTCATAAGGGCGATGTCGGTGCGTGCCATGAAGTTTATGAAGAGTTCCGCATTTTCTCGGTTTGGTGCGCCGCGTGGAATTACCATAGCATCAACGAAAGCATTTGTGCCTTCGTGAGGAATGGCAAAAGCCAAATCAGGGTTTGTTTCGTACATCCATAGAAAATCGCCCATGTAGTACGGGCCAATCCACGCCTCGCCTGATTCCATAAGGTCAAAAATCTGATCCATTACGTAGGCTTGCAAGACATCTCTCTGTGCCACTAAGACATCAAATGCTTGCATTATTTCATCTTCATTAGATGTGTTCTGAGAAAAACCGAGATACTTAAGAGCTATACCAAAAGCATCGCGGGGGTTATCAAACATGAGGATTTGTCCTGCAAACTCAGGATTCCACAGAGCATTCCAACTTGTTGGAGTCTCGGTGATGAATCTGGTGTTATAGATGATTCCGACCGTGCCTGTCATGTATGGAACGGCGAACCTCTCATCGGGATCAAAATGCAGATTACGAAATCTCGGGTCAATCAGCTCAATGTTTGGAATGTTGTCGAAATTTAGCTCATAGAGCATGTCTTCCGCGATGAGCCTTGCTATCATATAGTCTGATGGAATAACAACATCGGCGACAATCGTTCCCATATGGAGTTGTGCGTAAAGCACCTGATTTGTGGCATATGTGTTGTAAATTACCCTGATACCGTACTCTTCTTCAAAAATGCGTAAAACGTCAGGATTAATAAACTCACCCCAGTTGTGAACATGAACCTCACCCACAATCTCAGCTTGCTCCTCACAGCCAACCAATAAAGGCAATGTGAGCAAACTCAGGATTAAAGCCACCAATAAGATTTTTTTCATTATTTTCCCTCAACTTTCATTATTTAATCAGTATTAACTGAATTTAACTTGCCGGCTATCTAAAGCTAAGCACAATCAACGTTTATCCAAAAGTGCTTTTCTATCTCGTTCTTCCTGCCTTGCCTGGCGAACATTTACGATAATGAGCAGAGTCAGAACGGTCACAAATAAAATTGTCGATAGAGCGTTTATCTCAGGCGTTGTGCGCCTGCGGGTCATTGCAAAAATTTGCATAGGCAGTGTCATGACATTTCCGCCTGATGTGAAATAACTTATGATGAAATCGTCAATGGATAGAGTAAATGCAATTATAAGCCCGTTGATTACTCCCGGTAATATTTCAGGTATTATAACTTTTCTAAACGCAACCATCCATGTACAGCCAAGGTCACATGCGGCATCGACTAAATTTAAGTCAAGCTGTCTGAGCTTTGGCATTATGCACATGACAACGTATGGTATGCTAAACGTGACGTGCGCAAGTAATAATGTGGTGAACCCAAGATTAAACCGTAGAAAAGAACCAAGAGTGATGAAAAGCAGAGTCATGGAGACACCTGTTACGATGTCGGCGTTCATCATGGGGATATTGTTTATCTGCAAGAGGGGAGTGCGCCATTTACTGCGCATATAGAAAAATCCGACAGCCGCCAAAACCCCGGCTATTGTTGCGATAACAGCAGAAATTAATGCAAGTGAAAGCGATGTATAAAAAGAATCCATTATCATATTATTTTGCAGAAGTGTACGATACCAGTCAAATGTAAAGCCACTCCACACAACACGGCTTCGTGAGTCGTTAAATGAAAATACGATAAGCAAGGCAATCGGCGCATACAGAAAAAGCAGTATCAGTCCAATATACGTTCTGCCAAAAAATCCCGGTTTCTTTGTCATTGTCCGCCTCTCACCAACCTTCCGTCACTCTCGCCGAAGCGATTCATCACAACCATGAAGAATATTACAATAACCATCATAACAAGCGCAACGGCACTGCCGAGTTGCGGATTAAATGCCGCACCAAGAAACTGCCTCTCTATCAAATCGCCGAGGAGCATAACCATGCCGCCGCCAAGCAGTTGCGAAATAACAAACGTAGACACCGACGGAACAAACACCATCATCACACCGGACAACACACCCGGCAGGCTCATTGGAACAACTACCTTTCGAAAAACACTGCGTGAGTTTGCGCCGAGGTCTTGCGCCGCCTCTATCAAACTTCGGTCAATCTTTACAAGCACTGAATAAATCGGAAGCACCATAAACGGCAGGAAGTTATACACCATACCTATGACAACGGCTGTTGGAGTATTCATCACACGAAAAGTCGGAAGACCGATTGTTTCAAGGAATGTATTGATGATACCCGTATTTGCAAGCAAAGCCATCCAAGCATATGTCCTGAGCAAAAAATTCATCCAGAGCGGTAGAATTACAAGCATTATGAGAAGCCTTTGCACACGTGAGCTTTCGCGCGAAAGTATATATGCAAGCGGATAACCAAGCGCAATGCAAACAAGAGTAGAGATAATACCAAGCTGAAAAGAGCGCAGGAAAAACGGCCAGAATCTGTACATCTCGGCAAAATTAGCCAACGTGAGTGCGCCTTCTCGCGTAGTGAAAGCATAACCGACAGTAAGAAGCACCGGAGCGACAACAAATATCGCCATCCAGATGACATATGGAATTGAAAAATGTTTTGGCTTTAGCATATGAAATACCCTTAATCCAGTTTTGCTGAAGTCCAGCAGATTGTGGGCTGTTTACGGAGTCTTTTTTGCGAGAACAGCGGTGTAGATCCCGATGGCTCGCAAAAAAGCGGAGTAAATTGCCCACCATCTGCGAGGTCACCGCGGCGCGTCCCCTACACGTTTTCGATTTCCTCTTCGTCATACTCAACATCGCTGATGTCTTCATAATCTGTGCTGTACGAGCTGTAGTCGCCGTACATGCCTGAATATTTGCTTTTAGGCATGACGTGAATACCGTCGGGTTCAATTTTAATGCCGATTTTTGTGCCGACAGGGCAGAGGTCGGTTGTTTGAATGAGCCATTTGAAACCGTGAAAATCGACAATTATATCGTACATGACACCCCGAAAAGTAATCGCAGTGACTGTGCCTGTGAGTTGACCCGACTCATATTCCACGATGTCCACATCTTCCGGCCGGATAACGACATCAACGGCCTCATTAGGCTCAAACCCCTTGTCGAGACAGTCAAACTTTCTTCCGAAAATTTCCACAACACCATCGACCCTCATGATACCATCGACAATATTACTCTCGCCGATAAAATCAGCGACGAAAGCATTTTTAGGTTCGTTGTAGATATCCTCCGGAGTGCCAATCTGCTGAATGACACCGAGATCCATAACAACAACAGTGTCGGACATGGCAAGAGCTTCCTCTTGGTCATGAGTGACATATACAAAAGTGATACCCGTGTCTTGCTGGATTTGCTTTAGCTCGTTTTGCATATCTTTACGAAGGCGCATATCCAGAGCGCCGAGCGGTTCGTCAAGCAAAAGCACTTTAGGCTCGTTAACAAGCGCACGCGCAATCGCCACACGCTGTTGCTGTCCACCTGACAATGTGGATACGCTGCGTTTTTCAAAGCCCTTTAGGCTCACAACTTCAAGCATAGCCAAAACACGCTCTGAGATTTCACTCTTACTGAGCTTCTTGCCCTCAGGGCGCTTAAGTTTCAGACCAAATGCCACATTATCAAATACGTTTAAATGAGTAAAAAGCGCATACTTTTGGAAAATTGTATTGACCATACGCTTATGCGGCGGGACATCATTAATCCTCACACCATCAAAAAAGACATCTCCTGAATCAGGTTTCAGGAATCCGCCAATAATCCTAAGCGTTGTGGTTTTACCGCAACCGCTGGGACCAAGAAGTGTGAGGAACTCTTTATCTTTTACATACAGGTTAATGTTGTCTAAAACAACGTCGCCGTCAAACGCCACTCTACACTCCGAGAGGCGAATCAACCCTTTTTCCATTTATCCTCCCCCTTATCTGTACCCGAGTTCGCGTAGAAAGGTATGCGGACATGAACGTGATTTTTTGCGTAGAAGAACAATATAATGCCATAGCTTTCAATTGTCAAGTGAAAAGTTGCCTAAAATTTCTTTTTACCGGTTTTCTTTTTTATACATCGCTAAAATACTTGTCTGAAAAATTAATTTTATTGAGCTTAAACTCTTGGTTATGCAAGTACTCCAAAATCCCCGCATCAGACTTAAAAGAAAAAATTAATTTATACGAGCAGAGTGCTTGCCTTGTTTCGCCATAGGGTTTATCTTTACGCTGGCTGCCGTATTTGCTGTCGCCGAGTATGGGGTGTCCGATGTCGGCGAGTTGTGCGCGTATTTGGTGGGTTCGCCCTGTTATTAGCCGGCATTCGAGTAGCGAAAGATTTTCTTTTGCTTTAAGCGTTTTGTACTCCATTATGGCGGTTTTTGCACCGGGTTGGCTGTTTTGGGTCACGTAGACACGATTTTTAACAGAATCCTTGAAGATATATCCCTCAAGCCGCCCCTGTGGTGGTTTTGGTGAGCCATGTACTGCGGCGAGGTAAAACTTGTCAAGTTCTTGATCTTTTATTTTTTCATTGATAATGCGCAGAGTTTCAGCGTTTTTTGCGGCAATTACTATTCCTGACGTGTTTCGGTCAATGCGATTGCAAAGAGCGGGTGTAAATGAGTTTTCATCGCGTGGTCGCCATTCACCGCTTTTGTGCAAATACGCCTGAACTCGTGCGATTATTGAGCTGTAGTCAAAACTGCCGTCACTGTGGCAAAGAATCCCGACAGGCTTGTTTATGAGCATGATGTTTTCATCCTCGTAGACAATATCAAGTGCAGGGTCAGAAATCTTGAGATAGACAGTCTCCTCTGTAGGTGTCTCGAAAAACTCATCATTTACATACATTTGCACAGTATCGCCATCTGTAAGTTTATAGTCCCGTTTTGCGCCCTTGCCGCTGACCTTGATTCGCTTAATGCGGATATATTTCTGCACAAGAGAAGACGGAAGCAGAGGTACAACCTTTGCTACAAATCTATCAAGCCGTTGACCGGCATCGTTTTTTGATATGATAAACTCTTTCATTTAGTTAAATTTTACCTAATTCACCTAACTCAATGCCGCCCTCTTTTCGCACATTTAAAAAATGGCACGCCTTGTCGCCGAAAAATGCTGACATTTTTGATTTGTATTGCTCTTTTAGCTCATCAGGCACAAATGCGAGTATCGTTCCGGCAAATCCGCCGCCATGCACCCGCCATGCACCTTTTCCATCGAGAACTTTCTCCGAAAGTGCGAGTGCCAGTGTTAGACCTTGGTCGTGTGGTGTTGTGCCTGTGAACACGTTTTGTAAATATGCGAGAGACGAGCGCCCGGATTCATTTACTAAGTTTAAAAATGCTTGAATATCACCGCACTTTAATGCGGCGGTTTGTTTTGATACGCGTGCGTTATCGTCGTAAAAGTGGATAGCACGGAGAATTGCCCTGCTACTCAGATGCCTGAGTTTGTCGATTTCTGCGTAAAACACATCGCTTGAAACTTCACTTAAATAGCTTTCGCCAAAATGATTTGCCACTGCTTTCATTTCGCTTGGTATTGCCGCATATTCGTGTGTCAAATCAGCGTGAGAACCGCCTGTGTCCACAACGCACAGCGAATATCCCGTCAAGTCTGCATCAATGGGTGTTACCTTAGTATTTTCGGGGTCGGTGAAGTCTATTTTGCTCAGGCCGCCAAAACTGGAAGCGGCTTGGTCCATGAGTCCACACGGTTTGCCGAAGTATTCGTTTTCGGCATATTGTCCTGCAATTGCAATGTCAAGCGGTGATACATCTGCGCCGAACAATCCTTTAAAGATATTGCCTATGAGCACCTCAAATGCCGCTGAACTGGACAATCCTGAACCTGCGGGTATAGTAGACTCAATTACTCCGTCGAAGCCGCCTATTGCATGGCTACGCGCGTCAAACCATGCGGCAACACCCCTGACAAGAGCGGCTGTGGTCTCCTTTTCGCTCTCTTGCAAAGTGAGCGTGCTGAGGTCAACGCTGAGGTCTCCATATTGTTTGTTTTTCAGGCTCACAGTGTTTGTGCCGTTTGGTGTTACTGCGCATGTAACTTCCAAATTCACCGCCGAAGCAAGCACTGAGCCATGCTGATGGTCGGTATGGTTTCCACCAATCTCCACACGCCCCGGAGCAGAAAAAATTCTCTCTTTCATAAAATGTCCATTCCTTTCGAAGTTACTTCATAACCTTCTTCGCTATTTTTATTGCTGTTCGATACCAAAGTGGCTCCATTCGTTTTCTGACCTCTAATATACGCTCAACTATTGCGATGTTTTGCGGGCAATGTTTTTCGCAGTGGCCGCATTTTGTGCAGTCATATAGGGAGAATGTGGTATTGAAGCCTCCTGTGGTTGTGGCGTATTGAGTTATCCCTGCAAATCTACTTATGGTGTAGCTGGTGTTGTATGCAAGGAAGCTATCGGGGATATTTATGCCTTTTGGGCAGGGTAGGCAGTAATTGCAACCTGTGCAGGGGATTTTATACGATTCTTGGAAAATGTCGGCTACTTTTTCGATGATTTTTAATTCGTCATCCGTCATACACTCCGGCTCGGAATTTACCGCAAGTGCGAGGTTTTCGTCCAGCTGTGCCATATCGCTCATGCCTGAGAGCAGGACTGTAGGTTCGCTCTGATGCCATATCCACCGAAGCGCCCACGACGCAGAGGTGGCATTTGGGTCGCTCTGTTTTAGTAAATTGACTGCGGTGGGCGGCAAGTCGTTTACGAGACGTCCGCCGAGCAGAGGCTCCATTATTATTACGGGTATGTCCTTTGAGTGTGCATATTTTAGCCCATCACGCCCTGCTTGGTAGTTTATATTGATGTAGTTGTACTGAATCATGCAAAAATCCCACTCATATGCATCAATCAGTTTCACAAACTGATCTTTCAATCCATGAAAAGAAAATCCGAGTTGCTTGATTTTGCCCTCTGCTTTTTTCTCTGCAATCCACTTTTCTACGCCGAGCTCGCATAGGCGCTTCCAATCGTGAAGTCCGGACAGATTATGCATAAAATAATAGTCGATATAGTTCGTTCTGAGTCGTTCCAGTTCTTCATTAAAAAGTTTGTCGAAATCTTCATAGCTATGGCACTTAAAGAGCGGAAGCTTTGTTCCGATATACACCTTCTCACGTGCTTTGTTTTTTTCAAGAATAGTTCCAAGTGCTACTTCACTTCCCGGATATAGATATGCTGTGTCGAAAAAATTCACACCACCCTCAATAGCACGCATAATAAGAGCTTCCGACTTTTGCATATCGATTCTGCCAAAACCACCGGGCAAACGCATACATCCAAGCCCCAGTGCAGAGAGTTTGTTACCTGACTTTTTATCTAAGCGATATTGCATACAAGTTTATTGCTCCAATCTTGATTTAGTTTTGCTTTTCCTTTATACTACAATAAATGAAGAATAAAGGCAATAGTTTCGAGTTGACAATTAGTATTTGCAAGACGAAACGGCAGTACCGGAAAGGAATGGTGTTTACTTTTGAAAGAACTATTTAGGTTATTGATAATTATTACAGCGCTACTATTGCTCACGGCATGTGACGATGGGGAAAGTTCCGGAGAAAATATGGAAAATGGCTCCACCCTAAACAGCACTGAAAGTTTGAGTAATGGAATAGAAGCAAACTTAGATTGGTTTGAGGAGTACACCTATCGCAGAAGAAGTGTTACTTTGCCTGATATGGACTATAGCTTGCAGTTTACGCTGATACAGGGGGGCATAGTTCATTTTGGCTTTACAGACACATCAACAACTAATCCGCTTATAGTAATAATCAGCTTGTCTATAAGTGGCGGCGAAATAAGCCGCACAGAAATTCCACTTGACTCAGAGTTCACACAGATAGTCGGATTTGATATAACAAACGACGAGAACATAGCGATTTTTGCTGTGGAGTTTGATGAAGAATATGAAGAAATTTTGGCTGTTTATTATGCAGAATTTGATGCGATGGGCAGAGAACTCCTTCGTTTTGATTTCAGTGATATGTTTGTTCAAATGCCGGGCAGTTTTGAAATAGAGCAGGCAGTATTTGCAGGAGATGGAAACATTGCGGTAGCTGTGTGGAAAGGGTTAGGTACAGAAGTATACTTGCTAAACATAGAGAGCGATGAATATGCTGTATTAGAGCTTGATGGCCGTGTTTGGCGTGAAGGCATGATTAGGTTAAATGATGAGCGTGTCATGACTATTGATAATTTTCCGACCACTATACTCAGAGAAATTAATTTTGAAGAGGATGATTGGGGAGAAACCCTGCCGCTTGTCTCCGACCACCACTACAGAATGTTTAAAGCCGGGAGCGACTCAACGTTCGACTTTCTGTCTGTCGATTGGATTTATCTCTACGGGCATGATGCTGTGAGCGGAGAACAAACAGTGTTGCTCAATTTGGTAGAGCAGGGATTTCATCACATTATCCACGCATATGAGATTGCAAACAGAGAACTGATTATCCTGTCAGGAGTATGGGAAAACGATGAAATGATTCTCCAATTATTCATTCTTTCGCCCCTTTCGAGAGCTACACCCGATGACCGTACTGTTATCACCGTAGGTCAGATAGGTGCACCGGGGGAAACATTTCCAATGATAGTGTCGGAATTTAACCTTGAAAGTGATAGATATATTATTGAAGTAGTTGACTACTTTGACTTCACTGACGGCGGTGACTTTTACGATGGAGTGCGGAGTGGGATAATTCGCCTTCAAATAGACCTTATGACAGGACAAGGTCCTGACATACTGATTATTCCGTCAGGATTTAGAATGAATAGTGAACTTCTTATAGACCTATATCCACTGATTGATGCAGACCCAATGCTAAGCCGCTCAGATTTTCTCCCTAATATGTTGGCTGCCCTTGAGAGTCCCGACAATACTTTACGTGCGATTGCAGAATATTTTACACTGCGCACCATTATAGGATTGCCGGAAGCAGTGGAGCATATTGTGCAGTGGACTCCGTCGGAACTCCTAAGGTTTGTGCGGCAAACTTATGGTACGCACTATCCGTTTTCTCCTAACCTATCCTCAGAATGGTTTTTGAGGATGATATTGACAAACTCAGGAACAGCCTTTATTGATTGGTACCTGATGGAAGCCAATCTGGACAGTGATGCTTTTATTGAGATTCTCGAGGTTGCTAAAATTTTAAACGGGGTTGTGTACAGAGGTGGGGGAATGTGGGCCCCACAGCCTGATGAATTGATGGCGCGTGGCGAGCAGCTACTACAAACTGAGAACTTTTTTGGATGGGGTGCTTTCAGGCGTTACTTAGTAATGCAAGGTGATTTTGAAGTGCTCGGAATACCCACTGTGGACGGAGGAGAAAATGTGTTGGTGCCGTTTATGCAAATGGGCATAAACGCAGCTTCCGAGAATATTGACGGCGCATGGTCATTCTTACGAGAATTTCTAACGCCTGACGGAGTAATGTCAGAAACCCTGAGAGAAGGAACAATCCCTTATCGGGTTGACCTTTTCGAGCAAATTCTCACAGACATATCCACACCAATAATGGAAGCCGACGGAGATGGAAACATGATAGAAATGCCGCAAACGGAGTTTTGGGTGAGTGGCTCAGGTGGTGATTTTGACATTATCAACGTGTACGCCATAGCATCTGAGCAGGCAGACAGGTTTAGAAATATTGTGGAAAATGCAGTGCCTCTAAGAGGACAGCCGATATATCAAGGACTATGGGACTTAATTGAGGGTGACTTGGCCCGATTTTTCTCAGGAGTATCCTCGGCTGAAGATACCGCAAGGGTTATGCAGAGCCGCATATCAATCTATCTTGCAGAGCAAAGCTAATGTCATATTTAATTATACAATTTGCAATTAGAATAACTTTTTCTAAAAAACATTTGACATACCACTCACTTTGCCTTATAATATTGAGACGTGTGCAGGAGGCAAGCAATGCTAATCGACCTTCGAGAGATAATTGGAGTTCCCGGCGGCGTAGTCTCGTTTGACTTCGAGCCTGATTTATCTGAAATAATTGATGACTCAATTATTTCGATAGTACCGCCGACGAGAGCTGCGGGAAGTGTTACAAACAGCGCAGGAGTGCTGACATTTTCGGCGAATGTAGATGCAACGTGTAAATGCATCTGTGCAAGATGTCTTAAAGAGTTCAAGAAACCTGAACACAAGCAAATTTCGGCGAATCTCACTGAAGGGGGCGAGGGAGAAAATCCCGATGGCTACTTCCTTCAGGGAGACAAGGTCGATGCAAACGAGATAATATTCACAGAATTTATTTTAAATATGGAAGATAGACAGCTTTGTAGTGACGATTGTCAAGGCTTATGTCAAAAATGCGGAGCTGACTTAAATAATGATTTATGCAAGTGCGAAAAAGAAATAGACCCAAGGCTTGCAGTACTCGGTCAACTACTGGAAGAATGATTCACATAGGAGGTGTTATATATGGCAGTACCAAAGAGTAAAGTCTCAAAAGCGAGAAGAGATAAAAGACGCTCAGCGCACTGGAAACTTGAAACCCCCGGACTCACAAAATGCTCAAAGTGCGGAGAACTGCGCTTGCCTCACAGAGCCTGTAAGGCTTGTGGCAACTACAATGGCCGCGAGGTATCATAAGTTCATCGCTGATTTCGAAGGGAGAGTTGCAGTGTATAGACACTGACACTATCGCCCTAAGGGCGGGGGTATTCCCCCGTCTTTCGTTTGGTGAAAAAATCTCCACCAATCTGTCAGACACTGGGTTTCCGGAGGTTACCTTAAATGAACAATGTTGTTAAATCAATTGAGCAAGGGTCGCCTGCGAGCAACTCTGTCATAGCGCAGGGTGATGTGCTTTTAAAGGTCAATGGCGATGCAATCAGAGACGTACTGGATTATCAATTTCTCACCTATGACAGCTCGGTACAGCTCCGGTTGCTGTCGGCAAATGGAAAATTAAAACTGGTTACAGTTAACAAACCCGAAGGAGTCGATTTGGGTATTGAATTTGGCTCATATCTAATGGACAATGAGCGTGTCTGTGAGAACCGATGCATATTTTGCTTCATGAGCCAACTGCCTGCGGGTATGCGCAGATCTTTATACTGTAGGGATGATGACGTAAGACTATCGTTTTTGCATGGCAATTACGTGACGCTCACAAATTTAACTAAAGACGATATAGACAGAATAATCGAGTATCGCATCAGCCCTATAAATATATCTGTTCATACACTTGATCCAAAACTCCGCTCTTTTATGATGGGTACAAGTAAGGGTGGTAAATCACTAAGCACGCTTCGAAGACTGGCATCAAACGGCATTACACTAAATTGCCAAATAGTCTGTTGTCCCGGTGTAAATTCAGGCAAAAAGTTGAGGGCGACCTTGGAAGGGCTTAGAGCACTTGGCTCTGCTATAAACTCTGTATCTGTAGTACCTGTGGGTCTCACAAAGCATAGGGACGGACAATACCCGCTAAAGCCGTTTGATAAGAGGATTGCGATAAACACTTTGAATTTGGTTCGGTATTTTGCACGGTCCTGCTTACGTGAGCGAGGTTCAAGGGTGTTTTACTGTGCAGATGAGATATATCTCCTTGCAGGGGTGGAGTTACCGAATGAATCATATTATGAAGATTATCCCCAACTTGAAAACGGGGTGGGGATGTTAAGGCTGTTTATTGCTGAGTTTGAAAACGCAATTGATAACTGCAAAAGCACGAAAAAAAACCACAAGCATATTTCTGTTGCGACAGGAAAGCTCGCCTATCCTTATATAAAAAATATTGTTGACATATTGCTCATGAAATGTGATACAATAACTTGCGATGTCTACGCCATAACTAACGACTTTTTTGGACATGGGATTACTGTTTCGGGACTGATTACAGGCAGTGATATTCTAAATCAACTGTCAGGCAAAAATCTTGGCTCAAAACTACTGATTCCGCAAAACATGCTAAAATTTGGGGAAGATGTGTTTTTGGACGATGTCACGGTTTCAGAAATTTCTGAAAAACTAGGGGTTGAGGTTATGGTTGTTGAGCAAAATGGAAGAGAATTCTTTAACGCACTTTCTGAAAGCATTGACCATATAATGGAGGATGAAAATGGCTAACCCGCTTGTTGCTATTGTTGGCAGACCAAATGTTGGCAAATCAACACTTTTTAACAGACTGGCAGGCAAACGCCTCTCTATTGTCGAAGATACGCCCGGTGTAACCAGAGACAGGCTTTATGCGAAAACCGACTGGAATGGGCGGAATTTCGATATTGTTGACACCGGTGGTATTGAGCCCACAACGGACAACGAAATTTTGATTTTTATGCGTGAGCAGGCTATGCTCGCGATTGAAATGGCTGATGTTATCGTATTTGTGACCGATTTTACAACAGGGGTCACAGCAACAGACGAAGAAGTCGCAAGAATGCTCAATAAAGCGAGAAAACCGATTATTCTTGCAGTCAATAAAATGGACTCGATTGGTCCTGTGCATCCCGATATATATGAGTTTTACTCACTGGGTTTGGGTGAGCCTGTCTCACTTTCTGCGGCGCACGGGCACGGTACGGGCGACCTGCTTGACGAGTGTGTAAAGCTCTTTGACGACCCATCAGGCGAAAATGATGACGACGACGATATTATCCGTGTAGCTGTGATTGGCAAGCCAAATGCGGGGAAATCTTCTCTAATCAACAAAATTTTAGGTGAAGTGCGTGTCATTGTAAGCCCTGTGGCGGGCACGACAAGAGATGCCGTGGACACTTCCTTTGAAAATGAACATGGCAAATATGTGTTTATCGACACAGCAGGACTCAGACGTAAATCTAAGATAGACAGCAGAATTGAAAAATACAGCGTACTCAGGGCGCAAATAGCCATTGAGCGCTCAGATGTTTGCGTAATTATGATAGATGCTCAGGAAGGTGTCACCGAGCAGGATACCAAGGTTGCAGGGCTTGCACATGAGGCAGGCAAGGCGAGTATCATTGTTGTCAACAAATGGGATTTGATTGAAAAAGAGACAAATACCATGGAAAATATGCGTAATGATGTCAGGCGTGACCTCAGTTATATGACCTATGCCCCCGTTCTGTTTATTTCAGCACTCACAGGCAAGCGTGTCGATAGAATCTTCGAGCTTATAAACTTTGTGAGCGAACAGGCTTCCATGAGAATTACGACAGGAACACTAAATGGTGTGCTTGCCGATGCTCAAATGAGAGTACAACCGCCCACCGACAGAGGCAGGAGACTGAAGATTTTCTACATAACTCAATCGGGCATAAAACCGCCGACGTTTATTTGCTTCTGTAACGACTCCGAGTTATTTCATTTTTCATACCTTAGATATCTTGAAAATCAAATAAGATCTGTTTTTGGACTTGAAGGCACGCCGATACGTATGATAGTCAGAGAAAGAGAAAAGGAAAATTGAGGGCATGTTGTTTATTATTTTGGTGCTTATTACCGCAATTCCGGCATATCTCTTAGGTAGTGTCAATGGTGCTTTAATCGCGTCTAAGGTTTTATACCGTAAGGATATTCGCGATTATGGCAGTGGAAATCCCGGACTGACAAATTTTTATCGGACTTTTGGCAAAGGCGGAGCGCTGATTGTCGTTTTCATTGATGTTGCTAAAACCATTGCTCCGCTGATTTTTGGCGGTTGGATTTTTGCAAATTTTTCTGAACTTGTGCCATCGTTTGTGTGGCCGTTTGATACTTATTTTGATGAGGTGTTTTTCGGAAGAACTGTTGCAAGCCTGTTTGTTGTGCTTGGGCATTGCTTTCCTGTGTTTTATAAGTTCATGGGCGGCAAGGGAATCATGGCTATCGGTGCAATTGTAATTGTTCTCGACTGGCGGATTGCCCTTGCTGCTTGGGGAGTTTTCGTTTTGATAACTATCTTGACTCGTTATGTCTCGCTCGGCTCAATGATTGGTAGCATTGCGATAGCTGTTTCCGTTATAGTGTTTGATATCGGTGGGATTCCTGAGTTTGTGGTTATTGCGTTAATTGTTATCTTAGTTCACATCAGGCATTTTCCGAATATTAAGCGTTTGGTCAAAGGCGAAGAATCGAAGCTCAATTTGAGCAGGAAAAAATCGTAGGGGTGCATTTTGTAGGAGCGACCGTCCCCGGTCGCCCGCAACATAGGAAGCAAATCCGACAAACGGGCGACCGAGGACGGTCGCCCCTACGGCAAGCACTAAGGATATTATGGGAGTGGATGTTTTTGAAAGTTACTGTTTTGGGCTGTGGTGCTTGGGGAACTGCTGTTGCTCTTGTTTTATTTGACAATGGGTATGATGTTACCATGTGGTCAAAATTTGAGGACGAAGTTTCATCTATCAGAGAATCTCGAATTAACAGGCTTTTGCCTGATGTTTCAATTCCTGACGAAATTATTATTACCGCTGACTTAGATAGTGCCGTTAGCGGGGCAAGTGTTATTATCATAGTTGTGCCGTCGTTTGCGCTGCGGGAGACAGCTACAGCTATTGCAAATCAAATCAATGAAGGCACAGTTGTGGTCTGCATGTCCAAGGGGATAGAGAAGGACACCTGTGGACTTTTTTCTGATATTTTAGAGGATATCTTGCCTGATGAGACTATGATTGCTGTGGTTTCAGGGCCTACTCACGCCGAGGAAGTTTCTAAAAGAGTTCCGTCTGCTTGTGTGGTTGCCGCTGAAGATATGTCTGTGGCTATGCGGGTGCAGAATCTTCTTATGAACAAGTACTTGCGGGTATACACTTCAACAGACCTCATAGGTGTGGAACTTGGTGCGGCTTTAAAAAATGTAATTGCGCTCGGTGCGGGGATTGGTACAGGGCTTGGGCTTGGCGATAATGGGCTTGCGATGCTTATGACTCGCGGGCTTGCTGAAATTGCTGAGCTTTGCATGAAAATGGGCGGAAGCAAGGAAACCCTTGCAGGACTCGCAGGTCTGGGGGATTTGATTGTCACTTGCATGTCTGAGCATTCCCGAAACAGGCGTGCGGGACGACTCATAGGGCAAGGCATGAGCGCAGAGCAGGCTATGGAGTCAGTAGGTGCCGTTGTTGAGGGATATTATGCGGCTAAGGCGGCAAAAGAACTCGCTGAATTAATGGATGTGGATATGCCGATATGTCTGGAGACTTACAGGGTTCTCTATGAGGGAAAGGCTCCGGAGCAAGCACTTGAAGATTTAATGAGCAGGAGCAGACGAAGTGAACATGGCACAGGCGGCGAACACTGGGTTATGTAGGGATTGTGCTATTTATTACGTCTAGACATTTTTGAAAGGAATGGTCATTAGTATGACATTCAAAGATTATCTAAGCAGCATAAAAGATAAGAGAGTCACTGTTGTTGGCGCAGGCATCAGCAATACGCCGCTTATAGAGGCACTGTGCAGTGCAGGTATTTCTGTTTCTGTGCGTGATATGCGCTTACACGCTGACCTTGGCGAGAATGCGAAACGTTTTGAAAGTCTCGGTGCGACGCTTATATTGGGTGCAGATTATCTGCAAGATATCAGCGAAGATATTATCTTTAGAACGCCGGGGCTTATGCCGACAAATCCTGCTTTGGTTCAGGCTGTAAAAAGGGGTGCCACGCTCACCAGTGAGATGGAAGTGTTCTTTGACGTTTGTCCATGTTATACTATCGGTGTGACAGGGACTGACGGAAAAACTACTACGACCTCAATAATCGCAGAAATATTAAAAAACGGCGGAAAAACGGTGCATCTAGGGGGTAATATCGGCACACCGCTTCTCACGAAAGCAGATGATATGTCGCCCTGTGATATTGCTGTGGTGGAGCTTTCTTCTTTTCAGCTTATATCAATGAAAAAATGTCCCAACACCGCAATTGTGACAAACCTCACGCCCAACCATCTCGATGTACACAAAGATATGGATGAGTATGTTGGTGCTAAACGAAATATTTTCATAAATCAAAACAGTTCAGACAGAGCCATTTTTAACTTAGATAATGAGGTAACGCTCAATTACTCAAAAAGCGCAGTGGCGGAAGATGTGCTTATGTTTAGTCGCCATGAAAAGGTAAAAAATGGCGTATATTTAAAAGGCGGCGTCATATACGACACTCACGATGATGTGCGTGAAGAAATTTTGAGTGCGGGAGAAATATTGCTCCCGGGCGACCACAATATTGAAAATTATATGGCAGCTTTTGCGGCTGTGCGAGGGCTTGTGAGCTATGATATTATGCGTGAGACGGCGAGAACATTTGCAGGCGTGGCACATCGCATTGAATTTGTCAGAGAGCATGAGGGTGTCAAGTATTATAATGATTCAATAGCGTCCAGTCCGACAAGGGCGATTGCGGGGCTAAAGTCATTTGACCAAAAGGTTGTTTTGATTGCAGGCGGAAAGGGCAAGGGAATCACATTTGAAAACTTTGCCGCTACAGTTAATGAGCGAGTCAAAAAGCTGATTTTAACAGGGGCAACCGCAAGGCAAATAGAAACGGCTGTTCAGAGTGCGCCGTGTGATGAAAGCCGCCCTGAGATATTCATTTGCAATGAATTTGAAGATGCTGTAAAAAAATCAGCGGAGATTGCTGATAAAGGTGATATTGTATTATTATCGCCCGCTTGCACATCGTTTGACCGGTTCAAAAACTTTGAAGAGCGCGGAAACTATTTTAAGGAACTGGTACTCCGCTTTTAAGATAAGATAGGTATTCAACAACTTTGTCACTTCGCGCGTAGCCGCAGAATCTATTGAGGAAAAATTGAGGGAGCAAAATATTAAGGGAGTAAAAAATTATGGCAATAAACACTATGGAAGTACTAACACAACTATGTGAACTACCCGGGCCTTCGGGGTCTGAGGAACTAGTAATCAAGCAAGCGCAGGAACTTTTAGAGCCGTATATGGACAAGACATGGGTAGATGCACTCGGAAACCTTATAGGGGTTAAAAAATGCGGTAAGCAGGGGGCAAAAAGGCTTCTGATAGATGCTCATATTGATGAGATTGGATTTGTTGTAACAGAGATTGAAGAAGGCTTTTTAAAGTTTTCGGCACTGGGTGGGTTTGACGCAAGGCTTTTGCCAGCCGCAGGGGTGACTGTTATGGCAGAGCCACCGCTTGACGGTGTCGTTTGCGTGTTGCCGCCGCATATCCTTAGACCTGAGGACATTGCGAGAACTACAAAAATCGAGGATATGTACATAGATGTGGGACTCTCGCAAGCAGAGGCACAGCGGAGCATTCCCATTGGCACACCCGGAGTCCTGGTGAGCTTTACAAGAACACTTGGTAAAGATGCGGTTTGTTCAAAGGCTTTGGATAATAGAGCGGGTTTTGTGGCGATACTGAGTGCGCTTGAACAGATAAAGGATATAACACTGAATGTTGATTTATATATCATGGCAAGTGTAGAGCATGAAGTTGGTGTTCGCGGTGCGGGTGCCGGAGCTAATGCAATAGCACCTGATTACTGCATTGTTGTGGATACAGCAAATGCAAAGACTCCTGATGCAACAGAGGACGAGGCTCGTGAGAAAGTTGGGAATGGTGTCATAGTGGCACGCGGTCCAAATATGAACAGGGCTTTTACCGACTCAATTTTGCAACATGCAAAGGAAAAACAAATTAAGCATCAGCTTAAAGTTTTACCGAGTGGCATGAGCAATACAAGTGCAAGGGAAATTCAGATTTCTCAAACCGGAGTCATAACGGCGTTTATTGCGATTCCTCTAAAGTACATGCACAGTGCAAATGAAGTTGTGTTATTTGACGATATAGACAGTACAGCCAGATTATTATCCGAAACAATAAAGGCTATGAAAGGGGCGTAGGAAGATGGTCGAGTTATTAAAAGAACTCTGTGCAATCGACGGAGTGTCAGGCGACGAGAGCAAAGTCAGCGATTATATCGAGAGTTTTGCGAAGCAGTATGCTGATGAAGTTACTATAGATGTCTTAGGCAATGTACTGGTCTATAAAAAAGGCGCAAAGGCTTCTAAAGAGCGGATTGTTTTATGCGCCCATATGGACGAAGTTGGTTTTGTGGTGACTTACATCACAGATGATGGTTATTTAAAGTTTGACAATGCAGGGGAAATTGATGCGCGTATTGTCCTCGGTAAAGCGGTAAGAGTGGGAAAATACGGCACTTTGGGTGTTGTTGGCTGTAAGCCTGCATATATGGTAAAGCCGAAAAACTTGGAAAAGTCCATGCCACTGAGTGAACTATATGTCGACATTGGAGCAAAAAATCGCGAGGAAGCTGAGCAGCTTGTTGTGCCTGGCGATACTTGCGCTTTTGAGACTGATATACGTGAGTTTGGCGATGGTTATATCAGGTCAAAGGCTATTGATGACAGGTTCGGCTGTGTGGCACTTTTGGAGTTAATCAAGTCAGACTTACCCGTTGATTGCATGTTTGCTTTTACGGCACAAGAGGAAGTTGGCGCGCGCGGTGCATACACTGCGGCATACAGCACGGCACCGGATATTGCCATAATAGTTGAAGGCACTTCAGCGGCTGATTTGCCGTCTTCACCGGGGAATAAAAAGGTCTGCAAAGTTGGGCAGGGTGTTGTTATTCCGTTTATGGACGGTGGTGCAATTTACAACAAAGAGATTTTTGGGTGCCTCACAGGTCTTGCAGAGAAAAACGGCATTCCGTGGCAGACAAAAACATATGTTGCAGGTGTCACCGACGCATCAGTATTTCAAAAGTCACGCTCCGGAATCAAGGTTGCAGGCATTGCCGCCCCCATTGGCAATCTTCATTCGCAGTCATGTGTCGGTAAGATTACTGATATGGAGGCTGTTATAAAGCTTTTACGTTTGTTTTTGGCTGAGCGGGCGTAGTGCACTCGTTGATTTCCGCAGATGATGGGCAATTTGCTCCGCTTTTTGTAGGGGCGACCGTCTCGGTCGCCCGCTCTTGCCGCTTGCACAGTGTAGCCGCTGTTCTCGCAAAAAAGACTACGCAAACAGCCCACCCTCTGCTAGATTGTGGGAGGATTATTAACCATGAGCCAATTTGTCATTTCAAATAAAATACTAGAACTATCACAAGCCGTGCAGGCAGACATATCACCACAGTTTGAGTTAATTGACGAAATTACACTTAAAAACACTGAAAAAGTGCTGTCTGCATTTCAGAAACATCGGGTGTCTGATACCATGTTTGCGGGTTCCACCGGTTATGGGTATAATGACAAGGGGCGTGAGACGTTAGACCTTGTTTTTGCTGAAATAATGAAAACCGAATCTGCGCTGGTGAGAGAGGGGTTTGTCAGTGGCACACATGCAATTACCGCTATGCTCTTTGCTACCCTTCGACCGGGGCAGACCCTGCTTTCTGTCGCTGGGATTCCCTATGACACTTTGCATGGTGTTATTGGTATTACAGGAAATTATAGTGGTTCGCTTAAAGATTATAACATATCATATTCACAGATTGAGCTTTTGGAAGATGGCTCACCGGACTTAAAAGCCATATCACAGGCGGTAAAAAGTGGAAATGTTGGGGCTGTCCTCATTCAGCGTTCGAGGGGTTATTCAAGTCGGCGTGCTTTGTCTGTGAGTGAAATTGGTGAGATTTGCGACTGTGTGTGCTCGTCTAACAAAAATGTGCGTATAATGGTCGATAACTGTTATGGTGAGTTTGTGGAGATTATTGAGCCGGGTGATGTTGGGGCAGATATTTTAGCGGGTTCGCTTATAAAAAATCCCGGCGGCGGCATTGCTCCGACAGGTGGTTATGTTGCCGGGCGAGAGGAGCTTGTTAACGCGGCGGCAAACAGACTCACTGCCCCCGGAATTGGTGATAAATGCGGTTCAGAACAAGGTGGGCATCGTCTCTTGTATCAGGGATTGTTCTTGGCACCACACACTGTTGCACAGGCACTCAAAACTGCGGCATTTGCAGCGCGGCTGTTTGAGAAACTCGGCTACAAAACGCACCCTTGCTATAATGATAAGCGCTCTGATATAATACAAATGATTTCGCTTTTAAGCCCTGATGCACTTCTAAGATTTTGTGAGGGAATTCAAGCTGCGGCACCGGTTGATTCCTACGTGACACCAATAGCCGGAGATATGCCGGGATACGAGCATAAGGTCGTCATGGCGGCAGGCACGTTTATCCAAGGTGCCTCAATTGAACTTTCAGCCGATGCACCAATGAGAGAGCCTTACAATGTCTTTCTTCAAGGTGGGCTGACGTATGAGTCGGGTAAACTCGGTGTGATGCTCGCGGCATCGTATTTGTTGGGAAATTGAAAATTGAAAAGTAGCTGTTCAGTATCCCCGCAAATGATGGGCAATTTACCCTGATTTTTCGGGAGCCATCGGGATATACACCGCTGTTCTCCCGAAAAACCAGGGCAAACTGCCCATCATTTGCTAGCCTGGTGAATAGTTACTACAAAAACTCCACAGGAGGTACATTTTGTATTGAAAAAGCTTTTCAGACTTTTTAGCTTTGCAGGTCCCTGGGCGCATTTGTTGATTATTGCGACGGTTGCACTCCTTGTTATAACGGGGGTAAACTTGCTTGCTCCGGAAGTAATTCGGCGTGTTATTGTAATTATGGAAGGCGGAGATGTTCAAAGCCATTTAGACCAAATAGTGCGCCTTGCATTAATTTTATTTGGATTTTTCACACTTCGTGCGATTTGCCAGTTCATCAACAGCTATTTATCTCATGTTGCTTCATGGAATATGGTCAATAGGCTACGCTGTGTTGTTTATGAGCATCTTCAAAAGCTCTCGATGAGTTATTATCACAATAAGCAAACTGGCGAACTCATGTCGCGTGTCATTAACGACACCACCACATTTGAAAACCTTATTGCACACGCACTGCCTGAAATTACCTCACACATAATCACAATTGTGGGTGTGCTTATAATACTGTTTACGATAAACCCTATGCTTGCTCTTCTTGTGTGCATACCGATTCCGTTTATCGCTGTGGTGTCAATGATACCGAAACTGATGCGTAAGCATTTCAAGCGAGGGCAGGAACTGATTGCTGAGCTAAATGCTGTGTTACAGGATAACTTTTCGGGGATTAAAGAAATTCAGGTTTTCAATAAGCAAAAGTATGAGCTTGAAAAGGTCAAAGAAAAGTCAACTTTACATGTTAAGGCTCTTATAAAGGCGCTATTTTATGCAGGGGTACTACACCCTTCGGTGGCGTTTATTACAACGCTTGGTACGATAATTGTTTTAATTGCAGGGCCGAGGATAGCTGTTGCGACAGGACTTCAAATCTCGGATATAGTTGCTTTTCTGCTGTACCTAAATCTGTTCTACGCACCGATTGCAACACTTGCACGCATTGTTGAAGATGTGCAACAAGGCATTGCGGGAACGGAGCGAGTTTTTGACTTACTTGATGTCGAGCCGGACATAAAGGACAGCCCAAATGCTCAAAAAGTCGGCAGGCTAAGTGGGCAAATTGAGTTTCGTGATGTGTCGTTTTCCTATGAGGAAGATATCGAAGTTTTGGAGAATATCAACTTTAAGGCGGAAGCAGGGCAGATGGTGGCAATTGTCGGGCCCACAGGTGTAGGGAAGAGCACGATTTCAGGGCTTATTGCACGCTTTTATGATCCGATTTCAGGCTCAATAGTGATGGATGGCATAGATATTAAAAACATGACTCTCGAAAGCCTGAGAAATCAGCTCAGTCTTGTATTACAAGATGTATTTTTATTCAATGGCACCATAGGTGAAAACATCGCCTATGGCACAGATGGCGCAACGCCTGAGATGATTGAAGAGGCGGCACGGGTTGCATGTGTTGATGAATTCATAGAATCACTGCCAGATAAATATGATACTTTTATCGGCGAGAGGGGAGTAAGGCTGAGCGGCGGACAAAAACAACGTCTGTCAATTGCCCGCAGTATATTAAGAAACAGCCCTATTTTACTGCTCGACGAGGCGACATCGGCGGTCGATACAGAAACAGAGCGTGAAATTCAAAATGCCATCGGAAAAATTAAAGGTCAACGGACACTAATTGTAATAGCCCACAGGCTTTCGACAATCAAACGAGCCGACTTGATTATAGCCCTGCAAGACGGAAAAATCGCCGAGAGCGGCACACACGACGAGCTACTGACAAAAGGCGGCATCTATGCTGCGCTTTGTGAGTATCAGAGTTTGAGTTAGACAGGGCAAGGGCAATTGCTTTATACAGTATCAATTGTTCCCGAAATGCCGTTTAGTGCGCCGTTGTACAGTTCTTGCACCATACTCCACTCTGCTGATTTATCGCTCTTATGATAAATACTATATGAATAAGACGGAACGAATCCTAATTTATGATAAAGATCCGGGTTACCACAAAGAAATACTGCTCTAAAACCCATATTCCT
Organism: Oscillospiraceae bacterium; assembly: GCA_009787625.1. GTDB lineage: Bacteria > Bacillota > Clostridia > Oscillospirales > Oscillospiraceae > WRMH01. Next base: position 26,247 of record WQSX01000010.1, read on the forward strand.
CGCACGAGCCAATGCTTCTTCTGTCATGGCACGAGCAATGCCTTGTCGAAAAAAGTTGGGATGTACGCTTATCGGTGAAAGCAATAATTCCGTGTGGTTACCTTGCGGAGTAATTATATCAGTCTTGTATAGGGTTATCTGTCCAACAATTTGCCCACCTTTTTCAGCAACTAGCGATAATTCAGGGATGAATACATCTTTCGTGCGTAACTCATTTAAGTAATCAGGTACTGTCCCATCCGTGGCTTCATTGGATTCAAACGAAGATTTGACAAGCTGATACACTTCGCTATAGTCCGCCGGTCTTTCTTGACGAATTGTCACTATTGAAGTCCCCCTATTATAAATTCGTTACAGCGACACAGCTTAAGGACTTAACACGTCGCCTAACTCCGCATGAACTGTTTGCTCCACTAATTGAGCAATTTCTGTTGCTTTTGCTTTATTCAAGCCGATATGTTCGACTAGGCGGCATCGGAGGTCGATACAGAAACAGAGCGTGAGATTCAAAATGCCATCGGCAAAATTAAAGATCAAAGGACACTAATTGTAATAGCTTACAGGCTTTCGACAATCAAACGAGCCGGCTTGATTATAGCCCTACAAGACGGCAAAATAGCCGAGAGCGGCACTCACGACGAGCTACTCGCAAAAGGCGGCATCTATGCGGAGCTTTGTGAGTATCAGAGTTTGAGTTGATAAACAAATTAACTGTTGTGTGGTGGTTACATAGTTTACGTAATTGTTTTGGAGGAAAATGAAAAAATTGTAAGGGAAGTTATCGAGTTTTACGATGTTAACTTGCATAGATTTAAGTGGTGAAGCAGGGTTACCGTAACCTTGCTTTAAAGGGGAATTTGCGTCAAGTATCCTTCGATATATTTTTGCTTGCTATGAACAACAGCGACAATCGTGACAATTTCTCCATCAAAAGCATAGATGATACGATAAGAGTATTTTATCAACTGTCTTAATCCTAAATCGGGGAAATCAGATAAAATATGTCCCATTTCAGGAAAGATTTTCAAATTATCTGCATGGTCGATGATCTCATTTACAACCCTCTTTGCATGAAAAGTGGAGTCTTCTGAAATGTAGCGTTCAATAGATTTTAAGTTTGCTAAAGCCTTGCTTGACCCATTTAGGGAAAATTCCATTTATGCGAATATCCTTTTTACCTCATCATGGGTGTGAACACGACCTGCTTCAATGTCTTCAATCCCTCCTGTTATGTTGTTCATGATATATAAATTGTACAATAAGTCAGCAAAGGTAACATCATCAGGCATAGTATTAATAAGATCCAGTACTTCTTGTTTTGACATTGCTATAACACTCCTTGTCTTTTTGTCTAGTATATCACAAAGCAAATTAACATTTCAACCTCAACAGTACCCTATTTCCAAAAGATCCAAGTTCCTCTTGAACTGTTTGCTCCACTAATTGAGCAACTTCCGTTGCTTTTGCTTTATTCAAGCCGATATGCTCAGCAACGGCGAGCAAATCTTTTGTCGAGGGGTTCAGCCCGTTGCCGTTTATGCAAGTTGCATGTTCTCCGCCGAGCGAATAGCTGTAGGTTAAATCATATGCAGGGGATAACTTCCACTGATGCGATGCTTCATCATAGAGAAACGAAAAGTTATTTGAATGGTCGTCTCGGTTGTGAGCGAACACATTAAAGCACATTAGGCGGTACATTTTTTCCACTTCCGAATAGTCTTTTGTGAGTTCAAGCGTCAGCTTCATAAGTGAATTATAGTCGAGAGCTGGTAAGCGGTGAGAGATTTCAAGCAGAGCGGACACAGAGAGCATGTGTGTTCGCTTTGTTTTACCGTCTTTAAGCTTTTGTCTGTCAAACCGCTTAGTTCCGAAATATCCTGCACATTGTGCTGAAGGGAACAGGCGTGTTTCGCTCATGGTGATACCACATTTTTTTGCACACCGTGAGTACCGATATTCAATCTCGCCTGAATCTTTTCTGTCGAGACCGGCGTGGAACTTAACAATCCAGTCTTCGCCGTCTATTTTTGTCAAAATTTTGGGGCGTGCTCCGCCTGATGAACCTCCGAGTCGGAAGAGTTCGTCAAGGTCATCAGAATATTCTGACTGAAGTATTTTTGTGCATTCTCTAGCGAGTCTGTCATATTCGTATGTGTCCTCTGTAATTTGCCACTTATGAGCAGGAAGGTAGGTGAGTGCTCCCATTCCTGATTTTCCCACAATCGCCAGACGGGTGATAGCATCTATTTTATTCGGTGCAGTGCCCTCTTTGGCGAGCATTCGATCCACCAACAGCCGCCCCCAGCCATCAGGCAAGCTGTCCGCAAAAACTCCAAACAGTCCATCAAATGGGTCGTATTTGGGCATGAAAAGCTTTTTTATGAGCGGAAGTGCAAAGGGGCTTATCGAAAAACCGTCAGCAAGCCATGCGTCTGCATATTCAAAAGCAACAAACCGCCCTTGATACATAGCCAAAGTTCCGACCTGCCTGTCGTCAATATGGACATTGAGCATTTTATAGGTTTCCATCTATTATCTCCTGAATTGAGCGTGGCTGACTATTTGCAAAGAGATTTTCAAAATCATCTGCACAGTCAAGCACCAGAGCAATTTTGAGCAGTGCGGTGAGAGAAATCTCGCCACTTGCTTCAAAGCGCTTAATAGACCCATAGCTGACGCCCGACATTTCGGAAAGGCGTTTCATAGAGATTTTATGTGCCTTCCGAAGTGTCCGAACATTGTTTGAAATCTTATGACCAAGCAGCGTTGGTGTTTTGAAATTAATATCTATCATAGCTAATATTTTAGCCTAAAATGCCGTTTTTGTCAAGAATTAGATAATATATTAGCTGTTTTAGTAAAAAACCATTGCGCAAAGATAGCAGGTGAGGAGTTGTTTGCGTAGTCTTTTTTGCGAGAACAGCGGTGTAGATCCCGATGGCTCGCAAAAAAGACTACGCAAACAACTCCTCACCTGCGGGAGGTCTAGCGTAGAACATCCCCAAACATTAGCTCCAGTGACTGTAGTGCCAGGTGAGATTCCACGGAGAGCGAATAGAACGGTCGCTCTGCTCCGGCACTTGAATCCCACACTCGGTAAAGTGACTCTCTGATTTGCGTTTTTAGCTCTGTATCCTGCGTGTTTTCGTACACTTCTATTGCGGGGATAATGCCCGCTAAATCAGCTCTTCTCACAATTTCTAAGTCAAACTCTCGCAGTGTGCCGCTGAGGTATCTGTCTGCATTGTATCTGACGACAATAGAATCGGGATTCGCAAGGCTCAGAAGAGACAGCATAATGGCACCGACTATCAGTGAAAAACGGACTATTGAAAACTCTTTTTTAAAAGAAGCGAGCTGGCGCACTATGATAGCAATGAATATTATTGCAAGAAACAGCATGAAAACACAGGGGAGCAGTCTCAGCATTGTGAGCCCGAACACATGTACATATAAGATCATCTTGCTAAATGCCGTCGCTATCAAGACGAGTGTTATTACCGAGAGAGCTATGTTAAATGCGCGGAGAGCTTTTGATTCTATGCGCCTTTTTTTGCACATTGAGTTGCAGATAGCGAGGAGGGCGAGGTTGATTGCCGCTATCCAGCAAAGTTCAAAGAAACCTTGTCTGGCGAACTCGGAGTGAAGTAACCAGCCATATGGAATGCTTCCTGTAAATGCTGAGAAAAAATAGGGGAGTTGGCTGAGTATGAAAATCAAATACAGTGCACAAGTGACTGAGAGTAAAACAAATACTGTGACAGGTTGCAAAATGCGCACAGAGGCGGCGGCATTATCCACGGACTCTTGTTTTATGATATCCGTACCTTTTTTATGCGCTACGCCTGATGTGAGCCCATACATGAATGCTGCGACAGGGATGGCAAAAAACATATGGAAAATGAATAATCCGAGGTTAAACTGAACGTGATTGCCAATATCAAAGAGGTTTCTGAAAAAGTCGAGAATAACTCCAAAACCGCCACTGTCCGCACGTTCGAGAAGTGGAATTAAAATTGTAACTAAAATAAGCGAAATAGCAACTCCAAGCAGGATATGGAGCGATTTGCTTTGTTTGCCCAAGACATTGCCCATGTTGCCGAGTACCTTGAAACTCACGTATTGGTTAATTAAATTGCGAAAAGGAACAATAATCAGTACATTCAGCGCATCTATTAACGAGCTGCTGTCAGTTTTGCCTACGGCACTGCGCCCGCTTGCCGAAATGACATAGAGAGCCGCTGAGCCGAACAACAGTAATGCGCGTATAGGCTGTAGACCTATATTATTCCAGATTCCGTATGACACGCCGACTGCAAACGTGACAGTGAGCCAGAACCAAGTTGCGGGAGTTTTTGTAAACACGCCTTTTTTCAGGAAATATAGGCTGGTGCAGAGTAAGTATAGGGTTGTAAACACGCTTACACCAAGCCCTGTCCAAGCAAAAAACACCCATCGAGTGCATAAGTATCCGAGCAAAAAGGTGATAAGCGCAAATACAAAATCAGTAGTATCAGGCTTAAAAGCATTTTCAAGTTTAGGGATACTGGGAGCGATAGGATATGTGCATTGCGGCGAGTTGTAGCTCTGTATATCTGCCTGATGTGTATGTTCGTTATTCATAATTAAGGACCCCTTTTTTTATTTGTAACTGCTCTGCGTTCCCGCAGATGATGGGCAATTCACCCTGATTTTTCGGGAGCCATCGGGATCTACACCGCTGTTCTCCCGAAAAACCAGTGCAAACTGCCCATCATCTGCTAGTCTGGTGAATGGTTATCACGATTCTTCATCCACGATATATTCTAAAATGTCACCCGGCTGGCAATCCAGTGCTTTGCATATTGCTTCGAGCGTTGAAAACCTGACTGCGCGTGCTTTGCCTGTTTTTAGGATTGACAAATTTGCCTGAGTTAATCCGATCATCGAGGCAAGCTCACCCGATGAAATTTTGCGCTTCGCCATCATCATATCTAAATTTACTATAATCCCCATAACGCTACCTCAAATTGTGAGTTCGGCATCGTCTTGAAGTGACACAGCTTTTGAAAAGACATTTTTCACAACACGCAAGATGAGCCCCATAAATGCGGCGGCTACTCCAATTGCGAGCCATGGGAGATAGTAGAGTGCTGATAAGATGCATATTGCAGCACCGATAAAACAGCACCATGATATTTGCCGTAGACTCCGAATGTTTTCTCCGGCAAACACAATGCCCTTGCCAATCCTGCTGAGAAATATATTGAAAATTACAAGTAGCGCACCTGCCGGGATTGCGCCTGCATATATTGTGAGCAGGAAAAGTGCATTTCCCGCATCGCTCGCAGAGTGCGACATGAAGATAAGACGCGCGACAAGTCTGGGAGCAAGCACCAGACACACTACAAGCAGTGCCATAAACAGCCAGACGCTGATCTTACTGAGCATAAGAGATTTTGATTCATTCCACATAAAAAATACCCTCCGCAATAATAAGTGCAATGCACATGTTGCGGAGAGTATAACATATATTTTATTGTTTTGCAATATAAATTTATCGAAAAACGATAAATTTATTATAATGCTGAATTTTTCTTTCTCATATATTCTTTTGCTTTGAGTATGCCTATGATTGTTTTTGCATCTTTAAGCTCACCCCGCATAATCCTTGCAACCAGCTCATCTATATCTATTTCTTCGACGGATAAAAGCTCATTTTCATCAAGATGCATTTCACCTGGTATGAGGTCAAGGGCAAGGTATAGGTACAGTGTTTCCTTGCAATAGCCGGGAGATGGGTACATTGCACCAAAGTCAACATATGTGTTTGCAGTGTAACCTGTCTCCTCGGACAGCTCCCGCTTAGCGCATTCAAATGGGTCCTCGCCGATATCAAGTTTGCCTGCCGGAATTTCGAGAACTTCCTCTTCCATGGGGTAGCGGTACTGCCGCACCATAAGTATCTTGCTGTCCGCAGTAACAGCAACAATGCCAACACCACCCGGATGCACAACCACCTCGCGTTTTGCTCTATTGCCATTTTGAAGCTCCGCAATATCGCGCCTGACATCGACAATTATGCCCTCATAGACGGTGTTAGTTTCAATCTGTTTTTCAAAAAAACTCATGTTTTATCTCCAATTTTATTTATTTCAGCGATTATTATACATCAGATTGCTTTGAAACTGCAAGCCTCATGGGAGATTATCGGCAGTTTAAAAAAAGTTGAGGTAAAAGTATTGCATTGTTGGCTTATAAGTAGTATAATATTTTTCGGTTTTAATTAGCGTGTTGTTTCGTTTTTGCGGGTGTTGCGTAATGGTAACGCTCCAGCCTTCCAAGCTGGCCACGTGGGTTCGATTCCCATCACCCGCTCCAAATATCCCATAGGCGAACACAGAAGTTCGCTTGTGGGATTATTAATTTGATTCAAACCAAAATATAAACATTCAGGAGAAATTAGATGCTAACAAAGCAAAACATTCATAGAGCATATTTGCTCATAAGCGCGTTTATTATTTTGCATGGCACAATACTCCTCATGAGTTCGGGTGGCACATTTAGTGTTTATGCGCTTAGAATGTACACGCCACTCAGCAATTATCTTGTTGCTTTTAGCTTCATTGCGATGTTTTTTCTCTATAATCGCAAAGGCAAGATGCGAAGTTATATCTCTGCAAGTGCAATTGTGAGCATTACTGTTACAGGGCTGGTGTACAACTTAATACTTGTGCCGACCATACCCGAAGCGGAAATGATTTTATCCGATTACCCAAATTTTGTGACGCATTTTTTCTCTATGGTGCTTGCCTTATTTAACTACTTTTTCTTTGAGAAAAAGGGTGAGTTTACCTATAAGCACATTTTGGCAGGTATGGCTTTCCCGTTTGTCTATTGGATAGTTTTCATATCAATCGGTGGCATGATTGATTTCTTCCCATATTTCTTTATGAACCCGGCGCAGATTGGTTGGGGCATGACCTTCATATGGTTTGGCATTATACTGACTGTAATTGCAGTGCTTGGATTCTTGCTAGTGCGGTTTGATAAAGTGCGTGGGAGAAAAGCAAAGGATTGACCGAGTATAAATTTTATACACTTCATAATATTTACAAAGAACTTGGAATATGTAGGGATTCATAATTATTCGCAAACGTCAAATAGAGAAGCACCAAACCCGAGAGAGTGGTGCTTCTCTGTTGCTTAATTATTAGGTTGTGGCATGGAGACAGATGCCCCCCTGTCCTAGCTTCTACGCTACTGCGTCTTCATAGTCCGGTGGTGTTTCAACATGGACTTTTTCGTTGCGACTTTCGACCCACTCCATTATGGCCTCAACAAATCTTGCCCACGCTTCTCTCCAGCGCTCAAAATCATCATAAGAAACTCTTTCTTGTGCGCCGAGCTTGATTATTGAGCCATCTTCTTTTATAGTGATATGCATCTGGAAAGGATCGCCGCCGACTTTTTCGGAAAATTTGTAGGTGGCAACAAGCCAACGTTCAATTATCTCTGTTACCCTTTTGTATTCATCAGGGCAGTTCGCCATCCTGTTTAGCAAACTTTCAGAAATTTGCACGAAATGGGTTTGACTATTGTTCCTGCACTCCATGGTACCGTTTGCAGACAATACGCTAAACGACACGCCGCCGAACCTGTCACGGAGCCTTTCGAGCATCGACTCTGAATCGGAGATGGGGGTTTTGTAGCTATTGTAGACATTTGAGAAACTGATGCAATCTGAGCTTTCGACTTTCGGCTTGGCAGAGTAAGGGACGCCAACGCCTGTGTTTCCCTGCGTTTGCCTGTGGCTTGTACAGCCAATTTGATTTGCCATAAATTTATCCTCCTCGATAATTAGCGTCCTTGCAAGAATTTTTATCCTTATTCGTATTATCGGGAGTTTAGGCGAAAGTGTTTAGTTATCCGTCTATGGGACGGAGTTGGGACAGATGAACCGTCCCCTGTCCCACTAGCCGTCAATATATTTGCTTTACAGCAAATATATTTGTGATATAATTTTAGCACTGATACTTCAACAAACTAATCTAAACCGAAATGGAGAAAAATTATGTACATTATCATCACTGCGAGCCCGAATCGGAGTTACTAAGTATAACAGAGAGCCTATGTTGGCAGTCATAAAGGACTCAGGGAAACGCTTCGTTACCGGAGATTATTTTGGGCACAAACTGACGATTTAATTTCATGCGCTCATTCGTAAACACCCACAAGGAAGGATAACTAAACCATGGACTGTGTTTTGACAAATATAGGCACCCTCTGTACTCCGAAGGGAAAAACAGCTCTTAGAGGGGAAAACCAAGGTAATATTTTAACTATATGCGATGCGGCAATAGGTATAAGAGACGGAATTATTGTCTATACCGGGCCGAAAAACGAGTTGCCTGATTTTTCCGGTGCTCGCATTATCGACTGCGGCGGAAAGCTTGTCACTCCGGGGCTTGTTGATGCTCACACTCATCTTGTATTTGGCGGATGGCGACAAAACGAGCTAAGTCTTAAACTTGCGGGAGTCGCTTACCTTGATATTTTAAAAAGCGGTGGCGGAATTTTGCGCACCGTTGAGCAGACCAGAGCCGCTTGTGAAAATGAGCTAATTGAGCGAGGCAGGGAGTTTCTTGCTGAAATGCTCGGATTTGGGGTTACCACCTGTGAAGCAAAGAGTGGTTATGGGCTTTGCACCGAAGATGAACTAAAGCAACTTAGAGTTATTCGTACTCTCAATGAGTCACAGCCGATTGATATAGCCGCAACTTTTATGGGTGCTCATGCTGTGCCTAAAGAATATGCGGATGACAGGGCAGGGTACATAGAACTCATTTTAACTGAAATGCTGCCGGCAGTAGCTCGTGAGGGGATTGCAGAGTTTTGCGACATATTTTGTGAAAGTGCTGTGTTTACTCCGGATGAGAGTAGACTGATTTTGACCGAAGCTAAAAAGCACGGATTCACGCCTAAAATTCACGCAGATGAAATTGACCCAATCGGTGGCGCAGAGATTGCCGCTGAAGTCGAGGCGATATCTGCGGAGCACCTGATTATGGCGTCAGATGACGGGATAAGAAAAATGGCGGAAAAAGAGCTTGTCGCAGTGCTATTACCCGCAACATCATTTTATCTCGACAAACCCTACGCGAGGGCAAGGGATATGGTAAGTTCAAATCTCGCCGTGGCGGTTGCCACAGATTTTAACCCAGGGTCAAGTCCGAGCCTCAACATTCAGCTTGCTATGAATCTAGCCTGCTTAAAGTATAAACTCACACCGGCAGAAGCACTAACTGCCGTCACACTCAACGGCGCGGCGGCTATTAACAGAGCAAACACTTGTGGAAGCTTAGAAGTAGGCAAGTCAGCAGATATGGTTATATGGAACGCACCTGACCTTGATTATTTGTTTTATCGCTACGGAAGTAATTTGGTGGACAAGGTGATTAAGGGCGGAGTTATGGTGTAGGTGATTTATGCATATATTTTTTCCTTTGACATTTCGGTGCCCAAAATGCGGGCACATATTCAAACCATCACTGTTAGACAGAATGTTTCGGATAAGACTAATAGGCATAGCCAGATACGCAAAGCAACTATTAAAATGCCCTGCATGCAAAATAAGAAGCGTTTGCACTACGGTGTAGGTATGACTTGAAACATGAAAAAGCACCTGTCAAATTGTATTGACAAGTGCTTTTCTGTAATTTACTTAGTCAAGAATCAGCTTACGCCATAATTGCACGGGTGTTGCGTACCGCTTCTATTCTTGCTTCTGCCATTGCGTCGGCGGTTTCGTAGGTCAGTTTGCCTGTTTCTTCTGAAATGCGGAGAATATCAAGCATTCTGTAGTGAATTCTGTCGATATCGCGCAGTGCGGCTTCTTCGTTATATCCGCCTTCGGCACGCTCGTAGGAGACATTTATGACACCGCCTGCGTTTGCGAGATAGTCAGGGGCATAGGCAATGCCTCTGTCGCGCAGCGCTTTGCCGTGGACAGGTGGGTCTTTTAGAATGTTGTTTGCGCCGCCGCAGACGATTTTGAAACCAAATTGTGGAAGTGTATCATCATTGACAGTTGCACCGAGAGCGCATGGAGCATAAATTTCAGCTTTTTGGCTGTAGATATCAGCAGGGTCAACAGCAGTTGCGCCAAATTCTTCTACAACGCGCGAAACAAGATCTTTCTTTATATCGGTAACTAAAATCTTTGCACCATTGTCATTCAGGAGCTTGCACAGGTAGTAACCAACATTGCCTGCGCCCTGAACTGCAACGGTTTTACCCGCAACAGTGTCTTTATAAACATGCTCACAACACGCTTGCATTGACTTGAAAACACCAAGTGCTGTGTAAGGAGAGGGGTCGCCGCTACGTCCGGGCAAACCAACAACGTGGCTTGTTTCCATGTGCACATAGACCATATCTTGTGTTGATGTGCCGACATCTTCAGCGGTGATATAGCGACCGCTCAGACCATTTATGTAGCGACCAAATGCACGCCAAAACGCCTCTCTATTGGTTGGATTTTTGCGGATTTCTGCCGCATCGCCGATGATGACAGCTTTACCGCCACCGAGAGCAAGACCTGCAAGAGCACTCTTGTAAGTCATGCCGCGAGCGAGTCTGAGAACATCTTCAGCCGCATCTTCTTCACTTGAATAATTCCAAATGCGAGTGCCACCCAGAGCCGGGCCGAGTACGGTGTTGTGAATGCAAATGATTGCTTTTAGACCTGTGTACTTGTCATGGAAGTAGCACAGTTGCTCATAACCAAAATCTTCCATGTACTTGAACTTGTTCATAATTTACCTCCAAATTATTGTTGTTTACGGTTTCCAATGATGAAATGCGTTAAGGTTCATATCTACAAGCGAGGCCTTTCTCTCGCCAAAGTAGTCACGGATTACCTTTTCTACATTCTCGCCTTTTACGGTGTTTGTTGTGCGGACAAATGCACCGAGCATGATAATATTTGCCACTCTTATTTCGCCCATTTCTTGAGCGATTTCCGATGCGGCAACTTTAACTACATTGATATCACTGCGTGCAGGGGGTTCGCGAACCAGAGATGAGTTTATAAACAGTGTGCCGCCGGGCTTTAGTGTTGGCTCAAACTTTAGCATTGAAGGGATTGTCATTGCCACAACGTAGTCAGACTCGTGAACAAGCGGACTGCTTATTTCGTTGTCTGAAACTATAACAGTACAGTTTGCAGTACCGCCGCGCATCTCAGGACCGTATGAGGGGAAGAATGTAACAGCCTTGTCCTCGGAAATCGCCGCAGTACCAATGATTTGCCCCATGAGCAAGATACCCATACCACCTGTTCCGGCGAAAAACATTTTACTTGTATCAGCCATATCTAGTCAACTCCTTCCAGTGATTTAAAAACTCCGAGCGGGTAGTAGGGGAGCATTTTTTCATTGAGGAAATCAATAGCATCAAGTGGTGAAAGTCCCCAGTTAGTCGGGCAGGTGGATACAAACTCAACCATCGAAAAGCCAAGTTTCTTTTCCTGTACATCAAAGGCTTTACGAACCGCTTTTTTTGCTTTGTTGATGTTGGCAGGGGAGTTGAGTGCTACGCGCTCTATGTAGACAGCTCCATCAAGTGTAGAAACAAGCTCACTGACACGCATTGGCGCACCTGCCTGTGCCACAGTGCGACCGGTTTGGGTCGTTGTGGACTTTTGACCTATAAGCGTGGTTGGAGCCATTTGGCCACCTGTCATGCCGTAAATGGCGTTGTTGACGAAGAAGATTGTGATATGTTCGCCACGCGCCGCGGCATGGATAAACTCAGCAGTACCAATCGAAGCGAGGTCACCGTCGCCTTGATAAGTGAAAATAAGTTTGTCGGGGTGGACACGGCGAATCCCTGACGCAATCGCAGGTGCCCTGCCGTGGGCACATTCCATCATATCTACATTCATAAACTTATGAGCCATGACACTGCATCCGATTGGACCACAGCCTATTGTCTCACCTAATTTGCCCTTTTCATCTAAAACTTCCATAATAAGCCTATGTGAAATTCCGTGCGTACAGCCGGGGCAGTAATTTGTCTCGGTACGTATCATGCCTTTTGTGTATTCAAAAACAGGTTGTTTCATAGTCTTAGCCTCCCATCTCTTCATAGATTTTCTTCGCTCGCTGTGCGATTTCAAGCGAAGTCGGAACCGTGCCGCCTGTGCGGTTGATGAGCTTAACAGGAAAGCGGTTTGCAACAGCAAGCTTTACATCTTGAATCATTTGGCCCATTGAAAGCTCTGCGGATACTACGACTTTTGTTTTGTCAGAAATTTTATTAAACACATCATAGGGGAACGGCCACAGTGAAATCGGGCGAATAAGACCGACTTTAATGCCTTGCTCAGCAAGCATTGCGATTGCTTCTTTTGTGATTCGGGCGACTGTGCCAAAGGCGACGATGACCATGTCTGCATCTTCAATGTCAAACGTCTCTACACGGCATAAATCTTTTTCTGCTTGATCGTACTTTTCAAAGAGACCGTGTACATATTGCTCCAAAACTTCAGGAACAATACGCAGAGATGTGACTGTGTTGCGTTTTGAGTCGTCATTACCATAACCTGTGAGCGCCCACGGTTTGCTGTTTCTGATTTCTCCGGATTTAGGTACGGGGACAAAATCAGGGAGTACAACAGGCTCCATCATTTGACCTAGCAGACCATCGGTGAAGATAATTACAGGGTTTCTTAGCCTATCGGAGAGTTCCATAGCTTCAAACGTCATGTCAACACCTTCTTGAACAGAAGATGGTGCAAAGACGGGAACCCTATAGTCGCCATTGCCGCCGCCGCGTGTGGATTGGAAGTAGTCGGCTTGTCCGGGCTGAATTCCGCCGATTCCAGGGCCGCAACGTGAGACTGTCAAGATGACTGTTGGAACTTGCGCACTGCACAAGAGACTTATGCCCTCTTGGAACAGCGCAATACCGGGTGAAGATGAGCTTATGAACACTCTGCCGCCTGCGGCACCTGCGCCGTAAGCCATCATAATTGCGCCGATTTCGCTCTCTGCCTGGATGAAATGTCCGTCGTGCTTTGGAAGCTCGCGAGACATGTATTCGGGGATTTCGTTTTGCGGTGTTATCGGGTAACCGAAGTAGTAGCGGCAACCACCGCGTATAGCGGCTTCAGAAAATGCTTCGTTGCCTTTCATCAGAACTTTTCCACTCATTTAGCAGTGTCCTCCTTGTAAATTGAAATAGCACCATCAGGACAGACCAACGCACATGCCTTACAGCCAATGCACTCATCTATTTTATCAATTTCTGCCGGACTATACCCTCTGCTATTGATGTGCGAGCTCATCGAAATGATTTTCTTTGGGCAAAAACGTACACAAAGCTCGCAACCCTTGCACACATCGCCGTCGAAACGGACTTCAAATTTCGCCATGTTTGCTTCTCCTTTGTATGTTAAAGTATTGTGATTATTGCGTCATACTCGCAGTCATAAACATTTGCAGTTTCTTGCTTGTCTTTTTTCCACCCTGCTTCGCTTTTGTCCTTGCCTTGCGTCAGCAAGGCTGCGTCCTCCGCCTCACAGGGCGAAAAAAATCCTGCGCAATAATTCTGCAAATATTTATGACCGCGAGTATATATCTAACCATGTAGGTCTTAAATAAAGTCCTAGTGGTAGTAGATTTTCGATTGACCCGCTCAGATTTGATGCGTCAATTATTCGGGATGGGTAACAGTTGTATAAAATAGGGATATTCAGCGTTTTGGACACTTCTTTGCAAAGATTGTTTCCTTTGATAATGTCACCGACTGTGGTCTCGTGGAGCATGTGAGTGTTATTTATTAGTTTTGAAACACTGAGACCTGTGATAGATTGTATGGCGGAGATATGAGCGAGAATGTCTTTAACAGTAGCGGTTTCGGGGCGATTTGTGTTGATAACGGCGAACATTTCAGAGTCGTTATCGGTGAAATATTTCTTGAATTGATTTATTATCATAGCTCCGATATCATTCCCGCCGAGGTCTATTATAACACGGCAATTTTTATCTTCAAGAGGCTTTCTCACAGTTGCCCCGAGAGCGGGAAGCTCAGCAGTGATTTCTGTATCAAACATACTGCCATACAGGGAGATTCCGGCATCTTCAAGCATTTCACGTTGCTCACGTGAACGAAAATAGGGGTTTACGATGTCGAGGTCAACAAGGGCGAGACTGCTATATGGAGAGCCACCACTAATACCTTTTGAGCGGCTTAGCTTCTCAGCTAAAAGCATAGCGAGAGAAACAGAAAATTCCGTCTTGCCACTGCCGTAATGCCCCGTGACAATGGTTTTTCTGCCAAACTTCGGGGAAACAAGCTCGTCAATCATCAAATTACCTCTTATCAACGTTTATCTCGCTTGCACAATTTTAACAAAAAAATCAATTATAGTCAAGTAGTTATTTGTGGAAATTGCGATAAATTTGCGAAATAAAAAGCCACAAGGTTGTGCAAAATTGTATTGGAATTATCATAGAAGTGAAGAGACATGCTTGACACTATGCACGATTTCCTGCATTATAAATGAATAAAGTAATTGACAGGAGGTCCGGTTGAAGTTATGAAACTGAAAATAAAAACTCTCGTTATTTACATGTGCTGCGCTTTGCTCATTATAGCATCTGCTTCGTATGCGTTTTATCTATATACTTCTCGCTTGTTTATCAATAACACTCATGCAGGGTTGATAAGTACGGCAAACAGAATAGCCCATCAAATAGATTATCAAATAATCCATATGGATTTTGCATTGCGTTCTCTGATGTCTGATAGATTGTTTGTCCAAGCGGTTACGCGGATGGGATTGGGTTCCGGCTCAAGTTTGGATGCTCAAAATACAATTATAAACTCCATTTATAAAGAATCCTTCATCAGAACTTTTTACAGAGTCAATTACTTCAACAGAAATCACGATTTTTTCACTAGCCGCATATATAACCGCGATACGGTTTCCCGAGGAAATGATGCGATTTTGGAGAGTATGTCATGGCTGCCGAATATAAATAATGAGCTGCCAAATCCATTAATTACTCCGAGCCACAATGACCCGTGGCTTGTCGGGAGAGAAATTCCGGTGTTTAGTGTATTACGAGCTTTGAGAGGCTATGGTACCAGTATCGGTTATCTTGAAGTTCAAATGACGATTGAGCAACTGGAAGAAATACTGTTGATTGAAGATTCTGACAATATTTATCTGATTGTTACCACACGGCATAACGAAATAATATATCATAATTTGTACGATGACACATATGCTCTGCATTATTTTCCTTTTTTCGAAGAAGCTTTAGGGGGCATACTCCTTGCGCAAAGCAGTGAGGCAGTCACGAAAATTATAACCACATACAGAGGGACATCTGGAGTAGGAGTTATGCTGATACAGGATCAGGATGCACTGCTGGCTCCATTTGCGAACTTGGGAAGATTGATATTTATAGCAAGTATTATATTGCTTCTGGTGGCTTTTATTTACGGCTACCTCTATTCGAGTCGTTTAATCAGAGCAAAAAACCTCCAAATGCAAGCTAATTTCAATCTGCTGCAAACGCAAATTAATCCACATTTTATATATAATACACTAAATGTTATTTCCGGTCGCGGACTTTCTCTTGGTGATGAATCGATAGGAGATATATGCGAAAACATTGCACATATGTTGCGATACTCAGTCTCAACAGAGGAGAAAACTGCATTAATGTCAGATGAAATTAACCATGTTAGCCAGTACTTGCATCTACAGAAAACAAGATATGAGCACCGCTTAACTTACTCAATTCAGGTGAGCGAAGATCTGTTAAACATGCAGGTTCCAAAAATTGTTCTTCAGCCTTTTGTGGAAAATTCCATTGCGCATGGGTACAAAAATGGTACGCAGAGCATGAACATATCAATAACAGGTCAGAAGGATAATGACCACTGGTGCATAACAATAAGTGATGATGGCGGAGGTTTTACAGGTGATTCTTTCAAAAAACTCAATGAGTCAATCTCCGAGGTGGTAAATAGCAAAAAGCCACTGGAATTATCTCTCGGGAAAATGGGGATTGTAAACACCTTTGTCCGTCTGCGGCTTTTTTATAAGGATTTTCGGTTGACTTTTGGAAACAATCCCACAGGCGGTGCATTCGTAGAGCTACACGGAAGGAGTTAGTTTGAAAGATTTCAAACTAACGGGGGAATGTGCGATTTGCTCCCCCTACGGGGAACCGCAAATGATGCACAAAATGACAATTCCTTTCATTAGTCGTTTTGTGCCTGAGAATTTTCGAAAGGAATGGTCATTATAATGATGTTTAAAGTATTTATAGCTGAAGATGAACCTGCGTCTATGGAATACATTAAGAATATTATTCAGTTTAAATGCCCGGAGTTTTACGTTGCAGGTCAGGCTCATGATGGGGCAGAAGCATTAGAAAAACTTTTGGAAAACCCTGTAGATGTTCTGATTTCTGATGTTGAAATGGATGATGTAAATGGCATAGAGTTAATCACACAACTGGGTGAAATATACCCACAAACTCACTCAATTATAGTTTCAGGGTATTCAGATTTCACCTATATGCAAGGAGCGCTTAGAGCAAGAGCAGTAGACTATATTTTAAAGCCAATTAATGTTCAACAAATGGTGGATTTACTGAACAAAATAGCTGAAAAACTGCGAAAAACTCACATAGAAGAGCAATCACGCATATGGAGTGATTACATAGGCAAGCAACAGCCTGCGCAGGCTGTTGATGTGCACGCAAAGACATTGGATTTGGGAGAGTTTCCCCGTGTGGCTGACAATTATCTGCAAAGCGGAAACATTGCAGGCTTCAAAGATGAACTTGCCAGAAGTTTCAATATCTGGGAAAAGGAGTCGTATAATGCATTGCAAATAGTCAGGGCGCTGGAATTACTTTTTGTAAGAATTTCAAAGTTTAAGTCTCCTGATAGCTATTACGACTATCAAGAACCCTTGGCAACTGCTCTATATACTGCAAGTTCTATGCAAGAACTCATGTCTATGGTCTGGGATATTATTGCTAAATTACTCGAATTAAATTCATCAATATATCAAAGCACAGGTGATTTGTTCGAACTTATAGGTGACTATATATCACGTCATTATATGGAACCGCTGTCATTAGATGGGATATGCAGACGCTTCAACATTTCACAAACATATCTAAGCCGCCTATTTAGAAAACACAAAGAGATGACATTTAACGATTATCTGACAGTACTGCGTGTAGAGCGGGCAAAAGAAATTATCGCAAAAAATAGAGATATTAAGCTAAAAGATGTTGCTCAAATGGTAGGTTATCCTGATTCATCTTATTTCAGTAAAGTTTTTAGGCAGCACGTTGGATGTTCACCTTCACAGTATTCTCCTTAAATGCGTCAAATACTTAGATCTATTGCCTAATGCATGTATTAAAAATTGCTTGTGTTGGATTTTACCATTTTTTGTGCTGATATATCCATAGACTTTGTGTTTTTTTTACAGTACACTCCATAGTATCACAAAAATAATTTGGAGGAAAATAGTATGTTGAAAAAAATATCTTGTATGTTGCTGATAGCTATTCTGGCGATCGCCATCGTTGCATGTGACGATGCAGGGACACCGGAAGGTCAAATCCAAAACGGAGATAGCCCACAAAGCGATGTTGTGTTGTCGTACATCATCGACCGTGACACAGACCTAACCGGTTTGGTAGCGGTAATGGAAGCGTTTACCGCAGAGACAGGTATTCGATTTGAACAAGAACTCAGACCGGGCGGAGCTGAAGGAGAAACGTTCCTGCAAGTTCGTTTTGCAACCGGCGAAGCCTCTGACTTCATTTGGTTTAACTCCGGCTCTATGGTACAGCTTTTAGACCCCACAAACAATCTTGCAGATTTAACAGGTCAACCGTTTTTAGACAGATTGCAATCTTCATTTTTGGAAACTGTCACCTTTGATGGTAGGGTAGTAGGTATTCCCGGAAGAACCTCAATGGGCGGCGGCTGGCTGTACAACATTGCTGTATATGAAGAGCTTGGGCTGGAAATACCGACAACATGGGATGAATTAGTTGCAAATAATGAAATAATTTTGGCATCAGGAAGAACTCCGGTTATAGCGTCGTATAGAGATAGTTGGACAGCACAACTCCTTCTTCTTGCAGATTTCCACAATTTACAAATTCAAGTGCCTAATTTTGCAGAGCAGTACAGTATAAACCAAGCACATTTTGCAACAACACCTGCGGCGTTACGAGGATTTGAAAGGCTTGCCGATATTTTTGAAAGAGGGTTTATCAACGCTGACCACATGGCAGTTACTCACGATATGGCTCTTGAAATGCTGGTTAGCGGTGAAGGTGTTCACTATCCTATGTTGACGTTTGCTTTGGATAGTATTTATGCAACGTTTGGTGAAGAGGCGGCAAATAATATAGGGATATTTGCACAGCCCGCCGATAGCGCAGAACATACCGGACTCACAGTTTGGATGCCTGATGGTTGGTTTGCAAATCAAAATTCACCGAATCTTGAGTATGTCATGCAGTTTTTCGACTTTTTCCTATCAGAGCAAGGTCAAGCTGTACTGATTTCTGTAGCTCGCGGTGTAGGACCCAGTGTGGTTATCGGAGCGCCCGCCGCCGATAATGCTTTTACAGCCGTAAGGCAAATGCAGGAAAGATATTTTGATACAGGAAGAAATGCGCCTGCGCTTGAATTCATTACTCCGGTTACCGGACCTAATCTTCCACAAATCTGTGTCGCAGTCGGTACGGGTACAATGACTCCGCTGGAAGGAGCACAAGAGTACGACAACGATGTCCGCAACCAAGCCCTTCAATTGGAACTACCGGGCTGGGATTAATAAGTAAATGTTTTAATATGCTTGGGGGCTTCACCGCCCCCAAGATTTTACAAATTATAAACAATAGAAAAACAGTTCGAGATATCTTTTCTGTGTTCAAATTACGAGGTAGGAGGCAAAAGGTGTGACAAAAAAAGTATATCCATATTGGTTTTTGCTCCCAATCGGGATTTTATTTATTGTAATATTCGTAGTACCAACGTTGATGTCTTTCTTTTTTAGCTTCACTTGGTGGAATCTCACAGAGTGGAGATTCATTGGTTTTGACAATTTTATTCGTTTCTTTACGGAAAGAAGGCTGAGTGTAGGTATAACAAACACCATGATATATGCTGTATTTACCAGTGGTTTTAAAGTAGTGCTTGGACTTTTATTGGGTGCGTTTTTATGCACAAAACTAAAAACAGTGAGCTTCCTACGTTCAATGCTGTTTTTTCCGACACTGCTTTCAACAATGGCTGTTGGTATTAGTTTTTTTAGTATTATGCACCCGACTCGAGGTATAATAAATGAGACTTTGGCAATGATTGGAATTTCCGGTCCGGACTGGTTGGGAAATGCCGATTGGGCACTTTGGTCTGTAATTTTTGTCGACGTGTGGCGAGGAGTTGGTCTTGCGACAATCATATATATTGCAGGAATTATGTCCATTGATGAGCAATGCTATGAAGCATTGCTGGTTGATGGCGGCAATTGGTGGCACAAGTTTTGGTATATAACAGTACCACTCAGCCGCCCTGCCAGAAACTCTGTTATAATATTATCATTCATTGGTGGATTACGTACTTTCGACTTAGTGTGGGTAATGACGGGAGGAGGCCCCGGATTTGCCTCAGAGTTATTGACATCAATCGTTTTCCGAAACTTTGCCAGTGGTTTTCATGGTTTAGCGACAGCAGGAAATGTGATTTTGTTTGTTCTGGTTTCAATATTGGTGTTCCCTCTGTTCTGGTGGATAAATAGGAAGGAGAATACGTGATATGAGCACAAAAAAGAAAGTAAGCGTGCGTAAAGTCATCATTGAAACATTCGCGGTTCTATTTGTGTTGGTGATATATGGTATACCGTTCTCTTTCGTAATATTAAATTCAGCTAAACCAAGGGCTGAAGCATTACAATTCAGGCTGAGTTTTCCACAGCAATTTGCTGCAATAGAAAACTTCACAGAGGTGTTACAGACCCAAAACTTTATGATAATACGAGCCTTTTTTAACAGTTTGATTATTACGGTTGCATCTGTGGCAATACTGGTTGTTTTCTGTGCATTGGCAGGGTTTGTCATGCAACGCCGTAAGGGTAAAATTTCGACAATAGCCAGCTACTTATCGCTAACCGGATTAATGGTACCACCTGCAATTGTTCCTACGATATGGGTGCTTCAATTTCTTGGAGTATTTGGGGAGTTGTCCAGTATGGTTATGGTGCAGGTTGTACTGCAAGCACCTTTTGCAATCATGCTTTACCGCAGTTTCTCGGCATCAATACCGCGGGAAATTGATGAGGCCGCTTTTGTAGATGGATGCACTTCTCTCAGATATTTCTTTAATATAATGTTCCCACTCCTAAAGCCAATTACAGCAACAGTTGTGGTACTCTCAGCTATACATATCTATAACGACTTCGCAAATCCACTGTACTTTCTGCCCGGAGCAAGAAATGTCACAGTACAGCTCACAATGTTTAATTTCTTCGGACAGTTTGGAAGTGCGTGGAATTTACTATTTGCAAATGTTGTACTAATTTCAATTCCACCGCTAATAGTATTTATATTCTTCAGTAAGCGCATAGTGTCAGGCATGGTAGCAGGTGCCGTTAAAGGGTAAAGTTAAAATGTAAAGGAATGGTAATTATTATGGTTAATTTTAAAGCGAAATTTATTACCCCGGATGCGCCGGGTGATGCAGAGCTTTCAAAAGGAAAACTACTGCGCAAAAAATTCGAAATAAAAAGCGAAATAAAAAGCGCAACTGTACACGTAACAGCACTTGGATTATATGAGTTATATATCAATAATCAGCGAGTCGGAGATGCGGTGCTCACTCCCGGCTGGACTGAGTATAACTCTCGACTCCTTTACCAAACATGGGATGTCACTTCAATATTGAGAAGCGGAAATAATGTGATAGGTGCAACTCTCGGAGCGGGCTGGTATAAGGGCGACCTCGGTTGGAAAAGTCTCCGCAATGGACTTGGGTTGCGAAATGTGTACGGCAAGCAAAGTGCTCTGCTTATGCAGCTTGATTTGGTACTTACAGATGGTAGCAGAGAATTGATTATTACAGATGAATGCTGGAAGTGCTCAGAAGGTCCTATCCAATTTTCTGAACTTTATCATGGTGAGATATATGATGCCGGACAAGAGAAGGAGGGTTGGTGTGAAGCCGGATATGATGACTCAGGCTGGGATAATGTGGAAATAATAAATCGTAAGCCGGATACTCTGGCACCACAAGATGGACCGCTTATTCGCCGTCAAGAAGTAATAAAAGCGAAAAATCTATTCACTACGCCTAAAGGCGAGCTGGTATTGGATTTCGGGCAAAATATATCAGGTTGGGTGCGGTTCACTGTCAGCGGAAAAGCAGGTGATGTCGTTAAACTGCGCCATGCTGAGGTTCTTGACAGCGATGGGAATTTTTATACAGAAAACTTGCGTGCCGCTCGAAATGAGATACAATATATTCTCAGCGGCAAAGAGAAAGAAATATTTGAACCACACTTTACGTTTCAAGGTTTCCAATACGCCTGCATTGATGAGTGGCCGGGAGAACCACAGCTTGGTGACTTTGAAGCAATCGTAGTGCATTCTGATATGAAGCGCACAGGCTGGTTCGAGTGTTCAAATCCGCTTTTAAATCAGCTTCATCATAACATTTTATGGGGATTAAAAGGTAATTTTGTTGACGTGCCAACCGACTGCCCGCAACGAGACGAAAGGATGGGTTGGACCGGCGATGCACAGGTATTTATACGTACATCGACGTATCTAATGGATACGAAAGACTTTTTCATCAAATGGCTACGCGACTTAAGAGCGGCACAATTTGATAATGGGGCAGTACCTTTTGTGGTGCCCGATGTATTGACCGGGAATTTTAGTGATGGTGATATTATAGCAAATGCTGAAGCTGTTTCAGGCTGGGGCGATGCCGCAGTTATATGTCCATGGGCACTTTGGCTTGCCTATGGTGATGAAGAAATACTCCGTGAGTGCTATGAAAGTATGAAAAATTGGGTCGAATATATTCGCAAGCGTGCGACCGATGGTGTATTGTGGAATACAGATTTTCAGCTGGGCGATTGGGTTGCACTGGACGCAAAGGAAGGCAGTTACTTTGGTGCAACTGCCACGGACTTGATTGCCACTGCATATTATGCAAAATGCACTGAAATACTCGCAGAAACTGCAAGTATTCTTGGTAACACTAAAGATAAGACACTTTATACTTCATTACATGCAGATATTAAGAGAGCCTATGAAAATGAGTTCTTTTCTCCAAACGGCCGTTTATGCAGTAACACACAAACAGCGCATATCCTCTCATTGGCATTTGACATTACCCCTGAGAAGTACAGAAAACGCACGGTTAAGGGGTTACTGCAACTGCTGGATGAAAATGATGGTCATTTGACAACAGGGTTTTTGGGTACACCATACTTTTGCCAAGTCTTAGCTGATAACGGCTGTTTAGACGAAGCATATAATTTACTTTTAAAAGAAGGTTACCCATCATGGCTTTACCAGATAACCAAGGGTGCAACAACAGTCTGGGAGCATTGGGATGGAATTAAGCCGGACGGTAGCATGTGGAGTGCAAATATGAATTCATTCAATCACTACGCATATGGCTCAGTCGGAGAGTTTCTGTATCGCACTGTGGCAGGAATTGATACTCACTCTACTCATGCCGGGTACAAGCATATAATAATGCGTCCAAGGCCGGGCGGAGGACTGACTTATGCAAGGGCTACCGTAGAAACGCCTCATGGAGCGGCATCAGTATCATGGAGTATTGAGGAAAATAAGTTTAAATTTGATGCCCATGTGCCTGATAACACGACCGCCACAATCGTATTACCGAATGGGAGCACACATGAAGTTGGAGCCGGTGATCATAGCTACATAGTGGAAATACAGCGTTAAACAAGACTACACCAATTGCCTTTTCTTTTGAACGCAATCGAAGCCCACTGCGGCAGCAAGTACAACTCCTCTTACAATCATTTGATCAAATGCACTTATGCCAAGAAGAATCATGCCGTTGGTAAGAATACCTATTATGAAAACGCCTGCGATAACATTGGAAATTTTTCCGTAACCACCCGTGATGGAAACACCACCTAAAACAACGCATGTTATAACGTCAAACTCCCAACCCGAACCTGCGGTTGGCTGTGCGGAATTTGTTCGAGAGAGAAGAACGATGCCTGCAAGTCCTGCGAAGAATCCTGATAGAGCATAAACAAGACATTTTATTCGTTTAATTCGAATACCCGACAGCAGCGACGCCTCCTCATTGCCGCCAATTGCGTAAAAGTAGCGCCCAAAGTAAGATTTGTTCAAAATGAAGCTTCCGATGGCGAAACAGACAATCATTATTATTACCGGCACCGGAACAGGAGTATTGAGGAACATGCCCTGCCCGATTACACGAAAGGTATCATCAAAACCAAAAATTGGTCTGCCGCCACTTATCCTGAGCGCAACACCTTGTATGACTGTTTGCATTGCAAATGTTGCAATAATTGCAGGAATTCCTATAAAGGCAACCATAGCACCGTTTAGCAGTCCGATGATGGTTGACAAACCCAAGGAAATGATGATGGCAAGCCACATGTTGACACCTAAATTGACCATCAGAAATGCGCAAGCAACACCGACAAAGCTTATTATTGAGCCAACAGAGAGGTCAATTCCGGACGTTAAAATAATAAATGTCATTCCAACTGCGGCAATACCAAACATGGAAACCTGCAAAAGTATGGTTAGAAGATTATTATAGTGTAAAAATCTTGGATGAGCGATTGCAAAAACAATAAATAGAATTAAAAATACAATCCATATAGCCTTATCTTTAATCTGATATTGGATCATATAACCCAAATTGTTGCTCCCATCCTGTTTAGTTTGTGTTTGCATTTGTAAGTACCTCCTTGTGTTTTATAGCAGATGCATAAGACATGATGGTATCTTGGTCGAACTCGCTTTTTTCAAGAGTTCCGGTTATTTCACCCTCAGCAAGCACGATAATTCTGTCAGACATACCAATAAGTTCTGCCATTTCAGAAGAAATCAAAAGTATCGACTTACCCTCGTTCTCCACCAAATCATTCATCAATTTGTAGATTTCTTGCTTTGCTCCGACATCTATTCCGCGCGTTGGTTCATCAAATATAATAAGCTCGGAGTTGGCTGCCAAGCATTTGCCCAAAATTACTTTTTGCTGGTTTCCGCCGCTTAAATTTTTGACAAGTTGTTGCAAGCTTGGTGTCTTTATCTGTAGTTCATCTTTATACTTATTTGAAATAGCTGATTCTGTTTTTGATTTGATGACACTTAAAGTTGATATGCGCTTGTAAATAGGCATGTTGATGTTATTTTTGATTGATATGCCAAGAAGAGCTCCATGTTTCTTGCGGTCTTCAGGAACCAATGCTATACCGAGGTCAATTGAATTTCGCGGGCTTTTGGGATTGATTTCATTTCCTTTGAAGATGATTTGACCTTTTTCCTTTTTAGCAATACCGAAAATTATCTGAGCCAATTCGGTGCGTCCTGCACCAATCAAACCACCAAGACCCAGAATCTCGCCTTTGTGGACTTTGAGGTTTATATCTTTGTCGCCATGCCCCGTCAGATTTTTAAGTTCAAGCACTACTTCATCTTTGTCGATGCAATCTCCTCTGGTTGGAAATGTTTCTTTGAGTGTGCGTCCAACCATCAAGTGAATCAGTTCATCTACATCAGTTTCGCTTGTGTTTAATGTTGCGATATATTCTCCGTCACGGAGCACCACAACTCTGTCTGAGAGCTGAAAAATCTCTTCAAGACGGTGTGATATGTATATTATGGAAACACCCTGTTCCCGTAAAAGCTTAACGACGGAAAACATGCTTTCAACTTCCGCATTTGTGAGAGGAGCAGAGGGTTCATCCATAATTAAAATTTTCGCATTTTGTTCAATAGCCTTTGCAATCTCAACCATTTGCTGATAACCGACAGTCAAATGTTTCATCAGTGTTTTAGGGTTTATTTTTATATTTAAACGCTCAAATACCTGCTCTGCTCTGCGCTCCATAGCCGCTTTATCTATCATAAAGCCTTTTCGTATGGGTCTACCTAAAAATAGGTTTTCTGCTACGGTCAGTTCTTGAACGTTGTTGAATTCTTGGTAAACAATTGCAATACCATTTTCTGCTGCAAGCCCCGGAGTCATGCTTGAAAAAACTTTTCCATTTACAATAATTTCCCCTTCAGTGGGGACAACAGCTCCTGAACATGTTTTTATCAAAGTAGATTTTCCCGCTCCATTTTCACCAATCAGCGCAAGAACTTCTCCCTCTTTGACCTGAAGTGAAACGTCGCTCAGAGCAACAACACCGGGATAAACTTTCTTTATGTTTTTTAGTTCTAAAACATATTTTTCACTCATAACTAAATCAACCTTTCAAAATTGAAACTGTTCACCACTTTCGCAGATGATGAGCAACTTATCCTGATTTTTCGGGAACCATCGGGATATACACCGCTGTTCTCCCGAAAAACCAGTGCAAACTGCCCATCTTCTGCCAGACTGGTGAATAGTTATTCAAAATTTACATATGATTAGTCGTAGTCAGCGATATACTCTGCTGCATTATTTATATCCATTGGGGTTTTGACGCGTAGCATGTTTCTTGGCATGTTATCGCCGCTTAACAGACCTACGTATACTTCAACAACGGCTTGCGCTGTTCGTAGGCTTGAACCTTCAAAACCGACAGTTACGCGTGTTGCCTCGCCATTTAAAATAGCGTTGAGTTGTTGGAGTGTGGCATCTGCTGAGAAAATACCTACGTTATCAGGGATTTCTCCGCCGAAGTGAAGCATGAAAGCTTCATTTGCTCCGATGTCACCGCCCGCACCAATACTTGCTACGATTGTTACATCAGGATGAGCTGATAAGATTGTCTCCATATTGGATTGTGCTGTTGCGGCATCTAGTGCAGGTTGACGTGCAACAATTTCAAATCTGCCGCCGGCGATGTCTTCAAGAGCTCCTACTATTCCGTTTTCACGGTCCAGAAGAATCGGTGTCATTGGGAAATTCATGATAGCTACTTGTGCAGGATTATCTTCTGTGTAGTGCTGATTTATGAAGTTAGCGGCAGCTGTTCCAATTTCGCGCCCTAAAACTTCGTTGTCCAGTACCCAGTTTAGATCTGAGTTTGTCATAACATCATCCCAACTCATAAAGAGAATGCCTGCTTCCATTGCTCTTCCGGCAACGTCTTCAATTGCCACAGGATCAGAGGGATGAACCATGATAAGGTCAACACCTGCTGTGATGAACCCTTCGATTTGGCTGATTTGAGTGGCTGCGCTGTCTTGTGAATCAAGGATTGTGAAGTTTATGCCTCTCTCTGTCAGGATGTTTTCGACGTGTCCGAACACGCCTGCCCAATAGGGATTTTCATAGTTTTGCAATGTGATTCCGATTGTCCAAGTGTCGTCACCCGCCGCGCCGTCTGCGCACGCAACAAGAAATACTGTTGCAAGTGCAATGCATAAAATCAGTAATAAAGCCTTTTTCATTAAAAACCTCCAACAATTGACATAGGTTAGTACTATGCCGTATAATTCTTACTATCAACTAGTAAGATGTGAAGATTATACATAAATAGTTTGTAAAAAGCAACCTTTTTTGGTAAAATAATTAACATATATGTGATATATGTGATAAGATATTGTGAATAATAAGCAGGAGGTATGTTACAGTGGCGAAAGTTTGGACTATGGGTGAACTGTTGTGTGAAGTTATGAGACCGGAGCTTGATGCGTCTTTAGATAAGCCCGGAGAGTTTCTCGGACCGTATCCGAGCGGTGCCCCGGCGATTTTTATAGACACAGTTGCAAGATTGGGGCACAGTGCGGGCATTGTCGGAGGTGTTGGCAAAGACGATTTTGGAAAATGCCTGATTGATAGGCTCAAGCGGGACGGTGTTGACTGCACTCATATCAAGCAGTATGACGATGGAACTACAGGTGTTGCGTTTGTGACGTATTTTAGTGATGGCTCACGTCGATTTTTATATCACTTTCCCGACACACCGGCAACAAGACCAAAAGCCCCCGATGTAAGTAGTTTAGGGGATAGTGTTCACTTTTTTCACATCATGGGCTGCTCTCTTATGGCAAAAAGAGAATTTGGACAGGAAATTGTTAAGCTTATGCACGCATTAATTGGCAGAGGTGCAAAAATTTCTTTTGATCCGAATATTCGCCCGGAACTCTTAAAAGATGATCTCACACTAAAGCTTGTAAATGATGTGATGCAAAATTGCAGCGTGTTTCTTCCCGGTGTCGCCGAGCTTCTGAGCATTAGCGGAAAAGAGACTGTTGAGGAAGCCGTAAAATGTTGTTTTGAAAACCCCACGCTTGAAGTGATTGCACTTAAAAAAGGTTCTGACGGTTGTGTCGTATTTACTCGCGACAGCGAGGTTTCGCTTGGAGTATATCAGGTTGAAGTTAAGGATCCCACAGGGGCAGGTGATTGCTTTGATGCGGCTTTCTTGTGCGGACTTTTGGATGAGAAGAGTATTTCCGATGCCGCCAAAATCGCTTCCGCAGCCGCTGCACTGAACACCGCCGCATTCGGTCCGATGGAAGGGGATATAAGCAGAGATACAGTCGAAAACATGGTGAGAGGTAACTATTCACAGGGCTAGCAGATGATGGGCAGTTTGCCCCGGTTTTTCGGGAGAACAGCGGTGTAGATCCCGATGGCTCCCGAAAAACCGGGGCAAACTGCTCATCATCTGCGGAGACACTGAGCAGGTACGGTGAGAAGGATAAAAAAATCGGTCGTCTTATCAACGGCCGATTTTCTTAACGTAGGGGTGACTGCGGCCGGTCGCTCCTACAACTATTTTATTTCCCTGAGACTGTCACACCATCGAATAGTGCCCATGGGCGAATGGAAGAGCCGGTTTCGTTGCGTTCTTTTGAAATCGCAAGTATATTGCTGATAACATCTACCACGTTAAAGCTAATCATCGTCTCAGATATGGCATCGGTGACTACACCATTT
This sequence comes from Oscillospiraceae bacterium, assembly GCA_009787625.1. Lineage (GTDB taxonomy): Bacteria > Bacillota > Clostridia > Oscillospirales > Oscillospiraceae > WRMH01. The sequence continues at coordinate 54,414 of WQSX01000010.1, forward strand.
TCTATTAGGAAACTATTTTTTGCAACGCCTGAGATATCACCGCTGGGACCGGGGGAAGCGCCTGAAAAACGTCCGAGCAAAATGCCTTTGTCAACGCTCTTAATCATATCGGCGAGCGGAGTATCGCCGGCAGCTATCTCGTAAGATTCAGGCGAGCAGAGCGCACGGGGTTTTCCGGTCTTATTTGCTCCGTAGAGTGACAGAGCGAACGATTTTAGGATTCCATCACAGATGAGGTCGGTGTTTTGAGCCTCAAAGCCATCGGGTGTAAAGCGTTCACCCCCGACAATGCTTGGGTGAAAAGGAGATAGGCGCATGGTGAGTTTAGAATCTGCAACCTTTTTCCCAAGTGAGTCTTTCCAGCGGCTGGTGCCTTCAATTAAAGCTCTGTTGGATAAAAAAGCATCTAGAATAGTCTCCCAGACTACATCATAGGTGGGAGTTACTATAACTTTTCCGACGAACTTTTCTTCTATCATGCATGTGTCGAGTGAGCGCACAGATTCATCAAGTAATGTACGCATTAGCCCAATGTCCATGAAGGGTTTATCAAGCGCAGTCAGAGAAGCGCCGGTGTAGTTGAAAGACGATGCTTTTTCGCCGTCTTTAGCTGAAAACATGGGACCGTATGAATAGCACTCTTGCTCATCATTAAACTCAACACCGTTGCTGTTGACATATGTAGACTCAGATGCGGTAAACTCGGAAGCCATGCTTTCCAAGACAATTTTCGGAAACTCATCCTGCACTTGCTCAAGATATTCCTTTGTCCGAGTGAAAAGTTTTGCCATATCAGAGCCGCCGATATTTCTGCTGTAATCCTTATTTTCTGCTTTTGGGGCGATATCCTCAGCTTCATCGGGAGTTGCGGAGTTTGCTAGTGTAACGCAATCCTCAACAGCTTTGTCGATGGAGTCTTTGTCAAGTTTATTGACAGATACAACACCCTTTCTGCCACCTATGATGGCTTTAAGGCTGAGTTCATCGTTAAACAAAGTGCGAAGCAGAGAAAACTTGTTTGCTTCTATATTAAATTCTTCTTTTCTGCCGCGAGTCACTGTGCAAGCTGCCTTGTCGGCACCTGCTTTTTTCAGTGATTCAAGCGCGTACAGAGCGAGTTCTTGTCTTGTTTTTGTCATAATTATCGACCCCCTATATTAACTTCACAGCGGAGTGCAGGACCACCCATGCCTGTTGTCATGGCTTGTTTTTTGCCACAGAAACCACTGCATGTCCAAAGCATATCATCTGAAACCATATCAACGGTTTTGAGCATTTCAAAAGCCACACCTGAGATTGTTGTCTCGCGGATTGCCTTACCCAGCTTGCCGTTTTTGATTTCATAACCAAGTTCAACAGAGAACATGAATTCGCCTGTAGTGTCAGCCTGTCCATTGCCTGTTTTAACCAAGTAATAACCATCGTCTATGCTGGCTATCATATCATCAAGTTTGCTTTTGCCGGGCAAAATTGCTGTGTTTCTCATGCGAATAAGCGGCTCATCGGTAAACTCGAAAGCCCTTGCATTGCCTTGTGGCTTAACATCAAAGTGTCTTGCCGACTCACGGTTATGCATAAATGATTTTAAGATTCCATTTTCGATGAGAACGGCATCTTCAGCGACTACACCTTCGTCGTCAACATAGACGGGAAGTGGGGCAGGCTTGCCGAGTGCTGTGTGTGCAAAGTCAACCATGGAGACAAGTTCGCTCGCTACTTGCTTGTTCACATTATGTGCGGCAACACTGCCACCGAGGACGAGATCCGCCTCTACTGTATGACCGACTGCTTCGTGTGCCAGGATTCCTGCAAGGTCAGGATGCATGATGCACTTGACAAGCCCTGCATTTGAGTAAACTGCTTCACGTTTTTGCATTAGTTGCTCATATAGTTTGTCCATTTGTTCCTCAAGATTTTTCGGGTCGGGATAGAGTGTATCAAATTGCCCAAGCGCACTAAACGGCTGATAAAGTTCAACAGGAACACCGTCGTCTGTCTCAGCAGTCATAAACACGTAGACAGTACTGCGAGGTTGAAACGAATGGCTATTTGCGCCGTCGCTGACAACAAGCATTTTTTCAATGCCGAGATAGTCTGCGACAACTGTGCGGCTTGTCAGTTTTTTGTATTTCTTTTCAATCATACTGTCGAGTTCTTTTGCAAAGTCAATTAGTACACTTTGCGGAGCTTCGTTTCCGGGCTTGAGTTTTAAGCCGAAATTATCGGCTGCGAGTGTGGGTAGGGGAGGCAGAGCCTTTTTGACGTGAGTATCCATGAAAAGTGCATTTTCAGTCGCCGCTGAGAGTATGTTTTTTACACTTTCGGTTGAATATTCGGCGCCGGATGCAAAGCCGAATGTTCCTCCTTTGTAAACGCGTGCGGAGACACCTCCGCCTGAAGTTTGTGCATTTGACACCATGTTCCCGGCAAGCAATGTAACTCTGCCGGAGGTGTTCACTTGCGCTCGCAGCTCGGTATAATCCTTAAAGCTGCCCTTATGCTCACTGAGCAAATCTTGTAGCATGTATTGTTCCTCCTATTTAAATGTGTGTTGAAATAACGTCTATAGTGAAAATTCTTCCTTGACTTTTGCAAACTGTTTAATTACAAATTCTAAATCTTCTTTGGTGTGTGCGGCAGAAACCTGAGTGCGTATGCGGGCTTTGCCCTCGGGGACTACGGGGTAACTGAAGCCTACGACATAGACACCGAGCTCCAGCATTCGCGCGGCAATTTTGCCTGTGAGTGCGGCATCTCCGAACATGATTGCGACAATCGGGTGGGTGCTGTCTATCACGTTTAGCCCAAGCTCAGAGAGTTTGCTCCTGTAAAACATAGTGTTTTCTTCGAGCCTGTCGCGCCTTGATGTGTCTTGACTGAGCATTCTAAACACTTTCAGAGAACCGGAAGCAATAGCGGGGGCGAGGGTGTTGGAAAAGAGATATGGTCGGCTTCGTTGACGCAGGAGCTCAATTATTTCGCGCCTCGCAGATGTGTATCCGCCGGAAGCACCACCCAGAGCCTTGCCCAGTGTGCCTGTAATAATATCCACTCTGCCCTTGACTCCGGAGTGCTCATGCGTCCCTCTGCCTGTTTTGCCGACAAAGCCTACGGAGTGGCTGTCATCTACCATCACGAGTGCGGTGTATTTATCCGCCAAATCGCAGATAGTTTCCAGGTTTGCAATAGTGCCGTCCATTGAAAAAACACCATCTGTGACGATGAGTTTAATGCGTGCCTCGGATGCTTCTTTAAGACAGCGTTCAAGGTCATCCATATTATTATTTTTATACCGAAATCTCTTCGCTTTACAAAGGCGCACGCCGTCTATGATACTGGCATGGTTGAGTTCATCAGATAAAATTGCATCTTGCTCACCGAGCAAGGTTTCAAACAGTCCTGTGTTGGCATCAAAACATGAGGAGTAGAGTATTGTGTCGTCCATTTCAAGAAAGCTCGAAATCGCCGCTTCAAGCTCTTTGTGAACCTCTTGTGTTCCGCAAATAAAGCGCACGGACGAAAGCCCATAACCCCACTTGTCATAGCTCGCTTTTGCGACAGTTATGACATCAGGGTCGCTACTAAGTCCAAGGTAATTGTTGGCACACATGTTTATCACATTTGAAACTTCTGTCGTGCCAATGCTTGCTGACTGCGGAGTTACAAGCACCCGTTCGGTTTTATATGTGCCTTTGGATTTTATATCCTCCACAGTTTGTGCGAAAATATTAAGTGCATTTTTATCCATTTAGTCCTCCTATATTAAAAGTTATCCACCAATCCGGCAGATGGTGTGCTGGTGCAAGGCTCTCGCAGATGACATGCAATTTGTTCCGCTTTTTTGCGAGCCATCGGGATCTACACCGCTGTTCTCGCAAAAAAGACTCCACAAACTGCACATCATCTGCTTACATTGTGCAGTTATAAGCTATGTGTTATGCCCAATTTAATACAACCTTGCCTGATTCACCGCTTTGCATTACTTCAAAGCCTTTTTCAAAATCTTTAAAATCAAATCTGTGAGTTATGATTTTGCTTACATCAAGTCCTGTTTGAAGCATTGACATCATTTTGTACCATGTGTCAAACATTTCGCGTCCATAAATTCCTTGAATTGTCAAGCCACCAAAGACTACTTTGTCCCAGTTGATATCGGTTTTTCCGCTGAGAATTCCAAGTAGGGCAATTTTACCGCCGTTGCCCATGCTATCAACCATATCGGCAAATGCGCGAGGGCTTCCTGACATTTCAAGTCCAATATCAAACCCTTCCGTCATGTCCATTTTTTTCATCAAATCGGGCAAAGATATCTCACTCGGATTGACCACATATGCATCAGGAACTGCGTTTTTTGCAAGTTCAAGGCGATAGGGGTTGAGGTCGGTGATGGCTATTTTTTTCGCACCGATATGACGGCAGATTATGCCTGCCATTATGCCTATAGGTCCTGCGCCTGTTATGAGTACATCTTCGCCCGTGAGGTCGAACTTCAGCGCAGTGTGAACGGCGTTGCCCAAAGCGTCAAAGCAAGAGGCGATATCTAGATCTATGCCGGGTGCCAAGCGTACTACGTTCTCCGCAGGTATGACGAGATACTGCGCAAAACAGCCGTCTCTGTTTACGCCGACTCCGATTGTGTTTTTACACAGATGAAGCCGCCCTGCCATGCAATTACGGCAGGTTTTACATATAATATGCCCTTCGCCCGATACGATGTCACCGAGGCTATACTGTGTGACACCACCGCCGAGTTCTACGATTTCACCGACAAATTCATGCCCGATAATTTGCGGTACTTTGATGGTGCGCTGACTCCACTCATCCCAGTTATAGATGTGCAAATCCGTGCCGCAAATGGCTGATTTTAACACTTTGATTTTCACTTCTCCGGGATTTGTCTGCGGAATGGGTACTTCTTTGAGCGTGAGCCCTGCTTTTGGCTCTGCTTTGACAAGTGCAAACATGGTGTTTTCTGCCATGACATACCGTTCCTTTCCTGAGTGTTTCGTGCATTAATCTTACTGTAAACGAGTATAACATGGCAAGTGGGAGTTAGCAAGGGGAAGTGCGATATTTTAGTGCGCTTTGTCCCGCAGAGTCAGTTGCACTAAAACATAGAGAATCCCGCACACACTAGGGGACTGCTCTATTGCTACTCAAAATCTAGGTTATTACGCACTAGGGTGGGCGAGAGGGCGGCCTGATACCTGATTATTTTTTTATTTTGATGGGAAGCAGTAGATCCAGTTGCTTTTCGCTGTCGGGTATTTGCTCCGACATGAATGTTTCAAAGTCCATCACTTGTTCTTCAAACCATTGAAGGGAAAATTCGCCTTCGTATCTCTCGCTTTGGGTAGACCACTCATAAAGTGATTCCCAGCGTTCGCCTATTTCGTTCATCTGTGCCGAAACTGAGGCATACATACCACCGTCGAACTGCTTTTTGACAAATGGGGCAGACAACTCAAAATCTTCGGGAATCGTAACCCATAATTCATACCCATAAATTGGGCTGTCTTCGGAAGGGTCCGGATTATTAAACCCAAAGTAGCGGTGTCCGCTTCGTTTGTGTAGGTTATTGTCAAGCACAAACTTATCAAACACTTTTGCGCAGTCTGCCTCCGGCGTTTCACTTAGGACACAGTATGTTGCAATCGTCATTGGGGGAAGTTCTACTATCCTCACGTTTTTCAGTTGCTCAGTATTTTTTAGATGTTCCACAATTACAGTCCTTTCAGAGAGTTTAGTTTGGGGTGCTAACTCATGCCCCACGGTGATAGCTTCGCTTTGTGTTTCAAGGTGCAAAAACATTTCTTCAAGGTTTCGGCTTTTCTTGATTCTCACCAGAAGATTTTCAACAATGATAGCAAGCGAATTATACACAGCGGTATGATGTTTCAAGTTTGCAAGGTAGCTTGTCAATGTGTCTATAGCCACATCGTAACTATCAGCAATGAAAATTTGCTCAATGTCAGCAATAGGCATTTTGAGTTTTCGCAATAGGACGATTTGGCTAATTCGTGCTACATTTTCATTGTCATAGTATCTGTAGCCATTCTCTGCCCTTGTGCTTTTCAACACGCCCACATCTTCCCAATACCGCAACGTGCGGTTGGAAATGCCGTATGTTTTTGCCACTTCACCGATTCTTTGCATGGTACACCCCTCCTCTAAAAACAAGAATAAACCATTCCGTGGGGGAAAGGTCAAGAGATAATTTTAAATTTCTGAGTTGTCAACACCAATGCCGCATTTTTTCATATCTACGCGTCCGTCGGGTAAAAATATTACGCCTTCTTCCTCAAGTTTTTTCCTACGGATTTCGGCGTACCCGCCGCCTGCTATAGTTCCGTCGATTTTAACAACCCTTTGCCACGGCAGATGCTCCGGGCAAACTCTCATAGCCCATCCGACTTCACGTGCCGCACGGGGATTGCCCAACATTCGGGCAATTTGACCATATGAAACAACCATGCCAAGGGGTATGCTCTCAACGATTTCGTAGACTTGTTTGTTAAAACTACTCATTGTTGTTCTTATCCGGAGGCACTGTGTTACCCCTTAGCTTATTTATAACCCTTGGAAGTGCATCGCGGGAGGTTTTCCAATCTTCATCTTTATAGCGGTAGTCGTGCTTCTTTGTGAACCATTGGAGCTCATCGCCTAAGCGGGTGAAGTTTTCCGATTGCAGGCGTGTCAGCTCTGTGAAAAAGTCAGTTTTAGATTGACCTGAAAGATGCTTAGTGCCCATATCGAGGATATCAACAAGATGCGGCACACAAAAGCCTTTGGAGGTACAAAAAATATCGCGAAACTCTTCGTCTGTTTTGAACAGATGGAAAACCGTGTAGATATATCGTTTCATTGCTGTGTCTGTTTTTTCGCAAAGGACACATGTTTCAGTGCGTTTTCGGATAGCTTTTTCGGAGGATGACTGCGGTGAGGCGGAGTCACCATCATCTTTGCCATCGCTGAGAATACGGGAAAACAGCCCTTTGCCGCTTTTTGAAGAACTTGCCAGTGGCTTCATGGCAGAATCTATAACCTTTGTAGTCTCAGCCAAATGTGTATGTAAAATATATGCAAGACCAAGCCGTGGTCTGTGCTCATAGAGTTTTACAAGATGCCTTGAGCAATATCCTTTTTCATTGCTCTCGATACGGTAATCCGATTCCACAACAGCACCTCCGAGTGAAGCTTCAACATAGCTTGCATCCGATGCATCCTGCAAATCGCAAAGGGGACATTCGCCTTGTTTTTCAAAAGCATCCCACACGGGAATAGTTTCAAGCTGATATTTCAAATTTATGTACCTCCGCATGTACTATAAACGAGTATACCACGCCATGGGAAAATATGAAATAGTGAAATTTAGATCATCCGTTCTTATCTAATTGGAGATTGACCACAATGAAAATATATGCTAATATAAAGCCCGAGCTTGGATTTGCATAAATGAGGTGAAGATATGTATTATGAACGCACAATAGAAAAAACTTTAAGAAGTATAAGTGAATCCTTTCCTGTACTACTGCTTACAGGTCCCAGGCAAGTGGGAAAGACCACGTTACTGAATAAAATGGCAGGGGATAATCGTAAGGTAGTTTCCCTGGACGCACCTACCATAAGGGTGCTTGCAAAGAGTGAACCGGAATTGTTCTTACAACGATATTCACCACCTGTACTGATAGACGAGGTGCAGTATGCTCCGGAATTATTTGACTATATCAAGGTTTACGTAGATTCAAAAAAAAACAACGGCGATTTCTGGCTAACTGGCTCGCAGACCTTCCATATGATGAATCGGGTAACGGAATCATTAGCGGGCAGGGTTGGCGTGGTGCGAATGTTGGGATTGTCTAACAGCGAGATTCTCTGCAAACACTTCCCACCATTTGCGGTGGAGCCACAAGAATTGATAGCGAGAATGGGCAAAGTTAATTCGGTAAATATTAGTGAGTTATTTGCCCGCATATTCCGAGGGGCTATGCCTCGACTGTATGAATCTCCCAATGTAAATCGTGACGAATATTATGAGTCATACCTGGAAACGTACATTAGCAGGGACATCAAAGATCTGTCGCAGGTTGCAGACGAACTAAGTTTCCTAAACTTTATAGGTATTGTTGCCGCACGCACTGCAACTAATGTAAATTATGATGCATTGGCAAGCGAGGCAGGGATTTCTGCGCCAACAGCAAAACAATGGCTGTCTATTTTGGTATCGTCGGGGCTTGTAGCTTTAATACCGCCATTTTCAAATAACGCATTAAAACGCGTAATTAAGGCTCCGAGGATGTACTTTCTGGATACAGGATTATGCTCATATGTGACCCGATGGCCAAGTGCAGAAGTGTTGGAGCGGGGTGCGATGGACGGCTCATTTTTTGAAACATGGGTAGTGTCTGAGATATATAAGAGTTACATCAATAACGGTAAACGCCCACCCCTCTATTACTACCGTGATAGTAACAAAAAAGAAATTGACATTATCATTCATACCGGTGCAACGGTCAATCCTGTTGAAATAAAGAAAAGAGCAGCACCGAAGAATGCTGTCAAAAACTTTTCTGTTTTGCGCCCAATAGAGAAAGAGCCGAGTGAGGAAGATGTGTTTGCTGGCACAGCTCATCTTAAAACCACGATAGGCTCAGGTGCAGTTATCTGTATGTCTGCCGATATTATACCAATTGATTCTAAGAATTGGTTTGTACCTGCTTGGATTATTTAAGTAGTTTCACTATCGCTTGACTGCATAGCACTAAAGTGATAATATATCGTGTGAATTGAGGTGAGATTGTGATAGAAAATGCAGAAGAAAAGAAGAAAGAAAAATGGGGATTTGAGGATTATGCATTTACCTTGACGGGCATAATTGTTGCGTTCCTTCTGGTTGTTCCTGAAATATTATACGCCCAATTTGATATTATTATTCTCGGCGGTAGCTTGGACACGAATTTGGGTGATGATTATTGGCTCGGTGCATTTACAATTCATGATTTTCGAGCGCTGTCGCCTTTACTTTTCCTTTTAACAACAACAATCGTTTTTATAAAAGATGCGGTAGATGCGCGAAAAACCGGTGGGTACACCGGCTCGCTCTTTAGACATACTTTTGAGTCGCTGGTCGAAGATGCCATCTATATGGCTGTGACAACGGCTATGGTGTTTTTTGCGGTGTTTGCCGATACTATGTATATTTCGTGGTTGGCAGGCCCGTTAACATGGGTGCTGTTTATTTTTCTATTTCCGTTTATACGCAGAAAACGCAGTGATTACGAGGCGGACCCAATACCGTGGCTACTGCTGTTAATATTTGCAGGCGGGATTATCACTGAGCTTATAACAGGGGTTTGGATTGCGTTTCCTTTGTCATGGCTTGTCATTTGTGCATTTTAACTGGTGGGCTGTATTCGTGAATTTGATAAAACCATCGACTCGGTTTTTGATATTTTGTACTATGCGTTCTCGGTTGTTCTCATGGCGGTTGGTGTGATTTTTGACTTCTGGATAGCATCATGGGCAGCGTTTCCGATTGCAGTTGCCATATGCTGGGTGGTGAAGAAGTTTGGGAAGTATAAGAGTGCGGCGACTTAGCTGAACATTATCACGACGACTCTCCCAAAACCTCTTTTACATTCCTCTTTCCATAGAGAACACGATGAATTTCAACAGTTTGTGTGTCTTCAAAAACTTTGTAAAACACTACATAGTTACGCACAGGCATTTTTCGACATGCCGTATGCCACTCATACACCGGATATGTCAAAGGATTATCACCCAAAACCTCAATGCTTTCTTTCAAAGTCTTGAGGAACTTCAGTGGTGTAGACGGATAATATTGCGAGAGATTACTTTTGATTTCAGCAATGTCAACTTTTGCAGATTTGATGTATTTAATCGCATATTTCATAATCCAAATTCCTGCCAAAAATCTTCATGTGATATGCGAGTTGAGTCCGCAGCTGCTTCCGCCTCTGCTTCAGCAAGTTTTGCCGCAATGTATCTCCTGTGAGCATATTCCTCAAACTCGGCATATTCGTCTATGTCGATGAGCACGGCTTCGCCCTTGCCATTGTTAGTTATTATAACTTGGTCTTGCTCTTTTATTATGCGAACAAGTTCAGGATAATTGTTTCTCAAATCTCGCACCGGACGCACATGTACATTATACATAATAATAAAATCCTCCCTCATTTTTTTCTTTTACTGTGCTACATATCGTATCACAGTAATGCTACGATGTCAAGAAATGGAGTTTGGCACATGCGACAACTAACCCTACTCATTTCGTGAGCTTGCGTTTATAGATATGCACCGCAAGAGCAAAGCCAACAACTATTAACCCAATACACCAAGCGAGTGCAATTATGATCTCATTGCCGAGAGGCGTTCCGAGCATGAGCCCGCGCAGAGAGTCAATCACAGGGGTCATTGGTTGGTGCTGTGCAAAAACCCTCAAAACTGTGGGCAATGTTTCAGGTGGAGCGAATGCGGAGCTTAGAAATACGAAAATGACAATCAGGAAATTAGCACCGCTGATGGCCTCAGCGTCTTTTGAAATAAGCCCTATTATCACAACAAGCCAGGTTATTGCAATGATAAACAGCAGTAAAATGCCTGCAACAGCCAACCATTCCATAAACCCTGCAGTCGGTCTGAAACCAACAACAAAAGCCGCGCCAAAAGTAGCAACCGCGATAACAACACTGTGGATTACCGACATCCACACATGACCTGAAATAAACGCAGATTTCGCTATCTGCATGGAGCGGAAACGGTCGATAATCCCTTTTGACATATCGTCGTGAACGCTTAAAGCAGTCGCGGTCGACGAGTTGCATATACATTGCAAAATAATTGCAGGCACGATGAAGTTGATATAGCTGAAACCCTCAATATCAACTATCCCGCCGAATACAAAGCCAAACAGCACCATCATGACGAACGGTACAACCAGTGCCATAGTCATTGCCTCGGGACTTCTTGATGCTTTGATAAAGCATCGCTTGAACATTATGTATGAATCAGAAATTGTTCTACTCATGGTTTTTGCCCCCTTTTTCTCCAATTAAAGTTAAAAATGCATCTTCAAGAGATGGCTGTTTCTGCGTAACATGTGAAATGGGTATACCGTTTTTATTTATTCGGCTCAAAATATCTTCGAGCTGAATGGCACTTCCGTCTGTTGAGATATCAATGACTTTTCGCCCTGCTTTTATTTTATAACCTTCAAGCAAAACCTTTGCCTTCTCTGCATCGGCAGAACTTATAAATTCGAGTGATACTTCACCAATCGGGAGTATCTTTTTTAGTTCCTCGGGCGAACCTTCGGCGGTTATTACGCCGTCGTGCAAAATTGCGATATGGTCAGCCAGGTTTTCCGCTTCCTCTAAATACTGAGTCGTGAGCATAATTGTTATACCACTTTCGGCGAGATTTGCAATCATATCCCACATGGCAATGCGGTTTTGGGGGTCAAGCCCCGTGGTTGGTTCGTCAAGGAAAATCACTTTAGGGCTACCCAAAAGGCTCATTGCGATGTCAAGCCTGCGGCGCATACCGCCTGAATATTCGGCAACTCGTCTGTCGGCGTCATCTTCAAGGTTGATGAGCGAGAGGAGTTCGTCCGTTTGCTTGCGAAAGTCGGGCAGGCGTTTCAGTTCGCCGATTAAATGCAGATTTTCCCGCCCCGTGAGAATTTCATCAACAGCGGCATATTGCCCTGTGAGACTTATGCACCCTCGAACATCGTCAGCTTGTGTAAATACATTGTATCCGCATATTGTAGCTGTTCCGCTGTCTGCTTTTGTCAGAGTGGATAAGATTCTGATGCAGGTGGTCTTGCCGGCTCCGTTTGAACCCAGCAGGGCAAAAATCTTGCCTTTGTAAACATGAAAGTCCACGCCTTTCAGGACCTCATGCTTGAAAGACTTTTTTAGGCCTTTCACTTCGATAATTTTTTCCATATTGTTCTCCTTATGTCCTTATACATGATGAATGTATGTATTGTGGTAAAAAATTCCTTATTTATCAAAACACCCGCCGCCTGCGGGCGGCACCCTCTTTAGAAAAGAGGGTGGCCCCGCAGGGCCGGGTGTTTTGTCATTGTTATTTCAGCAAAAAGTCACCCATTATATATGCGCATCGACCATATTATCTTCAATCCATGACTGCCCCAGTTCTTCCATTTCCTCATCGTATAGGGTCAGTCCAAACTGCTCCAAAATCGTAAACGCCGCTATGGATTTTTTTTCAATATATTCTGCGTCACCTGAGAAAATGACGGGGCTTATCCAAAAACTGAACATAACTGTGAAAAGTTCCGCCAAAATTCTGGGGTCCTGCTCCTTTATTGAACCGTCTGCTATGCCTTCTTTGATAATTGGTTCAACATATTTGTGGCTCAAAGAAGCATTAAAATCTATTATCCATTTGAAAAAAAGAGGACTTTTGAAAAGCTCGTCGCCGGCGGAGTTTAAAACTTCGAAATCTGTCTGTTGCGTGGACATGTTTAGTTTCATTGCTTTTCGCAGTTTCTCCATGCCCGTTAGATTTTTTTTCGTGAGGACTGCCAAAAAAGGATTGTTGTTTTCAAAAATGTTTTCACAAATAGCGGCGAACACTTCTTCTTTAGACTTAAAGTGGTGATAAAACGCACCGCGAGTTAGCCCACCCATGTTTGCAACAATATCAAGTATGGTGGTCGCTTCGTAACCTTTTTCTTGAAACGCCCGAAGTCCGGCATCAATAATTTTTGCTTTTGTCTCTTCAGGATATTTATTTCTGGGCATAATGGGCACTCCATTCCAAGTGAGTACATAAATCTTGCGATATTCCGAAACATACATTGTGCATGTATGGTAACATGTGGCAAATAACTTGTCAACACTTTTCTGACAATCTCAAAAAAATATCACAAAAACTCAAAAACAGTGACAAATGTCACTATTCAGTTTTTTTATGCCCTGATATAATTGCATCATCAAAACAAAAAAATAAACAAATCGGAGGAACAAAAATGATAGCTACTATGACAAACATTGTAAAGCGCTTTGGGGATACACTTGCTCTTGACCACTTGAACTTAAATGTGATAGAGGGTGAAATCCTTGGACTGCTCGGTCCGAACGGTGCAGGTAAGACTACTGCAATTCGTATTCTCTGCGGACTGCTTGATGCTGATTCGGGTGACACAAATGTTCTGGGGCAAAAGCAGAGCATTAAGAACCTAAAGGCAAGACGTGAGCTTGGACTGGTCACACAGGAGATAACCGTGTTTTCCGACCTCACAGCGGTAGAAAACCTTCGTTACTTTGGTGGTCTTTACGGTCTGCGCGGAGAAGAACTGAATGCAAACGTGAAAGAGATGCTCGAATTTGTTGGACTGACAGACCGCGCGAAAAAAAGGCCCGGAACTTTCTCAGGCGGAATGCAAAGACGGCTAAACATCGCTTGCGCACTCGTCCACAAGCCTAAGCTCGTAATCATGGACGAGCCAACAGTTGGAATCGATCCGCAATCTCGAAACCACATCCTGGAATCTGTCAAAGAAATTGCAAAAAATGGCACAACCGTTATTTACACCACACACTACATGGAAGAAGTGCAAGCCATTTGCGATCGTATCTCCATCATGGACTTAGGACGTGTTATTGCTGAAGGTACATTAGATGAATTGGTCGGGCGTATCTCGCATGAACAAAAAGTAAATCTAACAGCCTTGCAGCCATCTGACTCACTGACAGCAGAGCTAAAAGAAATCGCAGGGGTGAAAAGCGTTGATGTAAACGGAAGTGAATATGTCATCACATCTGCAAGCGACAGCGGAAATGTGAGCAGAATCATGGAAATTGCGCAAAGACACGGCGGTGTAGGCGCATTCTCGGAAGAAAAGCCCAATCTCGAAAACGTGTTCTTGACTCTGACGGGCAAATGCCTGCGTGATAAGGGGGAAATGTAACTATGAATAACTTCGGAATGATATTTACACATTATCTAAAGCGATTTTTTAGAAAATGGTCAGAAGTTGTACTCTTGCTTGCTATACCAATCGGCTTAGTGATATTATATAGCCTATTCGATGATGCGTTTTTCGGCGGACCCATCGACCTTCTGCCGGGATACAACCTGCAAGCCACATTTACGCTTCCTATAATGATGCTGGGATTCCAATTTTTTGCAGGTAGCACACTACTCACCTACCTCTACCCTGACATCAGAGGTGAAATGAACTGGAGACTTCGTGCGGCACCTCTATCGGTACTTTCATTTGTAGTTCCTGCGTTTGTGGCAAACTGGTTGTTCACAATATTGCTTGGTGTAATTATTGTAGCTGTTGGAGTTCTATTCCTAAATGCATATGTAGGAAACTTCTTTATTCTGGCGGTAGTATTACTCCTTGTTTCAATGATTGCAACTCTTCTGTACATGATTATTTTCTTGCTGGTAAAAAAATCCGGCACAGCAAATGCTTTGATATACATTATTTCGTTCGGTCAGTTCATTTTGAGTGGATTCTTGTTTGTACCACTCGGCGACAATGCAGTATCAAGATTTTTAATGACATACGGCACACCTCTTTCTCTGGGCAACCGTGCAATAACCTACTCAGGCTCTCTGCGTGAAATTGCCCTTATGGGTCTGCCTATGAGAGAAGGACAGGATATATTTAATATCGGAATCCTTGCGGCTATAGTCTTGGTACTCGCCATTGTAATGCTTATAGTAGGAAGGAAAAAGAAGATATGACAATGACTATTTTTCGCTTCGCACTGCTAAAAGGTCTCAGGCATCCAATGTCACTGATACTCAACTGCCTTGCACCTATTGCACTCATTCTGATTAGACCTCTTTGGACAGGCGAAGAAATGCTCTCAGGGTTTGGACTCTTGATTTTTCTCATCTGGGGTGGTGCATTCCTTATGTCGCAAGGCACTCTCAATGACAGAGAGTCGGGAGCAATCACACGCATTATGGCGGCTCCGGTTTCCATGAGAACGTATCTGACACAAAATCTCCTCGCCTACATGGTGCCTTTGACAGTGCAAGTTACACTTATTTCGGTACTCGGTGCGATTTTATATGACTGGAGCTTGACTCTTGCGCTCGGCTTATTCCTCTGCTATACTATCTTTACGATAGCATCGGTGACACTTAGCTTTGCATGGAACTGTCTATTTAAAAGCAAAAGCAGTAGCTTCTCATCATACAGCGCAATTATCACATTCGGTGTTGCCCTAAGCGGAGCACTTATACCACTGGAGATTTTCCCCGCAGCCATGCAATATGTTGGCGCAATATTCCCCGCCTACTGGGGAATGAGAGCGATAAACTCGCTCGTGGAACTCGGCACATTTGGCGCAGATTACTGGATAGGACTCGCCGCAATGGGCATGTTTTCAATTGCCTTCTTACTCTATGGAGGAAAGCGCAGAATGATATGAGTTCTCGGAGGAACCCATGAGTGATTCAAAGCCTGAAATCACATTCTTAATTTGTTTAGTAGCAGGATTTGCCCTGATGTTCGCTCTCTGGCTTGGAGAGAACGAACTGACCGGCTTTTTCCTGCTTTTATCCTCAGCTCTTTTGTCTCTGCTCCGTTGGCGTTTTCCCAAGCTGAGTGCAACAGTGCTGATAGATGGAGCTTTATGCCTGTTTATGATGCCGATGTGGAGCTATGCGTCATATGCCTTGGTGTTAGTTATTTTTCAGGGAATGTACCGACGTTTTTACCCTATATTGATAGCTGCAATGGTTTCATTTTATATCGCTTACACCATTGAATATTTAAGTTTACCCTTTGCACTTCTGATGATTTTAGGTGCTGTGTGCGGGTTGTTTTTGGCTCTATGGGAGCAAGCACAGGCACAGATGTTTACTCTGCGTGACGCACAAGCAGACAAGTATTATCAGCTTAAAGAAACGCAAACAGACCTATTATCTACGCTGCCGCAAGTAGAGCGAATGACGGCAATCTCAGAGCGTGCAAGGATTGCACGAGATATCCACGACAACGCAGGGCATGAAATCGTGGCGGCATATATCTCACTGCAAACACTGCGTGATTTACTAAGCGGAGAAGATTCTGACGTGTTAGAGCTGTACGACGCAGCCCTAGCGAGACTTGAAAATGGCGTGGATAAAATACGAGAGACAGCGCACAACCTGCAAACCGTAACGCCACTCGGCGTAGAGCAATTACTTGAAACTTGTAACAGATTTCCCGTTTGCCCTGTGAACTTTAAAATCTACGGAGATACCTCGAAAATTCCTATTTATATATGGACTATGCTTGAAGCCTGTCTCAACGAGAGCCTGACAAATGTATCACGACACTCCCGTGCGAGCTATGTAAATGTAACGCTCGACGTGACGCAACATATCGTAAGATTTTGCATAGAAAACAACGGTGCGGGAGGTTCCACGGGAACTTTAGGCAATGGTCTGAGAAATCTGCGCCACCGCATAATTTCCATAGGCGGAACTCTATCGGTTCAAGCAGGCGAAGTGTTTTCAGTAGTATGCGTAGTTCCGCTGGGGGAGAACGGCGAGGTTAGCAGGTGATGTGCGGTTTGCGGAGTCTTTTTTGCGAGAACAGCGGTGTAGATCCCGATGGCTCGCAAAAAAGCGTAGCAAATTGCACATCACCTGCGGGAATTACCAGCAATCAATAATATTTGGAGGAAGCAATGAAGGTACTTTTAGTTGACGATGACCCTTTAATTCGGCAAAGCCTCAAAATTATGCTCTCGCGTGAAGAGGACATCACGGTTATAGGCACTGCTTCAGATGGAGCAGAGGCGCTTAAAATGTGTGAAGCGGAGCAACCTGATGTTGTTTTGATGGATATTCGTATGCCAAATGTAGACGGAATTGCCGCCACGCGCTCAATAAAGCGAGTATATCCTGACGTGCGTATCATGATGCTCACCACTTTTGACGATAAGCCGAATATTTCGCAAGCACTCAGTGCGGGAGCGGACGGCTACTTGCTCAAAACTGACAAGATTTCCGAAATTGCGGGAAAACTCCGACCCTTGGTAGATGGTGTTGGGGTGTTGGATATGGACGTGTTGAAGACATTAACAGCCCCTGAAGAAAATCCCGCACTGGATAACTTAACCCCACGAGAGCAAGAAATAACAGAGCTTGTGGCACAGGGACTTACAAACAAAAAAATTGCAGAGCAACTATTTCTCAGTGAGGGAACCGTGCGAAATAATATTGTTGTTATAATGGAAAAACTGGGTGTGAAAAATCGCACCCAGTTAGGACTATTTTATTACGGAAGATAAGGGTATTGTTTCCTCGGTATTTAATCAATGTCGATAACCAAAGCGGGCGAACGCAGTTCGCCCCTACACCGGAAAGGCAATACCCCTGTAGGGGCGAACTGCGTTCG